>VBFI01000231.1 GCA_005889275.1 Chloroflexota bacterium | reverse complement strand
GCATCCTGCGGCGGCTGCTCTCCCCGGAGCGGAACGCCGAACGCTATCTCGCCGGCGTTCCGTGAAGATCCTCATCGTCGTGCAGCGGTACGGCGCCGAGGTGATCGGCGGATCCGAGTCCCACGCCCGAGTGGTCGCGCACCGCCTCGCGAAGCTGAACCATGTCGAGGTCGCGACGACGACCGCGCTCGACTTCTGGAGCTGGGCGCCGCATTTCCCGCCTGGCGAATCGCGGGACGGCGCGATCCGCGTCCGGCGGTTCCCGGTCGCCGCCGGGCGCGGTCCGGCGTTCAAGGAGCTCGAGCGCCATCTCATCTTCGAGCCGCACACCCTCGACGAGGAGCGCGCCTGGCTTATGACGCAGGGCCCCCACGTGCCCGCGCTTCTCGAGTTCCTGCACCGCGAGGGCAAGGCCTACGACGCGGTCCTCTTCTACACGTACATCTACGAGCCGACGGCGGCGGGCCTCCCGCTCGTCGCCGAGCGCGCCGGGCTCATCTCGACCGCCCACGATGAGGAGCCGCTCCGTCTTCTTCCGTATCGCGCGCTCTTCCAGCTCCCGCGCGCGTTCGGCTTCCTCACGCCGGAGGAGCGCGCGCTCGTGCAGGCGCGGTTCAAGAACGCGCACATCCCGAGCGAGGTCCTCGGCATCGGCCTCGATCCGCCGCCGTGGCACGACCCCGCGCCGTTCCGCGAGCGCTACGCGCCGCGCGGGCCGGTTGTGCTCTATCTCGGTCAGATCAGCGAGGGCAAGGCCGTGGACGAGCTCGTCGCCGACTGGGTCGCGTACCGCGAGGGTGGCGGGAAGGGAACGCTCCTCCTCGCGGGGACGCAGCGGATGACTCTTCCGCACCGCGACGACATCGTGTCGTTCGGGCACGTGAGCGAAGAGGACAAGTTCGCCCTCCTTGAGGCCGCCGACGCGCTCGTCCTGCCGTCGCATCTCGAGAGCCTCGGGATCGTCATCCTCGAGGCCTGGCAGGTCGGCACCCCGTGCCTCGTCTCCGCGAAGAACGCGGTCACGACGGGACAGGTCGCGCGCGCCGAAGGCGGCCTCGCGTACGAGCGTGCGGGCTTCGCCGCCGCGCTCGAGTCCGTGACGCGGGACCGCGACCGCCTCGGCGCGTCCGGCCGCCGTTTCGTCGAGGCCGAGTGCGCCTGGCCGGCGTTCGACGCGCGGCTCGAGCAGCTCGTGGACCTCGTCGCGGCGTGACCGATCTGCCGAGCCTGCTCGTCGTCGTCGGCCGGTACGGCGACGTGCCCGGCGGTGCCGAAGTGCACGCGCGTAACGTCGTGCAGCGTCTCGCGCCGCACTTCGCGGTCGAGGTCGCGACGACGACGGCGACGGACTACCGCACCTGGGAGAGCGAGCTCACGGCGGGCATCGACGCGGTCGACGGCGTCACTGTGCGGCGGTTTCCGGTTGAGCGGCCGCGCGCCTGGGATTTCAAGGTCTACGAGCGGCGCGCGTTCCGCTCCGGGCACACCCTCGACGACGAGCGCGCGTTCATTGACGCGCAGGGTCCGTACGCACCCGAGCTCCTCGATTTCCTCTTCACGCGCGGCCGCGACTACGACCACGTGCTCTTCTTCCAGTACATCTACTACCCGACCGTGCTCGGTCTGCCGCTCGTCCCCGAGCGCGCCGCGCTCGTGCCGACGGCGCACGAGGAGGCCGCGATCGGCCTCGCCGCGTACAAGCCGGTCTTCCTTGCGCCCCGCGCGATCGCCTACAACACCGAGGAGGAGCGCCGCATGGTGTGGCGGCGCTTCCGGAACGAGCGCGTGCCGAACGAGGTCGTCGGCGTCGGCGTCGAGGCGCCTCCCGACCGTGATGCGGACCGGTTCCGCGAGAAGTACGGCATCACCGGTCCGTACCTCCTCTATGTCGGCCGCATCGTCGAGAGCAAGAACTGCACGGAGATGTTCGAGCACTTCGCGCGGTGGCGGCGAAGCGACGTGCATGACGTGAGCCTCGTGCTGGTCGGCGACGCGGAGATGCGCGTGCCGAAGAT
>VBFI01000224.1 GCA_005889275.1 Chloroflexota bacterium | reverse complement strand
AGGATGCCGACGAGCTCGCGCTCCTCGTCGGTGAGCGTGTGCGGCTCGCGCCAGGTGACGAAAAGGACGCCGATGGTCTGGTCGGCGGAGCGCAGCGGGTGGAGGAGCAGGGCTTCGTGCCCGAAGCGCTCGAGCAGCTTCTGTGTCGCCTCGGGCGCCTCCGCGCGAGTGGCGAGCGTGATCGGCTCGCCGGATTCGAGGGCGCGGCCCACGAGGCCCCCGTTCTTCGGCAGGGCGAGGACGTCGCTCGGCGCGGTGCCGGTCGTGAAGGCGAACTCGAGCGAATCGCCGCCCTTGTCGAGGTAGACCGCGGCGACCGCAGGCTTCAGCAGATCGACGACGGATTCCGCGAGAAGCCGCGTGACGTCGGCGAGCTCCGTCCGCTCCGCGATCGCGAGACCGACGCGGTGAAGGTCGAAGAGGCGCCGCGACAGGGTCGCGGTGCGCTCGTGCAGGTTCGCGCGCTCGATCGCGATCGCGGCCTCGTTCGCGATCGCCACGAGGAGCCCGAGGTCGCCCTGCTCGTACGCGGCGAGCCGCCGGCTCTGCGCCGAGATCGCGCCGACGACCTCGTCCCGCTGGCGCAGCGGCGCGACGATGATCGAGTGCTCCTCGACGGCGCCCCACGACTCGAGATCGGGGAGCCCGA
>VBFI01000226.1 GCA_005889275.1 Chloroflexota bacterium | reverse complement strand
CGCGAGCGTGGCGCTCGTGGAGCGCGATCTCTTCGGCGGGACGTGTGCGTTCTGGGGGTGCATGCCTTCGAAGACGCTGCTCCATGCCGCCGCGGTGCGCGCCTGCGGCGGCGACTACTCGTGGGAGAAGGCGTCAGCGCGACGGGATTACATGATCGTCCGCGAGGGTCGCGACTACCCCGACGACTCCGGGCACATCAAGGGCTACAAATCGGTCGGGATCGTCCCGGTGCGCGGGACGGCGCGCATCACCGCACCGGGTCGCGTTTCCGTCGAGACGAAGGAGGGCCCGCGGGAGCTCGAGGCCAAGGACGTCATCGTCGCGGTCGGATCGGTCCCGAAGGTGCCGAAGCTCGAAGGCCTCGCGGAGACCGGTTTCTGGACGAACCGCGAGGGCACCAGCCTGCGCACGCTTCCGAAGAGCATCGCGATCCTCGGCGCCGGTCCTTCGGGGACCGAGCTCGCCCAGGTCTACGCGCGTTTCGACGTCCGCACGGTCCTCGTGAGCCCGCGCCAGGTCAACCCGACCGACCATCCGAAGAGCTCCGCGCTGCTCGCGAAGATCCTGCGTGGCGACGGCGTCGACGTGCGCGAGAACGCGCGTGCCCAGCGTATCCGCCCGCGCGCGGGCAAGGGTGGCGCGCACGTCGTCGAGCTCGCCGACGGCTCCGCGGTCGAGGCCGAGGTGATCGAGCTCAACGTCGGGCGCAGTGCGGCGCCGGCGCTGGCGACGCTCGGGCTCGAGAACGCCGGCGTGCGCTACGACGGTGGCGACTTCCTTCCGGTCGACGACCATCTGCGCGCGGCCGAGCATCTCTACGGCATCGGCGACTGCATCGGCCACGAGCTCTCGACGCATCTCGGGCACTACGAGGGTGAGACCGCGGTGAAGATCGCGCTCGGCGACGACGTGCGCGCGGACTTCAGCGCGACGCCGCGCGCCGTGTACACCGATCCCGAGACCGCCGGGGTGGGAATGCTCCTCGAGCAGGCGAAGGAGAAGGGGATCGATGCGTTCGAGGAGACCGCGGACGTCGCGACGAGCGCGAAGGGCTACGTGAGTGACTCGGAGGGCCATGTCTCGATCGTGGTCGACCGCGCCAACAAGATCGTCGTCGGTGCGTTCATCGGCGGGCCCGCCGCGTCCGAGGCCATTCACCTCGCGGTTCTCGCGATCAAGCTGCGCACGCCGCTCGAGACGCTCGCGCAGACGATCACGGCGTTCCCGACGGTCGCGCGCGTTCTGGGGGGCCTCTTCGCGAAAGCCGCGCTCGCAATCCGATGACCACGTTTGTCCTCTTGCATAGTCCGCTCGTCGGGCCGGTCACCTGGAGCGCTCTCCTCCCCGAGCTCGAGTCCCGCGGTATCCGCACGCTGGCGCCTGATCTCGGCTATCCAACAAGACCGCCGTTCTGGAGCGCGCACGCCAATGCCGCGGGCGCCGCGCTCGCGTCAACGTCGCCGGACGAGCCAGTCTTTCTGGTCGGCCATTCGGGAGCCGGAGCATTGCTGCCGGCGGTCCGCGAGCGGAGCGCGCGCGGCGTCGCCGGCTACGTGTTCGTCGATGCCGGCCTTCCGGACGGTACGCAGCCACGAAAGGGACGAGGAGAATTTGCCGCGCACCTGGCCGATCTGCACTCGCGAGGGCGTCGCCTTCCGAGCTGGACGGATGAGGATTTTCGCGAGGTCATCCCGAACCCAGGCCTGCGGCGCCGGCTGCTCGCAGATCTCAGGCCACAGCCAGCGGAGTTCTGGGACGAAACGATCCCGGTCGCCCCAGCGTGGCCTGATGCGCCCTGCGGCTACATCCGCTTCTCACCGAACCCGTCGTACGACGACGCAGCTGCGGCAGCACAAGCTCGGGGATGGCCGTATCGCGACATCTCCGCGGGCCACTTCCACATGCTGGTCGAACCGGCCGCGGTGGCTGACGCGTTGCTTGTCGTGACCGGGGCGATGCGTCACGCGGGCACACCGAGATGACCGCTGAGCACATCGCGCTGCTGGATTGGCGCCGTCGTGTCGCCGATCTCTATGTGGACGTGCGTCGAACGCTGAAGACCGATCCGGCAAGGGCCCATCGCGCCTGGCGCGTGGCGCGCGACGACCTCTTCCGCTCCCATCCGCAGTCGCCTCTGCCCGTCGAGGAGCGCGCGTCCTTCAAGGGACTGCCATTTTTCGAATACGACCCGCGCTTCGCCTTTCGCGCGAAGATCCGCGATCTCCCGGTGGAGCGGTATGAGGTCCCATCGAGCAC
>VBFI01000145.1 GCA_005889275.1 Chloroflexota bacterium | reverse complement strand
CGCTATCTGCCGCGAGGTGAGGGGAACCGAGGCGTCATCCGCGAAATGCGCGCGTATCACGGTCAGGTCGAAGGTCCGCGCCGCGACGGCCTTTGCGTAGTTGGCATCCTTGAGCGCACTGACGATCTGGTCCTCTTGAGTTCCTGCACCAATGAGCCAGGGTCCAGTCAACCCCCCCGACGGATCGACCCCGGCCGCATGAGCAGCCCCGAGTGAGAGGATCAGAGCCAGCACGCCAGCGCCGAGGGCGAGATGAATTCTTGTGTTCATTTCTCCCCCTCCTACCAATTAACCAGCCAGGGGTAGAGGGCCCAACTCGGGTCGAGCGCGTAGTTCCATGTGAGTTCGTATTCGTCATTGGTGTGCTGATCCTCGCGATTGTTGTAGTAGTAACCATCCGACCCATAACCTGGGCCAGTCAGGATGCGCGCATGCATCGGTGTCAAGCCTCCCCCGTCAGCGATTTGCAGGATGTCACCGCCGCCCTGGAGGTATTCGGGTGACCCCCCATAGAGCTCGAAATCCTGCGGTCGGTTGGAGAAGAACTGACGCATACAGTCTGCGTTGATCCACGAGTACGTGTACCACCACATGTTCACGAAGAACGGCTGGTACCAAAGACTCGGATCGCACGTGAAGTAGCTCCCTGGGTTGGTCTGCGGGTAGCCGCCAGCTTGCAATACCTGAGAGGCGAAGTTTGTGCAGTCGTTCCCGAACTGCGGATAGTTGGAGTTGCGCGAAAGGGCCCATTGGTCCGCGTACGCGACGGCTGCTGACCGGTTGTAGTTTCCGATCGCGTTCGCTGGCCGGGACCAGACCAGGACCCCCGAGACCACAACGAGTACGACTGTGAGGACAACAACCCGCTCATGTATGTGGTATCGCATGTAGCTCATCCCCCTTGAGGAATGATTTGTCTCTTTCGCACATTCGTGTCGGCTTGCTCACCTCCTCTCGCGGGATCTCCTATGAAGTGCAGGGCATGGCTGATCTGCTGTGTGGTCTTAGCCCCCGACTCCTCTTGGCACCCGGTAGCTAGCTAGCGAGCGTTCGGTGTCAAGGTCCTATGGGGCTGATGACAACCTGATGGCCCGAGGTATCCCATCGATGACGAGCCACCGGAACGCTACCGACGATGGGGAGCCCCGACTAGCGATTAACGCCTTACATCAGCTCAGGAGAAAGCCCTGGGGCTGTCCAGTAGCTTCGCAAGCAAAGTACAGTTGAGCTATACATCGCTTGCCACTGTCAGAAGGGAGGGAGCCGCTGAAAGCGACCTCGGGCCAGTTACATGCAAGCCGCCGCGCAGAAACAGAACACCAGACGATTCTGATCATCGAAGACGATGCCGCTGCGCGGGAGCTGATCCAAGTCGTGCTCGCAGACGCCGGGTTTCGGTGTCTAGGCGCCGGCGATGGCGAAGAGGGCCTGCGATTAGCCCGCTCTGCGCCGCCAGCGGTCGCGATCGTCGATGTCCACCTGCCCGGGATCTCTGGATACGAAGTGTGTCGTGGCCTGCGTGAGGCGCACGGCCTCGGTCTTCTGATCATTTTTCTCTCGGGTGAGCGCACCGAGTCATTCGATCGTGTAGCTGGCCTGCTGCTTGGTGCCGATGATTACTTGACGAAACCGTTCGCAACAGACGAGCTGGTTGCTCGGGTCAGGTGTCTCCTCCGGCGGCAGCCGGTCGGCCGCGCAAGCGCGTTCAATCTGACGGTCCGCGAAGCGGAGATTCTCTCGTTGCTTGCGCAGGGGATGCAACAAGACGCAATCGGAAATCACTTACGCATACGAGCCAAGACGGTGGGAACCCATATCGAGCACCTGCTCATGAAACTCGGAGTGCAGAGCCGGACTCAAGCGGTCGCTCTCGCATACCGTGAGGGCCTCGTCGACCGCGATGGTCTGGCTCGATAGGAGCCGCTCCTCTCCAACCCACCGATTTCAGAGAATCTACTCACGCTGCGCACCTCACCAGCGTCGGGATCACGGCCCTTTGAGGAGAAATCCAGCTCAGCCTTCGGCAGCGCATGGACGACCAGTTCTGGTTTTCGGTGTTTCATGAGATCGACCACTTACTGCGTGGCTCGCGCCGCCGGTACTACGTTCACGGAAGAGGTGATGAGCCCGGGGATGAGCTCGAGGAGAAACGGGCAGACGCGTTTGCCGCTCGCGTGCTCATACCTGAAGACGATCTTGCGGCCTTTGAGAAGGACGGAAATCTATCGGATGCGGCGATCGAAGCATCGCGCGGTCTATCGGAGTCAGCGCAGGTATCGTCGTCGGCCAACTGCAGCGACACGGATTGCCGAGGAATCGCAACTCGCTGAAGCGACCGATTCGCTTTCACGACGATCGACAGGGCCGGTCCGCGTAGGCGACCAAGGGCCAGACGCGGCCAACGATCTCGGTCATGCGGTCTCCGCCCGAGCGCGCTGCGCTTCTTGAAACAGTTTCGGTAAACAACGGTCGGACGGAATGAGGATCAAGTCGCCTCGCGGGCAGACTCCATCGACCGCAGCAGGCTGCGACGCATAGCGGTGAAACTCCGATGAGCTCACCTGTCTTGGCGCGCTTCGGACAGCCATTCATCGCGTTGACGACAGCCGGTCGCTAGTTCGTGCGACGACCAGGCTGTTGCTGCTGCATCTGGACGATCGCGACCGGGAGACCCCCGATCGACGAGCCATCGACCTCCAGATCGAAGTGGTGCGTCCCGTAGCTCGTGAAGCTCATGTTGTTGAGCTCCACGATCACGTTCACATCCTGGCCGGCGACGGCATGGACCGAGATCTCCGGTGGATTGGGCATCGCCTGCTGCCCATCGGGCCGCAAGAGCCGAACCCGGACGGTGTGCGCGCCCACGTCGAGGCCGAGGATGGCGACAACGAACATGCGGGGATGCTGGGCGGGCAGGCCGCTCACCGAGATGTTGCGGAAGATCCCCATGAGGCTGACCTTGCCGTCCTGCCCGACGAGGGCGTGATCACACAGCGCCGCGAGTCGTATCTCGGCCGTCACGGGCTCCGCCGTGTCACGATGTTCACCAGGCGGTCGGGCACGATGATGGTGCGGTCGACCGTGCGTCCATCGAGCGCCGCCTTGGCCTTCTGGCTCGCGAGCGCGATCTTCTGCAGCTCGGACTCGGGAAGGCCGGCTCGTGCGTTGATGCGGTCGCGGACCTTGCCGTCGACCTGCACGATGAGGGTGATCTCTTCGAGCGTGGCCATCGCAGGATCGAAGACGGGCCATGACTGCCGGTGGACCGATTCCGTGCCGCCCCGGCGCTCCCATAGCTCCTCGGTGATGTACGGCGCAAACGGCGCCAGCATCAGGATCAGCTTCTCCGTGGCTTCCGCCCGGCTCGGACCGTGCGCATGCTGCAGCTCGTTCGTCAGCTCCATCATCGCCGCGATCGCCGTGTTGAAGTGGTACGCGTCGACGTCGGCGGTAACCTTGGCGATCGTCCGGTGCAGCAATCGATCGATGCCCTCGACTCGCGGCCCGTCACCCGGCTGCGACAGCGCGATCGTCCACACCCGGTTCAGGAAGCGGTGCACTCCCTCGATGCCCTCGGCGTTCCAGTCGGATCCCTGCGTCCAGGGCCCCATGAACATCATGAACAGGCGCAGCGTGTCGGCTCCGTACTTGGCCACATATTCGTCGGGCGGCTGGACGTTGCCCCGCGACTTCGACATCTTGCGGCCGCCGAAGACGATGTTGCCCTGGTTGCGCAGGTGCCGGAACGGCTCGCCGAACCACAGGTAACCCATGTCGCGGAGCGCCTTGGTCACGAAGCGCGCGTAGAGGAGATGGAGGATCGCGTGCTCGATGCCGCCGGTGTAGCGAGCCACCGGCAGCCAGCGGCGCGCGACCGCCTCGTTCATGAACGCGGTGTCGATCTTTGGATCCGGGTACCGGAAGACGTACCAGGACGAGTCGACGAACGTGTCCATCGTGTCCGTCTCCCTCCGCGCGGCCTTCCCGCAGGTGGGGCAGGTCGTCCGGACGAAGGACTCGACACGCGCCAGGGGGTTGCCACCCTCGGCGGTGAACGGCGCGTCGCGCGGCAGGATCACCGGCAGGTCCTTCTCGGGGACCGGCACCAGTCCGCAGTCGTCGCAGTAGATGATCGGAATGGGCGTGCCCCAGTAGCGCTGCCGCGAGACCAGCCAGTCGCGCAGCCTGTAGATCACCGACGGGCCACCGATGCCGCGGCGCCCGGCTTCCTCGGCGACGGCCAGCTTGGCCTCCTCGCTGCGCGTCCCGGTGAAGGGCCCGCTCCGCACCAGGATCCCCTCGCCGACGTACGGTTCGGCGAGGGCCGCATGCTCGGTGCCGTCCGGCGAGATGACCTCGCGGATCTCGAGGCCGTAACGCTTGGCGAACTCGAAGTCGCGCTCGTCGTGGGCGGGCACCGCCATGATCGCCCCCGTCCCGTACGTCGACAGGACGTAATCGGCGACCCAAATGGGGATGCGCTCGCCGGTGAAGGCGTTTTCGGCGAAGGCGCCGGTGCTCACGCCCTTCTTGATCCGCTCCGTGGACGTCCGCTCGATCTCCGCCATGAGCCGCGCACGGGCGACGTACTCGTCGACCTCACGGCGCTGGGCCGGCGTGGTGACCTTCGCCACGAGCGGGTGCTCCGGCGCGAGGACCATGAACGTCGCGCCGTGGATCGTGTCGGGCCGCGTGGTGAAGAAGCGGATCTTCTCGCCCGGATGGCCGCGCACGTCGAATGCGATCTCCGCGCCTTCGGAACGGCCGATCCAGTTGGTCTGCATGACGCGCACGCGCTCGGGCCAGTCGATCCCCTCGAAGCGCAGCAGCTCGTCGGCGTACCGGGTGATCCGGAAGAACCATTGCTCCAGATCGCGTTTGACGACCGGCGTCTCGCAGCGCTCGCAGCGACCCCCGATCACCTGCTCGTTCGCGAGCACAGTCTGGTCCTTGGGGCACCAGTTGACCGGCGCCATCGCCCGATAGGCGAGGCCCTGCTCCAGGAACTTCAGGAACATCCACTGGTTCCAGCGGTAGTACTCCGGATAGCAGGTCACGACCTCGCGACGCCAGTCGATCGAGGCGCCCATCATCGTGAACTGCTCGCGCATGTGGGCCATGTTCTTTTCGGTCCACGCCGCCGGATGCATGTTCCGCTTGATCGCCGCGTTCTCAGCGGGAAGGCCAAACGCGTCGAAGCCCATCGGGAACAGGACGTTGTGTCCGCGCATACGCAGGAAGCGCGCGGCGCAATCGGACGGCGCCATGGCGTACCAGTGACCGACGTGCAGCTCGCCCGACGGGTACGGATACATCGTGACGAAGTAGAAGTTCGGCTTGTCCGCGACGTCCGGCGTCTCGTGGAGGCCGGACGAGGCCCAGCGCTTCTGCCACTTCGGCTCGATGACATCGGGCGCGTAGCGCTCGATCTTCTTTTGCACGTCGCTCGTCATGTCGACCTCCTTCTTCATTTGCTCGTCTGCCCAAACAAAAAGGCCTCGCCGTCCAAGAGGACGGAAAGACCTTCCGCGGTACCACCTCAGTTGAGAGCGCCGGTCGCTGCCGGTGGAGCTGGCGGGATTCGAACCCGCGACCCCCACACTGCCAGTGTGATGCGCTCCCACTGCGCCACAGCCCCGATGCTCTCCGCTCGAGCACGCTTCTAACGGGCGTGACCCCGGCGATGGCTAGCGGCCTGGGCCGTTCACCGTCGCGGCTCCCGGGCGAGTTCCGCGCTCCCTGGGGACCGGCTCACACCGACCGCCGGCTCTCTTGCTCCAGGGGAACGCGTAGTGCTCCCGATCGTCGCCGTTCGCTGAAAAGTATATGGGCTGACTAGGGTCCGTCGGGCTCGCGACGCATCGAGACCGACTGCAGAACGCCGAGGGCGAAGCAGATCGAGACGAGCGAGCTACCGCCGTGCGAGATGAACGGCAGCGGGATTCCGGTGACCGGCATGAGCGAGATCGCCATACCGACGTTCACGAGGATCTGGAAGAGGAGCATGGTCGCGACACCGCCGCCGATGAGCAGCCCGAACGGGTCGCGCGCGCGAAACGCCACGCGCAGCGCGGCCACGAGAAGCACGATGTAGAGCGCGAAGAGGATCACCGCGCCCGCGAATCCGAGGTCCTCCGCGAGGCCGGCGAAGACGAAGTCGGATTCGGCGATGGGCAGGTATCCCAAAGGCGACTGGGTCCCGGCGGTGAGGCCCTTCCCCGTCGGGCCGCCGGAGCCCACCGCGATGAGTGACTGGATGATGTTCCATCCGGCGCCCTGCGGATCCGCGTACGGGTCGAGGAACGCCCCCAGCCGTCCGCGCTGGTAGTCCTTCAGGAGCGACCAGACCAGCGGGAGCGCGGCACCCGCGATCGCGGCGAGCGCCGTGAGCTGCCAGACCCGTGCCCCCGCGAGGAACGCGATGCCGAAGAAGATCGCGATGAACACGAGGCTCGTGCCGAGATCGGGCTGGCGGTACACGAGGAAGACCGCCGGAGCGAGCAGCACCAGACCGAAGCCGATGACGAGCGGGGATCCGATACGGTCGCGGTGATCGGCGAAGTATTTCGCGAGGACGACGATCATCAGGATCTTCGCGACCTCGCTGAACTGGAACGAGAGTCCCGCGATGTTCACCGACCGCTGCGCGCCGAGCGATGAGGTCCCGATCTGGAGCACCACAAAGAGCAGCCCGAGCGTGATCGCGTAGAGGACGGGCGCGAACGTGCCGAGCCAGGCGTAGTCGAAGAGCGCGACCCCCGCCATCACGAGGAACCCGACCGCGGCCCAGAGGGCTCCGCGGAGAACGAACTGCATCGGGTCGCCGGTGAACGTGCGCGTCTCCGCCGTCGTCGAGTACGTCATCACCAGGCCATACCCGACCAGCAGGACCGTCACGATAAGCAGCATCGGGTCGAGCTGCGTCCAGTGGCTCGCGGCCGGCCGATCGTGGAGCGGCGTCGCCGCACGAGGCAGCGTCATCGGTCGGACGCTCATTTGTTGCCTCCCAGGACGTACGCCTCGAGGATGCGCTGGGTCATCCCGACCGCCGGGTTGAAGCAGTTCTCGCACAGCGACTTCGAGGAGTCGTAGGTGAAGATGACCATCGCGATCTGCGCGGTCGGGTCGGTGTTGTCAGCCTGCGGCAGGAACGAGACGAACCAGTTGTGGAAGCCGAGCTTGTTGCGCCCCGCGCCGTCCTTGCCGGTCGCCGCCCCGAACTCAGCGGTGCCGGTCTTCCCGGCGATCGGAAGCTTCGCGTTTGGCATATACGCGTGGCCGATGGTCACGACGCGGCGCGCGGACTCGCGGAGGAGGCGCAGGTTCTCTTGCGTCATGTCCAGCTTGCGGATCATCTGCGGCGCGGGTTTGGCGACGACAGTGCCCTGGCTATCGATGACTTGTTTCAGCAGATGCGGCTGCCACAGCGTGCCGCCGTTGGCCACGGACGCGTACGCGTTCAGGAGCTGCATCGGGGTTACCGCGACGAAGCCCTGCCCGATCGCCTCCTGGTACGTGTTGCCGATCGTCCACGGCTCGTTCTTGTTCTCGAGCTTCCACTCGGGACTCGGCATGATTCCAGCGGCCTCGCCCGGGAGGTCGATGCCCGTTGGCGCGCCGAAGCCGAGCATCTTGCCGTATTTGGCGATCGCTTCGGGACCCACGCCCCGCACGTTGGGGGCGAAGGGAGTGCCGGCGGCGAGCGTGTAGAAGTAGATGTCGCTCGAGTGCGCGAAGCCGGTGACGAAGGTGAGCGGGCCATGAGCGCGCCAGTCGAAGAACGGCGTACCGCTCACGCTGAATGACATCGCGGTGACGTTGACCTGCGTGTCTCGCGTCGCGGTGCCCTCGGACAGCGCCGAGAGGCCGGTGACCATCTTGAACGTCGATCCGGCGGGGTAGATGTCGCCGATCGCCTTGTTTACGAGCGGGTGGCGGTCGTCCGCGTTCAGCGCCGCTATCTCCTTCGAGGTGATGCCGCGGGCGAACATGTTGTTGTCGTATCCAGGGATCGAGACCATCGCGAGGATGTCGCCGTTTTGCGGATTCATGGCGACACCGACGGCCTGGGTAAAGCGATCTTCCTCCACGCCGAGGCGGAGCTCCGCGTCGAGGAGCTTCTGCAGCCGGTCGTCGATCGTGAGCACGACCGTGTCGCCCACCCCGGGCTGCTGGAGAGCGAGCGTCTTGATCTCGCGCTGGGCCGCGTCGCGCTCGATCTCTCGCCACCCGTACGTCCCGCGCAGGTACTGCTCATAGACGCTCTCGATGCCGGTGCGCCCGATGTCGTCGTCGGCGAGGTAGCCCGCGTCCTTCAGCTTCTCGAACTCGTCCTGGGTGATCGGCCCGGTGTAGCCGATCAGCGGCGCGTACAGCGTCCCGTCCGCGTACAGGCGGATGCTCTCGGGATCCACCCTCACGCCGGGGAAGAGCTCGGCGCGCTCGCTGATGCCGATCGCGATCTCGCGCGGCACCGGCGCGGTCGAGATGCGGACAGGCTCATACGGGTTGCGCACTCGCTGGGTGCGGATCTGGTCCGCGACCGCGTCGCTCGGGAAGTTGAGGAGCGACGCGAGCCGGAGGGCGAGCTCCTGTTCGCGGGGCCGCGGCAGATCCACCGGAATGACGCTCACCGCGAAGCCGGGAACGTTCCGGGCGAGGACATAGCCGTTGCGGTCGACGATGCCGCCTCGCTCGGCGGTCACCGGGAGGCGGAGGATCCTGTTCTGCTCCGCGAGGTCCCGGTAATAGTCGCCGTGGACGATCTCAAGGTCGTAGAGCCGGGCGGTGAGCGCGGTGAAAACGACGAGCATCGCGATCCCGAACGCGATGAAACGGCGAGGCCGGACGAAGGCGCGTGGATCCTGTCTCACCACACCCCTAACGCCCCCTGCTTCTCGGTGACGCGGCGCAGGAGTCTCGCCGCGGGATAGATGGCGAGCGCGAGCACACCGGTGTAGACGGCGCTGCCGGCAGCGGCACCGACGGCGAGGGGCACGGACGCTATCGGCTGTCCCGCCGCCACGACGATCCCGACGTAGAGCAAGAGCGCAAAGAGCGCCGCGATCCCCACCAGCAGCGCCCCCACGAGAACGGGGGTCGCGCGCTGGAGGCCGCGGTCACGCACGCCGATCGCAGCGACCGGTGGCAGCGACGCGAGCGCGAATGCCCCGAGGGGACCGCCCGAGAGGAGGTCGGTGGCGAGGCCACCGAGGAACGCCCACCAGACGGCCTCGCGCGCCCCGGCGGCGACCGCCCACGATCCCGCTACCAGGATCGGTAGCGAGGGTCGGGCGTCGCCGATGGCGACGAGCGGCACCACCGTTCCCTGCATGAGAGCGGCGGCGAGCGGGATCAGGATGCCCAGCGCGAAGCGCACCGTCCCGCCCTCTCTCGACCACGTTGCTGCGGCCATCGGTGGTCCGTTCAGTTCGCCGCGCTAGGGGTGCGCGCGCCGGCCGACGGCGCGCGGCGGCGTGGCCCCGTGGGCCGGGGCGTGCGGAACGGCGAGGTCCTCCTCGAGCTGGC
>VBFI01000225.1 GCA_005889275.1 Chloroflexota bacterium | reverse complement strand
GTCGGCACGTACGGGGCGTTCGGCTCGGTCACGAAAGAGCGCTACGAGGTCGTGATCGAGGGCACCGACGACGCGGTGCTGACGCCACAGACCCAGTGGCGCGAATACGAGTTCAAGGGCAAGCCCACCGCCCTCAAACGCCGCCCGCCGCAGATCGCCCCGTACCACCTCCGGCTCGACTGGCTCATGTGGTTCGCGGCCCTGTCCTCGCCGATGTATCAGGAATGGTTCGTGCCGTTTCTGTGGAAGCTTCTCGAGGCGGATCGGCCGACGCTGCGTCTGCTCGCGCGGGATCCGTTCCAGGGAAAGCGACCGCGGTTTGTCCGGGCCCAGTACTACCTCTATCGCTTCACGACGCCCGCCGAGCGCCGCGAGACCGGCGCGTGGTGGCACCGCGAGCTCTCGGGGATCTACGTGCCCGCGGTGAAGCTGCGCGGCTGACCTCGGGGCGGTGCGGCGCCAGAGCTTCGACGTTGCCGAGTTTCCCACCGCGAGTTGTTCCGGGTTCCGCGAGTACGAGCTCCGGGGAGGGCTAGCCGCAGAGGTCAGACGACACCGGCACCAGTGAAGCCGACAATCGCAGCATGCGGACCGGCATCCAGGTGCTCGCGTCCTTAGCCTTCGTGCTGTCGGCGTGCACTCCAACCACCAACTCACAGCCGGCTAGGACAACACCTGCGGTCTCCTCGACATCAACGGTTAGCGCGAGCGCACCGCGGGCCTTGGCTTAAAGCTTCAGTCCGCGCAGGAGCTGCGCGTTCGCGGCGACGATGATCGTGCTCGCCGACATGAAGATCGCGCCGACTGCTGGGGCAAGAAGGATCCCCTGCGAGGCAAGAACCCCAGCCGCGAGTGGGATGGCGACGACGTTGTACCCCGCGGCCCAGAAGAGGTTCTGGATCATCTTCGCGTACGTCGCTCGCGAGAGACGGATGATCTTGACGACGTCGCGCGGATCGTTCCGCAGCAAGATGATTCCGGCCGACTGGATCGCGACGTCGGTGCCCGCGCCGATCGCGATCCCCACGTCGGCCTGGGTCAGCGCCGGAGCATCGTTGACACCGTCACCGACCATCGCGACGCGGCTACCGTCACGCTGCAGCTTCTTGACAATCTCGGCCTTGTGCTCGGGCAAGACCTCGGCGAACACCTCCTCGATGCCGAGCTCTTTGGCAACGGCATCGGCCACCGCGCGGTTGTCGCCGGTGACCATCGCCACTCTCACTCCGAACCGCCGGAGCTCGGCAACCGCCTCCTTTGATTCAGGACGGATCTCGTCGGCCAGGGAGATCGCACCGAGGACCTCGCCGCGCCTTGCGACGAAGACGACCGTCTCGGCCGCTTCGGCTCGCTTGACCTTCTCGGAGACGCTTCCGTCGAGCTTTCCGCCGAAGTAGCCACGATTGCCTACCTCGACCAGGTCTCCCTCGATCTCGCCGCGAACGCCCTTGCCGGGGACCGCGGAGAAACGGTCGACTTTACGTAGCGAGAGGCGCGATTCCTTGGCCCTGGCGACGATGGCGCGGCTCAAGGCGTGCTCCGATTCGGCCTCGACCGAGGCGGCAAGCGTGAGGAGCTCGCGCTCGCTCGCGTCATCAAGGGAGATGACCTCCCTGACTGCGGGCTCACCGCGCGTGAGGGTTCCGGTCTTGTCGAAGAGGACGACGGCGATCGCTCGCGCCGCTTCGAGCGCTCTCCTGTCGCGAACGAGCAGGCCGTTGCGCGCCGAGATCGATGTCGATATGGCGACGACCAGTGGGATCGCCAGCCCCAGCGCGTGTGGGCAGGCGATGACGAGCACCGCGACGGTGCGCTCGATGCTGAAACCCAGGCCTCGGCCGACGGCGATCCACGCGATGAACGTGATGACGCCCGCGGTGATCGCCACGAACGTCAGAAGGGACGCCGCGCGATCCGCGAGGATCTGGGCACGCGAGCGGCTGGCTTGCGCGTCGGCGATGAGCCGCATGATCCCGGCGAGCGCGGTGGTTTCGCCGATCGCGGTCACCTTCACCTTGAGAGAACTGTCGCCGTTGACGGTGCCGGCGATCACCCTCGCTCCGATCGCCTTTTCGACCGGGCGCGACTCGCCGGTGATCATCGACTCGTTCACCGATGAGGCTCCCTCGACGACCTCGCCGTCGGCCGGGACCCTCGCACCGGGGCGCACGAGGACGAGATCGCCTTCACGGAGCGCAGTGAGCGAGACGGTTTCGGTTCCGCCGTCCCTGATCCGCTCTGCGTCGTCGGGAAGGAGCTTCGCGAGCTCACGCAGCGCGCCTTGCGCCCGATCGATCGATCGCATCTCCAGCCAGTGCCCGAGGAGCATCACCGTGATGAGGGTCGTGAGCTCCCAGAAGAGCGTGTCGCCGCCGAACAGAACTTGGGAAACGATGCTGTAGACAAAGGCAACCGTGATCGCGAGCGAGATGAGCGTCATCATCCCGGGCAGCCGGGCCGTGAGCTCGCTCGCCGCACCACGTAGGAAGACAAGACCGCCGTAGAAGAAGACGAACGTCGAGATGACGAGTGGGACAAAGTCAGAT
>VBFI01000144.1 GCA_005889275.1 Chloroflexota bacterium | reverse complement strand
CCCGACGCGCCGTCCACCTGGGCGGCCTCGATCTCCTCGCGCGGCACGGTGAGCAGGCCGGAGAAGAGCACGAGATAAACGAACGGCGTCCACTGCCAGACGTCGACGCTCGCGACCGCCGGCATGGCGGTCGCGGGCTGGCCGAGCCAGTTGATCTCATCGTGGACGATGCCGGTCAACAGGAGCAGGTGATTCAGCACGCCGTAGCCGGGGGCGTAGATGAGCCGCGCGATGACCCCGACGGCGATCGGCGGCAGGACCAGCGGGACGGTGGCCATGATGAAGAGGAGCGCGCGAATGCCGGTGCTTCGCACGAACCGGTGCACGAGGAGGGCGAGCCCCAGGCCGAGCAGGATCTCGGTCGGCATCACGAGGGCGGCATACGTCGCCGTCGCCCCGAGGGCTTCGTAGAGCAACGGATTCTGAAGGGCGCGCGCGTAATTGCTCAGGCCGACGAACTGGGTGCCGACCTCGTCGTGGATCGACTGCAGGAGCGCGAGTACGAACGGATACGTGACGATCACGAGGATCGTCCCGAACACGGGCGCGAGCATCGTGTAGGCGAGCCGCTCCTGCTTGGTAAAGCGACCGGCCCCCGCCGTCGAGCTGGGGGCCGGTCGCGTCGTCACATCCGCCATCTGGTCGGCGAAGAGGCTAGCGCCCTAGTAGCCGGCCCCCTTCATCAGGGTGCGGATCTGGTCGGCCGCCTTCTTCACCGCGTCCTCGGGCGTCGCGAGGCCGGCGAGCGCGGCGTTCAGGTTCGTTCCGAGGATCGTCTCGACCGCATTCCACTGATCGGTGCGCGGACGCCAGTTCGGAACGGCGTCGAGCGACTTCGCGAGCGCCGCGAAGTACGGGTTCTTCTGATTCAGGGCGGAGTCATTGAGGATGCTCTTGCGCGCGGGGATGCCGCCCTTGTCGACGTACGTCTTCTGCGTGTCGGAGGAGGTGAGCCACGTGATGAAGTCGGCCGCGGCCTGTCCGTTCTGCGAGGCCTTCGGAACTCCGAGCAGCCAGTTCCCCATCATGCCGATGCCCTTTCCGCTGGGGCCCGCCGGCATCGGGATGTAGCTCACTTTGCCCTTCACCTGGGAGACCGAGGAGTTCTCGACGATCTCGGTGATCTCACCCGGCCAGACCGTTGACTGGTAGGCCTGCCCGATGGCCATGAGCCGGGAGCGGTCTGCCGCGTCGATGCTCTCCGAGCCCGGCGGCGCGTCGCTCTTGAGGTCCTGCACCAGGAACTTGACCGCTTTGAGCGACGCCGCGTTGTCGATGGTGACGTTCCAGCTCTGGTCGAAGACGTCGCCGCCGAACGACCAGAGGATCGGGAGGAAGTCCGCGACGATCGGATTCGTGGCCTTCCCGCGAACGACGTATCCCCAGAAGTTCGCCTTCTTGTTCTTGTCGGCGTTCGCCTTGACCTCGTCCCAGGTCTTGGGCGCCGGGCCCATGTCCGATCGGTACATGAACATCTCGACGTTGCCGACGATGGTGACGCCGATGAGGTGCGCGGCCTTTCCCTTGGCGGCCGGCGGCACCGGTCCGCGAGGCGGTGGCCATGTGCCGACGTCGTACACGACGTCGGGGATGTCGGAGTCGCGCTTGATCCCGAAGTTCGAATCGAGCGGCTGAAGCGACTCGTCGGTGCCGAACTTCGGCATCCACGGGTCGTCCATCATCACGAGGTCGTACGTCGGTGAGTTCGCCTTGAACGTCGTGACGAGCTTCTCGAAGAGCTGGTCGTACGGGAACTCCACGATCTCGATCTTGATTCCCGTCTTCTGCTCGTAGAGCGGAGCGACCGCCTTGAGGGCCGCGTCCTCGTTGCCTTGGACCGCCGCGATGGTCAGCTTCGCGGGCTTTTGACCGCCGCCAGTGGTGGCCGGCTGACACGCTCCGATGAGAAGCGCCGCGACCACGACGACGGGAGCCCAACGCGTTCTGTTCATGTCTTCCTCCAGTTCTCAGGATCGCGACGAGACCGTCCGATCGCCTCGATCACCTCCCTCGGGGTCGCCGCCGCGGGCGCATCGTACGTCCGCGGGCTCCGGGAGGTGCGGAGCGTGAGCAACGCTGGATTCGAACCAGCGACCTTCTCCCGTGCGCAGCGATTCAGCCGACCGCCGGGCAACTGTCATTCGCGATAGTCGTTTGCATACGGCGGCCGGACTCGTGTGTTGCACGTGGGTCGGACAAACTGACCGCGGCGCACGACGCCGCCTGGATAGAGCGTGATCTCACTCTCGAGGAAACCGTCGCGCATGATCGCTCGCGCGTTTTCCGGCGCAGTGGAGTGAGACAGCATCAGAGCATCAACGTCGCGCACCCAGTTGACCGTCCTCGAGCAGAATCACGATCGGCGAAAGGACACGTCTCGCTGTGCGTCGGGCGAGCATGCGGCGCGAAGAAATCTCTTCTTCTTCGGCGACCGCGCGCGTAGGTTATCCGCGCAGTTCGCGTGGGAGGGCAGGAAGTGTTGCGACGAGTCCTTGTATCCGGAGTCGTCATCGGCGCCTTGGTCGTCAGTGCCACGACGGCGCTCGCAGGGGCCGCGAAACAGCGGCTCGACAACGATCTCATCAGCTTCACCGAGAGTGCCGGGAGCGGCACGAATGGACCGGGCGGCGGGGGTATCTCGGGTGTGGCCTGCGCCTCATCGCCGGCCACGCAGCCGGCCTCATTCGCCGGCAATGCGCTGCTCGATTGCGACAGCGTGGGCCCGCACAACGAGACAACCATCGCGGTCAACCCGACGAACCCCGCCAACATCGTGGCGGCCTCGCACACGTATCTGTACAACCTCGACAAGCAGAGCGCGCTCGCCCTGCTCCGCATATTCACCGAGGCGTACGTCTCCAAGGACGGCGGGCAGAGCTGGACGAACGTTCATCCGCCGCACGGGAGCTATCGCTTCCTCACGGACCCTGCGCTTGCGTTCGATACGGATGGACACCTCTACTGGTCGAACGTCGCATCGCACGACAGCGTCGCCGGTGCGTTCAGCGACGTCAGCGTGATCGTCGAGCGATCCGACGATGGCGGGATCACGTGGACGGATCCGGTGACCGTCGCCGCGGGCAACGGCACGATCAGCAACGGCGGGTCGAACGTCCAGTTCAACGACAAAGACTGGATCGCCGTCGATCGCGGAACGAGCGGCTACAGCGGAAGCGTCTACGTCACCTGGGCGCGACAGGAGTACCGAAAGGACGTCCAGACCGAGTCGCCGATCTTCTTCGTGCGGTCGCGCGACCGCGGCGCGACGTGGACGTCCGGCACCGAGATCAGCGGCTCGAGCCCGCTTTGCTCGGGGCAGGGGGCGACCGGCCCCATGACACGCTGCGATCAGAACGACGCCGGATTCTCTTCGCCCATCGTCGCACCCGACGGGACGGTCTACGTGGCGTTCTTGAATCACCAGGCTCAGGACGGCACGCTCCGCGATCAGGTATTGATCGTCAGCTCGACCGATGGCGGAGACCACTGGAGCCCACCACGACAGGTCGTCGGGCTGATCCACGACGGCGCCGGCGACTATCCCGTGAACTGGCGCAGCGACTCGACTCTGACGGGATGCCAGTTCCGCATCTTCGCCGCGGGTAACCTCGTGATGTCGACCGCGGCTGCCAATCCTGGCCAGCTCTACTACGTGTACGCGGAGAACCTCGACCCCGGGGCGACCGCGCGTACGAACATCATGGCGACAACCTCCATTGACGGCGGCGCCAGCTGGTCCACGCCGGCTCTCGTGAAGAGCAGCCGGTACGACCAGATCTTCCCGTGGGCGGCAGTCGGCCTCGATGGAAACCTGCGCGTCGGTTTCGTCGATCGGGCGCGGACCGCGCCCCGCGGTCAGACGTGCGTCTACGGCTACACGCTGGCCACTGCGAGCGACCTCGCGGCGACGAGCTTCGCGACGAAGCGTCTGGATACGGGAACGAGTGTCGCGTCCGACGCGCGGTGGTTCACCAACTTCGCGGTCACGGGTAACTACAACACCCGTTTCATCGGCGATTACACGAACATCGCGATCTCGCCGGACGGATCGGTCTGGTCCGCGTGGACCGACATGCGCGACACGGTTGATGTTTTCGGACGTGCCGGGCATACGGAGCACGCGGTCGCGACGAAGGGGTGACGTTAGCGGGACCAGTGAGCCGCGAGCACTGGCGACTCCACTGAGGATCTAAACCATCCCTCGCCCTAGATGACGTGCCCAGACACATCATCTAGGGCGAAACGACAGATCGCCCCAAAGCCACGACTACGAGCAGCGCGAGAAGACCGAGGTTAGCGCTCGCGTTGCGGGGCTCGTGTCGTGACATGTGAAAGCGGAACGCGAGTGCCTGGATGATTCCAAGGCCAACGGCTGCGGCCGAGGTGAGCGGTGGCGCTACGCCGGTCAGTCCGGGCAGGAGAAGACCGAGCGCGCCCAGAATCTCCGCGAGACTGATGAAGAGCAGCAGCGGGCGCGGTAACGCGGCCACCCAGGCCATACGATTCTTCGCGAAGTCGTAAGCCACGGCCCGAGTGATGGCGGCGGGAAGAAGGATCAAGACCAGCGCTGCCTGCAGGAACCACAGAAGAGCGTTCATGCCGACCGCCAACCAGCGGGCGCACGCTCGGCGACCGTCAACAAATCCATGTCTCGCGCCGCGAGCGCTCGAGCGATGTGTACGCCGATCCCGTGCGAGGCACCTATGACGACAGCTCTGCGTGTTTCCATGATTGCTCTCCGACTTTGGTCGCAGGCGCCGGCTTTTCTGCCCGAGCCTCTGCTAACCAGATAATCTGTTATACAGATAATCTATGATAAGGCAGTATGGAACGCAAGGGCATGCGAACAACGCGAAAACCCGAACGGATCGGGCAACTCCTCACCGTGGCCGCGGCCGCCGCCCAGAGCCTCGCGCGCGAGCGGCTCCGACCGCTCGGGTTAACGCCTCGCGGCTGGGCGGTGTTGAGCGCACTCGCTGAAGAAGGCCCGCGGCCGCAGATCGACCTCGCCGCCGCGACCGGCACGGACCGGACCGTAATGACATATCTGCTCGACGAACTCGAAAGGCAAAACCTGATCGAGCGCGCCCGCGACCTCAGCGATCGGCGTTCGTATCAGATCCACCTCACGCGCCGCGGCGAAGAGACGCACCGGAGGGTCGCGTCCGAGCTCGCCGCGCAGGTGGACACGCTCCTCAGGCCGCTCGACGCGCCCGATCGCCGGCAGCTGGCCGACCTGCTCGCGCGCGTCGCCGACGGCTGGGCTCTACGCGAGGGCGCGCTGGCCCAGCCTACGCGTTCGAGTCAGGCACTCGCGGCGCTGGACACGCTCGCCGGATCCGACTCGAGCCCAAAGCGACGGACCCGCCGTCCGACGCGAAGCCGCGTCGTGTAGCGCTCAGGTTACGCACAGCACGGTGGGTGGCGCGTACCCGCCGATCTCCCCACCGCGCGGCGGTCGCGCTCAAGTTGCGCCACCAGTTTGGCGATCAGTGGGCAACGCTGGATTCGAACCAGCGACCTTCTCCTTGTAAGGGAGACGCTCTCACCAGCTGAGCTAGTTGCCCGACCCTCAAGTATGAAGTGGCGTTACTGCGCGATGAGCCAGGGCATCTCGGGAAGCGGGAAGAGCCGCACGTTCCGGCCCGCGACGAGCAGCGCGTCTGCGAGACCCTCGAGCCGGCCGAGCTGCGTCGCGAAGAAATCCAGGCGCTCCACGCTCCGTTCGTCCTCGGGCCAGGACGAGCCCCCGCGTCGAGCGATGAGGTGCCAGAGCTGGAAGTAGTCGCGCGAGAGGTCGTCGGCGCGCTCGGTGAGCTGGACGTCGTACTGGCAGCGCGAGAGCCGCAGCATCGCCACCTCGAACGTGCTCAGGCGGCCGAGCGCGGCGAGGAAGTCGGCGCGCAGCCGGCGAGCCTCCTCCGTGCCAGGCTCGGCGCGGGAGCGGCGGTACGTTCGCCCGCGAGCCTTTGCCTGGATGCTGAGATCGCGATGACGCTCGTCGAGTCGCTGCCGGAAGCGCTCGCTGCGGACCGCGGTCGTGGTCCACACGACCGGCGCACGGGGTGGCATGTCCTCGCGATTATCCTGCGGTGAGGATGCGCGACAAGACCTTTTTCTCGCCCGCCTGATGTGCGAAAATGAATGAACCCACGCTCATCGACGAGCTCCTCTCGTCGTCCCACACCATCGCCGTGGTCGGCTACTCGGCACGTCCCGATCGGCCGAGCAACTCCGTATCGAGGACCCTCCGCGCGCACGGTTACCGCGTCATCCCAGTGAACCCGCAGCTTCGCCACGCCGAGATCGACGGCGAGCGCTCGTACGATCGGCTGGCCGACATCCCCAAAGAGATCCGGGTGGATTTCGTCGACGTGTTCCGGCGCGGCGAGTTCCTGGACGGCGTCGTCGACGACGCGCTCGCGGCCGGCGTCCCGGCGATCTGGTTCCAGCTCGATCTGGGCAACGAAGCCGCCGCCACGCGCGCCGAGTCCGCCGGGATGCGGGTCGTGTGGGACCGCTGCACGGCGATCGAGCTCCGCCGCAGGGGTCGCGTTCGCTAGAGCCGGCTCCGCGGAGTGAGCTCGATCTCCTTCGAGGGGTCCTCGCCCGCGGCGACTCTCGCCCAGAACGGATCGAGCTCGACGTGCGAGTTCGTCGAACGGACGAGCGCGATGAGCGGACTGAAGTCGCGCAGGCGATAGGGCTTCGTGTTGACCTTCACCGTGGAATCGCGCCCGCGCGCGACGAAGAAGGGCGCCGACACGCCGGAGTGCGCGCCCGGATACCGCTTCGCGTCGATCCGCTGGAGCCCGCCGAGCGGGACGCGATCGACGCGCAGGCCGAAGTTCGTCCGATAGACGAGCTCAGCTTGTTCGACGCCGAGCGTCGTGAAATAGATGTAGTTCACGACGATCGCCGCGTTCGCGGCGAGCAGGGCCAGGCCGATGACGACCATCGTGGCGTCGCCGCCGCTCGCCCCGAACACGAGGATGGCGAGCCCGGCCAGAGGAAAGAACGTGTAGGAGGGCCAGAGCAGCACGAGATCGGGCCGAACCGGCTTCACGCTCGGAGTTTACGTGGGCTCGACCGGTGCGATCGCGAGCCTTCGCTCGACGTCATCGAGCGCGATCGCGATCCGCGGATCGTCGGGCGACTCGGCCCGGCGCGCGGTGTAGAAGTCGACCAGTAGGCGCAACGACTCGCGGATCGGTCGCTGCTCGTACGGCAGGCCAACGCGGTCCGACGCGATACGGAACTCGAGCTCCGCCGCGCGGAAGCAATTGCGACACACGAGGAACGGGACGGCCGCGCCATCCACGAGCCGCCGCGACGGGTGCGCGTCAGCGCTGATGTCCTCGGCCAGGCATCGCGGACAACGTGTGACACGCACGTCGCACATTTTGACGACGGCTCGTCACGGTTTTTGGGGACTTGCACCGGCCACTGGTCGAATGCGAGGTTGCGCCCATGGGACGAGGCTGGGCCAAGGGACGCACCGCGGCGACGGATCCGCGCATCGCCCGCGCGGCCGCCGGGCACCGCGGGAAGACGTACGCCCGGCGGACTCCGCGTGAGCGCTGCCGCTGGCCGGTGGCGGGGTCGACGACGTTGCCGCTTCGCTGGTCGAACGAAATGGCCTACGTCGTGGGCCTCACGGCGACCGACGGCTGCCTCGTCAGCGGACGGCGCGCGATCAACTTCAAGTCGGGCGACCGCCAGCTCGTCGAAACGTACCTGGCCCTGTTGGGTCGGACCAACCGCATCAAGCTTCAGCGAACGAGGACGGGCGGGAGCGCCTACTTCACGCAGTTCCACGACTCGGCGCTCTACGAGTGGTTCCGCTCGGTCGGGTTGACGCCGCGCAAGAGCCTCACGCTCGGCGCCATCAGTGTTCCCGACGAGTTCCTCCTCGCGCTGGTGCGCGGATTGCTCGACGGGGACGGCAGCGTCATCAACAAGACGTACCGCGCGGACACAGGCCGACGCGACGATTACTACTGGGAGTACCTGATCACCAGCTTCAACTCAGGCAGCCGTGCACATCTCGACTGGCTCTCCGGGCGACTCTTCAACCTCCTCGGGCTGAAATCCGCCGTGAGCGAGCTGACAACGACGCGACCGCGTCGGCATCCGTATTTCGGGCTCCGCTTCGGCAAACGGGCGTCGCTGGTCTTGTTGCCGCTCTTGTATTCGACCGGCGCGCCGTGCCTTGAACGCAAGCGCGCGGTCTGGTACGCATATGCGGCGAAACACGGACTCTCAGTCGGCTAAAATAGGTCCACCTGCCCAGGTGGCGTAATTGGTAAACGCGATAGTTCGAGGGGCTATTGCCTGAATAAGGCGTGCGGGTTCAAGTCCCGCCCTGGGCACCGAGCCGACCAGCTCCATCACTAAGCGGTAGCAGATCACGTTCGATCGCGGACCAGCTCGTCACCAGCAGGGTGTTCGCTGGCAACGGTCGATCGTCACCCGCGGCACGTGCGCCGCTGAAGAGATAGCGCCGCGCGACCGTAGTCATGAGCTCCAGGACCTCGACCCGATCGTCGATGAAATGGCTGACGCCAATCTCCCTGCAAGCATCTGCCTTCGCCGCGTCCGTTTCGCACATCAGCACGTGGTCGCGGCCGACCAGGTCGAGGATCCGATGCTTTTCCAGGATCTCGAGCGCCTGCGGGCGACGGCGGATGTTCGTCGAGATGAGGTAAATGTGTCCGGCAAAACGCGCACGCAGCCGCGTGAGACTCGCGACCACACCCGGAACCAGAGGTACCTCAAGGTAGCGATCCGAAAAGAACAGCTCGTTCGGGCTCGCCATGATCGGCCCGCCGATATCGACGCCGAGCCGCTCCACCGTCCCTAGACCCGAACCCTCTGCCACGCGCCTGAGTTGAACCGGTAC
>VBFI01000219.1 GCA_005889275.1 Chloroflexota bacterium | reverse complement strand
CGAGCTCCTGCGCGACCACCAGATCGGCGGCTACGGCGTCGACCTCGATCCGCGGATGGTCGGGATCTGCCGCGACAAAGGCCTCGAGGCGCATGAGGTGGAGGGCCTCGCGCACCTGCGGTCGATCCCGGCGAGCAGCATCGATGGGCTTTACGCGCGCCATCTCGCCGAGCACATCTTTCCTGGCGAGCTCGTCGAGATCCTGCGCGCCTGCCGTCGCGCGCTCGGTCCCGGCGCGCCACTTGTCTTCGTGACACCGAACCCGAGGACGCTCACCGTCGGCGCGCACACCTTCTGGCTGGATCCGCAGCATCTTCGGCCGATCCCTCCGGAGCTCTTCCAGTTCTATCTCGAGGTCGAAGGCTTCATCGACGTCTCGGTCCGGACGTTCGAGCGGAGCGACAAACGCCTACGCGAGGACGTCCCGGAGGGCCCGATCCGAGAGAACGTGAAGCTGCTGAACGAAACGCTCTTCGGGGACCGCGACTACGCGGTCGTCGGGCGGGCTCCGGTGACATGAGCACGGTCCATCAATTCCATCCGACCCTCGCGCCCGGCGACGCGATGAGCAACCACGTCTTCGCGCTCCGCCGGCGCATCCGCGGCTGGGGCTACGAGTCGTACGCGTACGCGGTCGAAGCCAAGGCGGGCGTCGCCGACGTCCGGTCCTATCGGCGCTTGTTCCGTGACGTCAAGCCGGACGACATGCTCATCGTGCATTTCTCGATGGGCCACGAGGTCATCGACCAGCTGGTGAAGCTGAACGCGCGGAAGGTCCTCGTCTACCACAACATCACCCCGCCCGAGTTCTTCAGCGGCATCAACCCTCACGCGGCCGCGCACGCGCGGCTCGGGCTCCGGCAGCTCGCGCGGCTCGCGTCGTCGTTCGAGCTCGCGATCGGCGTCTCCGAATTCAACCGGCGCGCTCTTGTCGAGGCGGGCTACGAGGAGACGGCGCGGGTCCCCATCCTCCTCGACTGGACTCACTTGGCCGAAGAGCCGAACGCCGCCGTCCTCGCGCGGTGGCGCGGCGTGCGCAGCGTCATCCTCTTCGTCGGACGCATCTCGCCGAACAAGCGGCAGGATGATCTCGTGCGAATGCTCGCGTACTACCGCCGATGCATCGACCCCGAGGCCACGCTCGTCCTGGTCGGCGCGTTCCGCGATCAGCCGCAGTACCACGGGCGGGTCCAGGCGCTCGTCGAGCGGCTCGGGTTGGGCGGCGCGGTCCTGTTCGCGGGCGCCGTCGACATCCCCAC
>VBFI01000143.1 GCA_005889275.1 Chloroflexota bacterium | reverse complement strand
GCCGACGCCGAGCTGCACCTGGCGGCGCAGGACCATGTCGAGCACCTCCTCGGTGTGACCGGTGCTCACGCCAAGCCGCACGTCCGGATGCGCGTCGCGGAATGCCTTCAGCAGGGCGGGCAGGACGTAGGTGCTCACCGCCGGAGCCGCGCCGATGAAGAGCTCGCCGACCCTGCCCGAGCGCAGGTCGTGCAGCGCCTTGCGGGCGTCGAGGACCTGGGCGAGCGCGCGCTGCGCGTAGGGCAGGAGCGTCTCGCCGGCGTCGGTCAGGGTCATCCCGCGCGGACCGCGGACGAAGAGCTGGACCGCGAGGTCGGCCTCGAGCACTTGTAAACGCGCGGTAAGTGCCGGCTGGGTGAGATGCAGCGCCTCGGCCGCGCGGCTTACGTTCCCGACCCGCGCCACCGCGGCGAACGCCTCGAGCTGCGCCATGAGCACGGGCGCAGTATAGGCATCGCTTATAGCCATCATCGAAACAAACGATTTGCTCTATAGCGCACGCGGCACGCAAAGTGCCAGTCATGGGCGCCATGGACAGAATCGACCGCGCGCAAGTCGAGTACGTTCCGATCCTCCGCCCGAGCAGGAGCGACGACCTTCGGGCCGGCTCCCAGCAGGGCGAGTGCACCTGCCCCGAGCTCTGCCAGATCGACCATGACAACTAACCTCGTTGAGACGGCGCTCCTGCCGCCCGGTTTTCGGGTTCCCGCGTCGCGGTGGACCGATCCCGCGACGCGCCTGCGGGAGCTTCTCGACTCCGAACCCTTCGTCTTCGCGCCGGGGGTCTTCGACCCGCACGGCGCGGAGCTCGCGATGTACCACGGCGCCCGGGCCGTCTACTTCTCGGGATATTCCTTCGCGATCGGGCATCTCGGGACCACCGACATGGACCTGTACTCGGGCCCCGAGATCGCGGATGCCGCGCGGCGCACCGTCTCGGCGCTGCGCAAGTTCCAGCTCACCATGGCGCTCGGCGACCCAGAGAAAGGGGTCGGCCCGACTCCGCTCGAGATCCCGCCAGTCCTCGTCGACATGGACGGCGGCTACGGGAATCTCTTCAACGTCCAGCGGGTGACCGAGCTTTACGTGAACGCGGGCGTCGCCGGCGCGCACCTCGAGGACCAGGTGCTGCCGAAGCGCTGCGGGCACATCGCCGGCAAGGCGCTCATCTCGGCCGACGAGATGGTGGGCAAGCTGCGGATGGCCCGCGCCGTGGCCGACGACCTCGGCCGCGAGGATTTCGTGATCATCGCGCGGACCGACGCGGTCTCCGCGGTCGACGCGCCCGAGACCACGCGAGGGCTGGACCTCGCGATCGATCGCGCGCTCCGGTATCTCGATTCGGGAGCGGCGGATCTGGTGTGGTGCGAGTTCCCGAACTCCGACCGCGCGCCGACCGAGCGCTTCGCCGCCGAGGTGCGCAAGCGGTTCCCGGACGCGAAGCTCGGCTTCAACTGGTCGAGCTCGTTCAAGTGGTTCAACGACCCCGACCCGACCGGCTTCGCCGAGCTGGGCGAGCTCGGATACAAGTTCATCTTCATCACCCTCGCCGCGCAGCACGCGATGGGCTACGCGTTCTCGAAGCTGCTCCAGGACCTGAACGAGCGGGCCGAGCGCGCGTACATCGACCTCCAGCGGCGCGAGTGGGCCGCGGGCGACGACATCCCGACGAAGAGCCACCACCTCTTCACCGGCGTCCCGTACCACCAGGTCATGGGCGAGACGATGGGCGCGTCCCGGCTCGGGAAGTTCGACCAGGAGCTCGCGGAGAAGGCCGTATGAGCGAGGACACCCAGGTCGAGCCGGAGGGCGTCGAGGACGCCGACGAGCGCGAAAGCTGGCTCACCGAGCAGGTCCGGCTGCTCACCCTCGAGGAGGGTCTTCTCTAGCAGGCCGGCGCTACGTGCCGACGACGACCCCTCCATCGACGGACAGCACCGCGCCGTTCACGAACGACGCCTCGTCCGAGGCGAGGAACAGGTACGCGTTCGCGACGTCGCGCGGCTCGCCGAGCCGGCGCACCGGCGTCCGCTCGACCATCGTCGCGAGGATCTTCTCCGGCATCTGGCGGACCATCTCGGTCCCGATGAACCCCGGTGCGACCGCGTTGACGGTGATCCCGCGTGGCCCGAGCTCGCGCGCCCACACCTTGGTCATGCCGATGATTCCGGCCTTCGTCGCGACGTAGTTCGTCTGCCCGAAGTTCCCGTAGAGCCCGACGACCGACGAGGCGTTCAGGATCCGGCCCGAACGCTGCTTGATCATCACCGGCGCGACGGCCTGCGTGCAGACGAACACGCCCCTCAGGTTCACGGCGACGACTGCGTCGAAGTCGGCCTCGCTCATCGCGCCGACGACCGCGTCGTCTTTCACCTTGACGAGCTGCGCGTCCCGCAGGATCCCGGCGTTGTTCACGAGCACGTCGATCCGGCCGTGACGCTTCACGACCTCGGCGACCGCCTTGCTTACGGTCGCGACGTCGGTTACGTCGACCTGCTGATCCGCCCCCTCCGCGACGTCCCAGGTCACGACGGTGGCGCCGGCGTCGCGGAAGACCCGCGCCGTCTCCGCGCCGATGCCGCGCGCGCCGCCGGTGATGACCGCGACCTTGCCGTCAAGCCGGAACATCGCTCAGATCCGAGTCTTCCGGTCGGCCCAATAGGGCTCGCGCATCACCCGCTTCAGCGTCTTGCCGGCGGCACTCCGAGGGAACTCGTCCATGATCACCACGTCCTGGACCTGCTGGAAGCGCGCCTCGACGCGGGCGTTGATCCACGTGCGTAGCTCGGACGCGGTGATGCCGCCGGCCTGGCGCAGGATGACGGCCGCGAGGGGCGTCTCGCCCCACTTGTCGCTGGGTACGCCGAACACGGCGGCCTCGCGCACCGCGGGGTGCCGGACGATGATCTCTTCGATATCGCGCGGGTAGACGTTCACACCGCCCGAGATGAGCATGTCCTTCTGTCGGTCGACGAGATAGAGGAACCCGTCCGCGTCGACATGCCCCAGGTCGCCGCTGTGGAGCCAGCCGTCGACGATGACCTCGCGGGTGAGGTCGGGCCGCTTGTAGTAGCCGGACATGAGCAGCGGAGAGCGTCCGATGATCTCGCCGATCTCGCCCGGCGCGACGTCGCGTCCGTCATCGTCGACGATGCGCATCTCAAAGAACGGCGGCGGAACGCCGACGGATGTCGGCTTCGCCTCGTAGTCCGTCTTGTCGAGGATCGTCATGAACCCCTCGGTCAGGCCGTAGAGCTCGTGGAAGACGCCCGGGACGCGACGGGACAGCTCCTCGCGGTGCTCGCGGTGAAAGGGCGCACCGACGGCGCCGAGCATCCGCAGCGACGGCACCGTGTCCCTCGTGAACCGCGAGGAGGCAAGCATCGCGACGATCTGCGAAGGGACCATGAACATGTGCGTCACGCGCTCGCGCGCGATCGTGTCGATCACCGCGTCGGGGTCGAAGTGCCGGTGCAGGACGAACGTCGACCCGAGCACGAAGGCTGGCATGAGCGTCAGGAACGCGCCGTTGAAGCAGAGCGAGCCGCTGTGGAGGACGACGCTCTCAGGCGTCATCCGCCAGGCGAGCCCGAAGAGCGTGCCATAGAGCGCGCGCACCCGCTGGCTGAGCACGATCCCCTTGGGGAGTCCGGTCGTGCCGCTGCTGTAGATGATGTTGTATGGATCGTCTCCCTGGATCGGCATCGGCGATGGCGCGTCCGCACTCGCGCGCGCGACGAGCTCGCCGTACTCGCGATAGCCTCCGCGCTCCCCGTCGGTGATGAGATAGCGTTCGGCGGCGACCGGCACCTCTGGTCTGACCTCGTCGAGGAACGGCGCATTCGCCGTCTCCGTCACGACGAGCGCGACCTCGGCGTCGTTCAGCAGGGTCGACAGCCCGCGGCCGCGGAGCAGCGGGCTGAGCGGGACGACGACCGCGCCGATCTTCGCGGCCGCCCAGTAGATCTCGAGGAGCTCGAGCGAGTTGGCGAGGAACGTCGCGACCTTGTCACCCTTGCGGATGCCGAGCTCACCGAACGCGTTCGCGGCGCGATTGGTGCGTCGATCGAACTCGCGGTAGGTGAGCCGATGCCGCTCGAACACGACCGCGGTGTGATCCGGTCGGTACCGGCCGTGCTTGCCGATGACTCCGGCGAGGTTCATGTCCGCGTCTGCGACGGGCACTACATGCCCGAGTCCTCGGGCTCCTCCTCCCAGCCCTCGCCCGACTCGAGCTCGTCCGCATAGTCTTCCGGCTCGAGGCCGATACCCTCGATGATCGCGACGAGGCTGTCGCGCTGTTCGGGCGGGGTCGTGCGGATCCAGCCGCGCACGACGTCGTTCACGGCCACGCTCGCGGCGCCCCGCTCCGACGCGACCGCCTCGCTCTCGTCGTGCGCCGCCGCGCGCGCGAGCTCGCGGATCGTCTCGGGCACCATGCGGCAGAGGGTCTCGAGCGCGCCCTCCGCCGACTCATCCCACTCCATCAGGCGATCGCGTCGATGCCGGTCGCGAACCGGCCGACGATGAGCTTCTGGATCTGGGTCGTCCCTTCGTAGAGGCGGTTCACGCGCGCATCGCGCCAGTAGCGCTCCACCGGGAACTCGTCGGAGAACCCGTAGCCGCCGTGGATCTGGATCGCGTTGTCCGCCGCGCGCTGCGCGGCTTCGGACGCGTACAGCTTCGCGATGCTCGTCTCGCGCGTGTTCGGCCTGCCCTTGTCCTTGAGGTCGCCGGCACGCCACACCAGGAGCCGGGCCGCTTCCGTCTCGACGACCATGTCCGCGATGAGCTCCTGGACGAGCTGATGCCCGGCGATCGGCTTGCCGAAGGTCTTGCGCGTCGTCGCGTACGCGACCGACGCGTCGATGCAGGCCTGCGCCACGCCGACGGCGCCCGCGGCCACCGAGTACCTGCCTGAGTCGAGCGCGGTCATCGCGATCTTGAAGCCGTCCCCGATCTCGCCGAGGCGGTTCGCGTCGGGGACGCGCACGTCGTCGAGGATCAGCTCGCTCGAATCCGACGATCGGAGGCCCAGCTTTCCGTGGATCGCCTGGCTCCCGTACTTCTGGAGACCGCGCTCGAGGATGAAAGCGCTGATCCCCTTGGAGCCTTTGTCGGGATCCGCCTGCGCGAACACGAGCGCGAGGTTCGAGACCGAGCCATTCGAGATCCACATCTTGCGGCCGCGGAGGATCCATGCGTTCCCGTCGCGCTTCGCGGTCGTGCGCAGCTTCGCCGCGTCGCTGCCGACCTCCGGCTCGGTGAGCCCGAAACAGCCGATGAGCTCGCCTTTGCAGAGCTTTGGCAGCCACCTCTGCTTCTGGTCCTCGGTGCCGAACTTCAGGATGGTGAGCTCGACGAGCGAGATCTGGACCGAAAGCGTCGTCCGCACCGACGAGTCGGCGCGGCCGATCTCCTCGGTTACGAGGGCGTGAGAGACGTAGTCGATGCCGATCCCGCCGTACTTCTCCGGGATCGGCCCGCCGAGAAGCCCGAGGGGCGCCATCTTTTCGAGTACGTCCTTCGGAAAGGTCTGGTTCCGGTCGCGCTCGCGCGCGCCCGGCGCGATCTCTCGCCCAGCGAATTCCTGCGCGAGCTTGCGGATCTCCTGCTGCTCCGAGCTGAGGTCGAAGTCCATCGCGCCGAGTCTACGGAGAGGCCACCTTGCTCGCCCGATAGCTTCGTCGGATCGCCATCCATCGCGCGGGCTCGGCAAGCGGCTTGAAGCCATAGCGCTCGTAGAGGCCGTGCGCGTCGCGCGTCGCCAGGAGGATGTTCCGCACCTCGGCGAGATCGGGGTGCGCCATCACCGCATCCATGAGCCGCCTCGCCACGCCCTTGTGGCGATGCTCGGTCACGACGAACACGTCGCAGAGCCACGCGAACGTGGAGCGGTCGGTGACCACGCGCGCGAACCCGACCTGACGGCCGCCCTCGCGCGGATCGCCGGCGAACGCCGAGAAGCAGAGCGAGTTGTCGAGCGCGCGCTCCTGAACATCGCGCGGCACGCCCGCGGCCCAGTACGAGTCGTCGTGGAGGAATCGCCACACGAAGTCGCGGTCGACGTCGCTCGGATCGCGCGAGATCACGTATTCGCTCACAGGTCCCTCCCACTACACTCGCTCGTCGTGGACAAGCTGCCCACCGATCTCACGCCCCGGGACGACCAGGTCGTCTTCGCGATCCTGCTGCTCGGGATTTTCGCGATCAGCTTCGTCGTCCTCGCGGTCATTCTCGTGGTCACGGCCTCGACGGGGCACACGCTCCCGCGCTAAGCGGCTAGAAAACGAACCAGCCCGCGGTCGAAACCGCGGGCTGGCCGCCCACCCCCACGCGTGTGGTGTTACTTGTCGGTCGAGTCCTGGCCCTCGCCCTTGGCCCTGTTCAACGCGCCGTGCTTGCGAGTTTCCTTGTCCTTCGCGCGCAGCTCCTTGGCCTTGTCGCTCTGAGCTTTGGCCTTCGCGGCGTCCGCCGTGCTTGCGGTCTGGGCCGCGGTGGTCATGTTCGTGATGACCGTCTTGAGGTCGTCGACGACCTTCTGCATGTCCTTGATCGCTTGGTCGACGACGGTCTTGTACTTCGCGTCGAGGCCGCTCGTGTCGAGCGTCGTCGATGTCGTCGTGGTCGTGGTCGTCGTCGTGGTGGTCTTCGTCGCGCTGTCCTCGTCCGCCTCACTGTCCTTGCACGCGGCGCCGAGGTCGACGAGACCCTGGATGTCCTCGTGAGCGGTCTCCCAGATGCCGCTCAGCTCTTCGCGAGCCGAAGCGATCGCGGCGCGCGCGTCGAGGGTCGCCTCGCGGCCCGCCTTGTTCGCTTCGTGCTCGAGGCCGCGCGCGTCGTGCGCGAGGTCCTTGAGCTGGTCGCGGAAGCTCTTCCACGCGTCGTGGAGTACGTGCACGCTCTCGTTGCGCGCCTGCGCCGCGACGGAGCAGGATTTCGTGTCGTCTGCGAGCGGCGCCGCCGAGGCCGCGCCACCGAATGTCGTTGCCGAGAGGGAGAGCACGAGCGCGCCCACCGCGATTCCGCGCCGGCCCATATTGCGAAACATGTGCACCTCCTTGTGCACACGGCCTAACGGGCGCTCAGTGCGGCGATTAGGACACCGTTCGTCCGTGGTACCGGGGTACTACCCCGAACGGGGGACTGGCGCGATGTCTAGACTGCGCCGCCGTGCGCATCGGCGTGATGCTGCCCTCGTACCTCCGCCCGACGCGCGAGACGGTGCTCGGCGTCGCGCGCGCCGCCGAGCAGCTCGGATTCGACTCGGTCTGGACGAACTCCCACACCGTCGTGCCGGCATCGTTCAAGCCGCGGTACCCGTACAGCGAGAGCGGGGTGCCGTCATGGAACGCCGGGACCGCGTGGGCTGACGCGATGACGACGCTCGGGTTCGTCGCCGCGGCGACGGAGCGGGTGCGCCTCGGGATCGCGGTCGTGCCGCTCATCATCACCGACCCGATCACGCTCGCGAAGCAGGCCGCGACCGTTGACGTGCTCTCGGACGGGCGCTTCGAGCTCGGCGTCGGAGCGGGATGGCTGCTCGAGGAGGGCCGCGCCCTCGGTCACCCGACCGATCACCGTCAGGCGCGTCTCGAGGAGACGATCGAGGTCCTTCGGCTCGCGTGGTCGAGGCCGACCTTCAGCTACGAGGGACGCTTCGTGAAGATCCCGGAGGTCGGCGTCCATCCCCAGCCGCCACAAGGCGAGCGTCTGCCGGTCTGGGTCGGCGGCCAGGGCGACGCCGCGGTACGGATCGCCGCCGAGCACGATGCCGGTCTCTTCATCTGGCTTCAGCCTCCCGACCGCGTCGCCGAGTACGGGCGCAAGCTGCGCGCGCTCCGTCCCGGGGCGCGACTCGCCGCGTGCGTCTGGACATCGCAGGACGAACGGCTCTGGGATGGTCAGGTCCGCGCGATGGAGAAGGCTGGCGTCGACCTGATGGTGATCGGCCGTCGCTACGACGACCGCCAGATCAGCGAGATCGAACGTTTCGCGAAAGAGTTCCTTTAGAGGGGTAGCTCGAGCCTCCACGGGCCAAGGAGCTTCAGCACCGGTCCGCGAAGGATGACAGTTGGCGATGTGCCGGACGGATCTGGCGTTTCGACCACGGGCGGTTTTCCTGCGATTTGTGTCATCCACATGCCCACATCCGGCGCACCCTCTACGTAAGGCCGCGAGAAGTACAGGAGCTGCTTCGGCGCCTCAATGTCCTTGGGTCGGATCTCGACGCGCACCCGCGGGCCGCGGTAGTCCGGGCGGCCCTCGCGAATCGGTGGACCGTCGTCGCCGCTCGTCCGCGAGGTCGACACCGTGAACGCGCACCCGAGGAATTGCACCTCGGTATCGCCGGGCACCGGGACGCTCGGCGTCTCTTCGGTGCGTTGCTGCACGACAACAAAAGGAATCTCGATCGTCCCCGAACGCACGTCCTCGGGGAGGCCCGGAAAGTTCGCGACCTGACGCTGCCGCGGCGCTGGTTGGCCCATGAAGTGACGCTCGAGATGGTGATGGCCCTGGTCGTCGCGCAGCATGAGGAGCTCGTTGGCGAGTCCACGCTGGTGGTTCGCGCCGATGCCCTGCAGGTAGCGCACTCGTGAGGTCGGCTCGACACCGGCCTCGTCCACGATGTCCCCCTCGATCTCGATCGCGGTGAGCTCACGCGACCGGGCGACCGCCGTCGCGGTCACGACGACGCCGTGGTGCTCGTCGCTGACCGATATCGCCTTCGCTGGGATCCCCGCAGGCTCCACGACGGCGATCGGGACATTCACCGTCCACTCC
>VBFI01000142.1 GCA_005889275.1 Chloroflexota bacterium | reverse complement strand
TCGGAGAGGAACTTCTTCACGTAGCGGATCGAAAGAGGCTTGTCGACCTCCTTGCGGCGGCACGCCGTCTCGCAGGGTGCCGCGCAGACCGAGCCGCAAATCGAGGCCATCGGATTGGGGTCGAGCGCGAGCTCCCAGCCCTTCTCGAACTCTCCGGCCGCGGCGAGGTTCAGGTAGCCGCGGCAATTGGTCTTCACGGGACAGGCTTCCTGGCACGGGATGTTGTCCTGGTACCAGGCGGGACCGACCTCTACGACCTGGTAGAGCTCTCTCATGCGGCGTTCGTCATGCTACCGGCGCGTAGTGGGCCGTCAAACGCGCGCACCGATCACCGAGCGCAAGACCCGACTTGACGGATCGGTCGTGGAGTACGTCTGCGAGCGCATCGCCGTCGAGCCAGGCCGGCACGCCATCGTGCGCTACGTGACCGACGGCGACCGGACGCTCGAGGGCAGCGACCTCGTGCTTCGGACAGGCACGGTGACCATCGGACACTTCTGGGTCGACCGTCCGTACAACGTCTATCACTGGCTGGAGCGCGAGCGGACGATCGCCTTCTACGTGAACATCGCCACCGACACGACGATCGACGATGCCGCGGTCTCGTACACCGATCTCGTCGTCGACGTGCTCCTTCGTCCGTCCGGCGCCATCGAGGTCCTCGACGAGGACGAGCTCCCACCGACGCTCGAGCCGCGGTATCGCCTGGCGATCGCGAAGGCGCTCGAGGTGTGCATCACCGACCCTCGGCGCCTCATCGCCGAGATCGAACGCGAAACGAAGGCCGCGCTCCTGCCGTGACCGCGCTCGCGCTCAAGCTCGTGCTCACGCCGGCGCTCATCGCGATCGCGACGCTCTCCGGGCGGCGGTGGGGTCCCTCCATCGGCGGGTGGCTCGTCGGGCTTCCGTTCACGTCTGGCCCGGTGTCGTTCTTCCTCGCGATCGAACAAGGGACGCCGTTCGCCGCCGCCGCGGCGGCGGGCTCGATCGGCGGCGCCGCGGCGTCGGCGTTGTTCGCGGTCGCCTACGCGGCGCTCGCGCGACGCTTCGCGTGGCCGGCCTCGCTCGCGGGCGCGAGCCTGGCATTCTTCGCGGGGATCGGCATCCTGCGCGCGCTGCCGCTCGGCAGCGATCTTCCGGTGCCGCTCCTGCCGCTCTATCTCGGGACGCTCGTCTGCTGCGGGATCTCCGCCTGGCTCATCGCCGAACCCGGACATGTCGCACCGGGCGTCCCGGCGCCGCGGTGGGATCTCCCGGCACGGATGGCCGTGGCCACCGCCCTCGTCGTCTCGATCACGACCGCGGCGCCGATCCTCGGGCCGCAGCTCACCGGGCTGCTCACGACGTACCCGATCTACGCCAGCGTGCTCGCCGTGTTCGCACACGCGCAGCGCGGTCCGGTCGCCGCGACGCACGTGATCCGCGGCCTCTGCTTCGGGCTGCTCGCCTTCGCGTCGTTCTTCTTCACGATCGGCGCGCTCATCGACCGCGCCGGGATCGTCGTCGGGTTCGCGGCCGCGATCGCCGCCGCGCTCGCGGTTCAGACGATGACGCTGGTCTGGCTCAGGTCCGAAGCGTCGAGGTCACGGACAGCTTCACGTTCCCTTTGAGCGCGCGCGAGATCGGGCAGTTGTCCTTCGCGCCCTCCGCCGCCTGCTTGAACTTCTCCGCGTCGGCGCCGGGCACCTCGCCGCGCACGTCGAGCGCGGATGACACGACGGTCCAGTTGTCGCCGACTTTGTCGAACGTCACCTTCGCGCTCACCTCGAGCCGCTTCGGTGGCGTGCCCGCGCGCGCGAGTCCGGCCGAGAGCGCCATCGAGAAGCACGAGGCGTGCGCCGCCGCGAGGAGCTCCTCGGGGCTCGACTTGCCGCTGGGCGCCTCGGTGCGTGCGCTCCACGACACCGGCGCGTCTTTGAAGAGTCCGCTCGATCCCGCGGTGACCATCCCGCTGCCGCTCATGAGATCGCCGTTCCAAACCGCGCGTGCCTCTCTCGTCGCCGCCACGTCACATCTCCCCGCGCCTAGAGCGCCCCCGAAGTGTCGCAGCGATCGAGGTCACCCGTCTTGAAGCCCGTGGTGAACCACCGCTGCCGCTGCGCGGACGATCCATGGGTCCATTGCTCCGGCGCGACGCGGCCCTGCGTCTCTTTCTGGATCCGATCGTCGCCCACGGCGGCGGCCGCATCGAGCGCCTGCGCGATCTGGGCATCCGTCGGCGGTTCGAGATATCCCGTGTCCGAGGCGTGGCGCGCCCACACGCCGGCGAGGCAGTCCGCCTGGAGCTCGACGCGGACCGACCGGCTCTGCGCGCCCGCGCCCGTGCCCGGCGTCAGGATGCCGAGCTCGTCCTGTACGTGGTGGCCGTACTCGTGGGCGATCACGTATCCCTCGGCGAACGGCCCGCCCTGCGCGCCGAAGGTCGTCCGAAGATCGTCGAAGAAGCTGATGTCGAGGTAGACCTTGCCATCCTCCGGGCAATAGAAGGGCCCCTGCGCGCCGGATGCGTAGCCGCAGCCCGCCTGAGTCGCGCCGGTGAAGAGCACCGTGCGCGCCGGGTGATAGGTCTGCCCCCGGCGCGCGAACTCGTCGCTCCAGTATTTCTGGACGCTGTCGACGAGTCCGACGACTCGGCAGTCCGTACGTTTGTTCGCGTCCGCGCCGGTCTTGCAGTCCTGCACCGACGGAGCGCCGTCGATCGCCTGATCTGGTCCCGCGTAGTCGGCGAGGGGATTCACGCCGAGGAGGAGCGAGGCGACGAGGATGAGGATGCCGATGCCGCCGCCTCCGACGAGGATCGGTCCACCAACTCCGCGGCCGCGGGTGTCCTCTACCTGACTTGGATCGAGCGGTGCGTCGCCTCGGAACGTCACCCCGCGGTGGCCCGCAAGGCGCGGGCCATGGGTCACGCGGCCGCGCTATGCGGCGGTTTCCCCGTAGGGCCGCGGCGGGGTCTCGGGGAGGAGCCACGGCAGCGCTTCGGCCATCGGCCGTACGAGCGTCACGAAGTCCTGGTGCGGTATGCCTTCACGGGCGAACAGCGCGAGCGCCGCGCCGAACGCGGCGCGCTCGGCCTTGTGGCCGACCGGACCGTGCTCGTATTGCCATGAAACGAGCGCGCGCTTGCCCTCGGTCATCTCGAAGATGGAGCGGCGGAAGTCGTCCCACTCGCCGCCGCGATCGGACTTCTCGATCGCGCGGAGCGCGTCGCGTTCCGCGATATGGAATCGGTCCTTGGCACCTTCGCCGTGCTGGTCCCAGCCCCACGCGGCGCGCTCGACGCCCGCCGCGGAGAACACCCGCAGATCGGAGACGAGCCGGGCGCGCTCATCGGCGCTCACGGCTCAGGCGGCCTGAGTCTTCGGCTTGTCGTCCCGGCGTGAGGCGAGAGGCTTGATCACCGCGCGGTCGGCGTTTTCTTCGCCGAGGATCTGCCGGATCCGCTCGCGGACTTCGAGGACCGACTCCGCCCGGATGTGATGGCGAACGCGCCCGTCCACGTGCCAAAGGTAGGCGGTCATGCAAACAAAACGGCGGCCGAGCGGGGGTTTATTCCGGCGCGGGATCGTCACGCGCGTTACAGACGGCCGAGCCACGCGTCGATCTCGGCCTGGGTCCGCAGGCGGACGACCTCGATCCCGGCGTACTCGGGGCGGGCGAGCCACTCGCGATAGAGCCGCGCGCGCCGTCGCTCCGTACGGATCAGGAAAAGGATGAGCGAGTCACGACGAAACACGGCGCCCCGGATGCTCTCTTTCTGAATGCCCCAGAGCGTCGCGCCCGCGAGGCTCCGCCGGACGGTCCGGCTGACGACCCGCCAGAACCGCTGCACGAAGGGCAGGTCGAGCCATACCACGGCATCGGCGCGCGACCACACGATGTCGCGCACGTTCCCGTAGCTCCCGTCGACGACCCAGCGCTCCCCGCGCGTCGCGTCGTCGATCGCCGCGCGGAACTCGCCGAGCGACGGTTGCTGCCAGTTCGGGTAGCGGCTCCAGTGCACCTCGTCGATCTCGACGAACGGGACGCCCATCTTCGCCGCGAGCGCGCGCCCGAACGTTGTTTTCCCCGATCCGCTGCTGCCGATGACGTTGACGCGCCTCACGGCGAAGATGCCGCGCCACTCGAGCGCTAGCCGCGCCTCGAGCGCTTGCCGAGCTTGGCGTACTTGGTGATCTTGACCTTGCGCAGGTCGAATCGTCCGATCTTCATCCCGTTGAGCTTCTTCAAGGCCTTTCGGACCACTCTCGCGGGCGGGTCTTTGACCACCGCGGTCCCGCGTGCGCCGCCGCGCTTCTTCGCCCCCTTCTTGGGTGTCACCCCAACGATCGCGTCGAGCCTGAGCGCCACGAATGAGTGATGTGTCACGTTGTTCCCCTCCCGCGCCTCGCGTGAGACGCGCCGTCGGACAGTGTCGGCCGGTCGTCAAGTCGCTCTCACGGCGCTCGTAAACTCGGCCCATGCCGCAGGAACGGAAGGTCGTGACCGTCCTCTTTGCGGACATCGTGGATTCGAGCGGGACGACCCGGTCGTACGACGCCGAAGTGCTTCGCGCCGCACTCGGCCGGACGTTCGCGCGAGTGCGCGAGATCCTCGTCGAGCACGGGGCGACCGTCGAGAAGTTCATCGGCGACGCGGTCATGGCCGTGTTCGGCGTGCCCGTCGCGCATGAGGACGACGCCGAGCGCGCGGTTCGCGCGGCGATCGCCCTTCGCGACCTCGTGAGCGCGTCCCCCGCGGGCATCCGTCCGGGTTTCGCCCTTCGCATTGGCGTCAACTCCGGGGAGGTCGTGACCGGCGACGGCGAGGGCGCCGAGTTCCTGGTGACGGGAGGACCGGTGATCGTCGGCGCGCGCCTGGAGGAGAGCGCCAAACCCGGCGAGATCCTCGTCGGCCCGCTCACCCGCGAGATGACCCGCACGCATGTCGCCTACGGTCCGGCGCGCACGATCGAGGCGAAGGGAATGGGCCGCGTCGAGGCGGCCCCGGTGGTCGCGCTCGGCGGCGGAGCGGAGCCGATGCCGCAGGTGCTCAGCGCGTTCGTGGGACGCGATGCCGAGCTGCGCCTTCTCGGCGGGGTCCACGAGCGGGTCCGCACGACCGGCCGGCCTCATCTCGTGACGGTCTTCGGCGAGGCCGGCATCGGAAAGTCACGGCTCGCGACGGAGTTCCTCACGCGCGTCTCACCGGAGATCTCGGCGCGCACGGCGTGCCTTCCGTACGGACACGCGATCACGTACTGGCCGCTGCAGGAGCTCGTGCGCGGCGAGGCCAGGATCGCTCCGACGGACACCCGCGACATCGCGCGGGCCAAGATCAACGCGAAGGTCGCCGAGGTCATGGGAGACGATGCGGAGGCGCGCGGCGCCGCGCGCGCCCTTGGGGGCCTGGTCCTCTCGCAGGATGACGACTCCGCGACGGAGCTCACCGCGGATCAGCGCAGGCGCGAGATCGCGCTCGCGCTCACGAGCTACCTCGCGGCGCGGCTCGGCTCGACCCCGGCGACCATCGTGCTCGAGGACGTGCACTGGGCGGAGGAACCCTTGCTCACGCTCCTCGAGGAGATCCTCGAACATCTGCGCGCTCCGCTGCTCCTGCTTTGCCTGGCGAGACCGGATCTGCTGGAACGTCGCCCGAACTGGGGCGCGGGTCGGACGAATGCCCTCGCGCTGGCCCTCGAGCCCCTCGACGTCGGCGAGACCGGGCGCCTCGCGCGCGAGCTCCTCCGTGACCACGCGGACATCGCGGTCGAGGACGTCGTCGCGAGAACCGAGGGCAATCCGCTCTACGTCGAGGAGTACGTCCGGATCCTCATGGAGAAGGGCCGGCAGATCATCGTGCCGCCCACGCTCCACGGAGTCATCGCGGCGCGTCTTGATGCGACACACCCGTCGGTCAAGCAGCTCCTTGGGGAAGCGAGTGTGATCGGTCGCGACTTCTGGCTCGACGCCCTTCCGTCCGCGTCGAGCGCTTCGGCGAGCGACGTCGACGAGGCCGAGCGCCGCGGGCTCGTCGTGCGAACGACGCGGCGCGGGCCGTCGGGCACGCATGCGCTCTCATTCCGGCACGGCCTCATCCGGGACGTCGCGTACGCGTCGCTCGCGAAGGCCGAGCGCAGCGTCATCCACGATCACTACTCGAGATGGCTCGAGAGCGTCATCGGCGAGCGCAGGCCGGAGTACGTCGAGATCGTTGCGTATCACGCGGAACGCGCGTTCGCCCTCGCCCACGAGCTCGACCCGACTGGCGGGCGGGACCTCGGGCGGCGGGCGTTCGCGCTCCTCTCGCGAACGGCCTCGGCGGCTTCGGCTCGCGGCGAGCTCCGCGGCGCGCGCCTCCTGAACGAGCGCGCCCTCGCGGTAGCGGACGAGATCGAAGTGAACGAGGCCGATCACGAGGCGGCGCGAGCGCTCCGCGCGATCATCAACCTGCGCCTGAACGCCGACTCGGCCGCGATCGCGGAGCTCGATCAGGCCATCGCGACCGAACGACGCATCGGCCCGAGCGAGGAGCTCGTACGGCTCTTGGTGTGGAAGGCGTCGTCGGTCGCCATCTTCGAGGACCTCAGCGCTTCGCAGGAGCTCTTCGACGATGCGATCGCGGTCGCGCGCCGAGTGGGAAGCGACGAGCTCGTCGCTTACACGGTCTGGGCGTCGAGCGAGCCCGTCGGCGTCGCCGGCGGTTTGGACAAACAGGCCCGTCTGCTCGAGACGGCCCTGGCCCAGATCCGAGCCGCGGACGCAGGGCCGTACGAAGTCTCGTGCCTCGCGGACATGAGCCTGAACGCGGTCGCGCGTGGCGACCTCGAGCGGGCCCGCGACCTGGCCACCGAGGCGGTCCGGCTCGCGGAGCAGGGGGGACGGCGCCGCGACCGCTTCCGGTCCGCCGACGCGCGCGCACGGAGCCTTCTCTCGCTCGGGAACGCCTCCGCGGTCGCGGCCGCCGACGAGGCGCTGCAGATGGCCCGCGAGATCGGCGGCCCGGGCGCGCTCGCGCGCGGCGCCGAGGTCGTGGCCCTCGCACGCGAGCAATCCGGCGACCCGAGCGGCGCGGAGAGCCTCCTCGGGGAAGTCCTCCAACAGATGGATCCGGCGCGAATGCCGAACCAGCGCGCGGCCATCGCTCGTCTCGAAGCGATCCGCAGTCGACTCGCGCTCGCGCGCGGCGACGTCGCTGGGGCGCGAGAAGCTGCCGCGACCGCGACGGCGGTCGTGCCGAAGACTCATCTCGCCGACCGGGCGGTCGCGAACCTCGCGGCAGCAGCCGTCGCCAAGACTGAGGGCCGCACCGCGGACGCGCGGCGGATCGTCGACGAGACCCTGGCGTTCCTCGCGCCGACGGAGCTTCGCACGCTCACCGCACAAGCGGAGCGGATGCTGGAGCGCGCGCCCGCGACCCGACGAGCGCGATAGCGGGCGGCGGTGTTATGTTCGCCGCCCGGTGAAGCTCCACGAATTCCAAGCGAAACAGCTCCTCGCGCGCGCGGGCATCCCCATTCCAGACGGACGGATGGCGACGACGGCCGACGAAGCGGAGGCCGCCGCGCGCGCGATCGGCGCGCCCGTCGCGGTCAAGGCGCAGGTGCACGTCGGCGGTCGGGGCAAAGCCGGCGGGATCAAGGTCGCGAAGTCACCGGCCGAGGCGCGCGACGCGGCGAAGGCGATCCTAGGGATGGAGATCAAAGGGCTGCGTGTGGAGAAGGTGTACGTGGAGCGCGCGGCGCAGGTCGACCGCGAGCTCTATCTCGGGGTCACGCTGGACCGTGACCGGCGCCGTCCGGTCGTGATGCTCTCGACCGTCGGCGGCATGGACATCGAGGAGGTCGCCGAGGCGAATCCCGAGAAGATCGCGCGTGGCTGGCCGAGCCCGCTCCTCGGCCTGCTGCCCTTCGAAGCGCGTTCGCTCGTCTTCGCCGCGGGCGTTTCCGAGAAGCAACGCGATCCGGTCGCCGACATCGCGCGGCGGCTTTACTCCGTCTACGTAGAGACCGACGCCTCGCTCGCCGAGATCAATCCGTTGTTCGTGCAGAAGGATGGCTCGGTCCTGGCGGGCGACGCGAAGCTCGACATCGACGACAACGCGCTCTTCCGCCAGCCGGAGCTCGCGAAGCTCAAGGAAGTCTCGAAGGACGAGGAGACCGAGGAGAAAGCGCGCGCGCTTGGCTTCAGCTACGTCCAGCTGGACGGCGACGTGGGCATCATCGGCAACGGCGCGGGCCTCGTCATGGCGACGCTCGACGCGGTTCGCGACGCCGGTGGCAAGGCCGCGAACTTCCTCGACGTAGGCGGCGGCGCGAAGGAAGAGGTCGTTCGGAGCGCGCTCGAGATCGTGCTCGCCAACCCCCGCGTGCGGAGCGTGCTGATCAACATCTTCGGCGGGATCACCCGCGGAGACGAAGTCGCCCGAGGCGTCCTCGACGTCGTCAGGACGCATCCTCCGCGCGTGCCGCTGGTCATCCGGCTTTCGGGGACCGAGGCGGAGGCCGGCCGCCGGCTCCTTGCGGGCGCGCCGCTCGGGTCGCGCGAGACGATGGACGACGCGGCCGCCGAGGCGGTCAGGCTCGCGACGCAACCGGTCCGCGCGTGAGCGTCCTGCTCGATCGCGACACGCGGGTCCTCGTGCAGGGACTCGGGCGCGAGGGCTCGTTCCACGCCGCGCGGATGAGGGACTACGGGACGAAGGTGGTCGGGGCGACGAAGCCCGGCAAGGGCGGCACCACCCAGGACGGCATCCCCCTCTTCGACACGGTCGCCGAAGCCGTCGACAGCACGGACGCGAACACCTCGATCGTGTTCGTCCCGGCACCGTACGCGATGGACGCGATGCTCGAGGCGATCGACGCCGGGATCGACCTCGTCATCGCGATCACCGAAGGCGTGCCGGTCGCCGACATGCTCAAGGTGACGGCGGTCCTCGAGACCGCGACGACGATCCTCGTCGGCCCGAACGGACCCGGGGCGATCACCCCGGGGCAGGCGAAGGTCGGGATCATGCCCGCGGAGAACTTCTCACCCGGTGGGGTCGGCTTCGTCTCGCGGAGCGGCACGCTCACCTATGAGATCGCGGATCTCCTCACCCGGGCGGGTCTCGGCCAGTCGACCTGCATCGGAGTCGGCGGCGATCCGGTCATCGGCCTCCCCACGCCCGACGCGGTCCGCCTATTGAACGAGGACCCGGCGACCGAGGCGATCGTGATCGTCGGCGAGATCGGCGGCAGCGCCGAAGAGCGCGCCGCCGAGTACATGCGCGCCGAAGGGAAGAAACCCGCCGTCGCGTTCATCGCCGGCCGCTCGGCGCCGCCGGGCAAACGCATGGGCCACGCGGGCGCGATCGTGTCGGGCAATCAGGGCACCGCCGAGTCGAAGGTGCGCGCATTCGAGGAGGCCGGCATCCCGGTCGCGAACGCCCCGAGCGAGATCCCCGGCCTGGTGAAGAGGGCGCTCCGCCGCTAGGGACGCTTCCGCGGCTGGAAGAGCTCGATCACGTTTCCGGAGGGGTCCTCGAGCAGGATCTGCGAGCCGCCGGGACCGCTGATCACGTCGTTCCGGAAACCCAGCCCCTGCCCGCGGAGCCGGGCGACCTCGGCACCGATGTCGTCGACGATGAGCTGGATGCGGTTCCATCCACCGGGCCCGGGCCGGCGGCCGTCCGGCATCGCGCGACCGGCCGAGCTGGTCGCGCCCGAGAGGAGGAGCCGGAGGTCCCCGCGCGAGACGTCGGCGAAGGCCGGAGCCGCGCTCGAGAGGAGCGTGAAGCCGAGGTGGGTCGTATAGAACGAGACCGCCGCCTCGACGTCGTCGACCATGTAGCGGACGTTCACAGTCGCCACCGGACGCCCACCGTATCGCGTCGCTGGCAATCACGTTCTGCCCTCGCATGGCTGTGTGGAAACGGTGCGAGCGTCGGGTAGAGTGACTGTCCAGTGACGAAGCGCCTGCTGACCTTTCTTCTGACCCTCGTCACCTGCGTCGTCTGGCTCGTCCCGTCGGTCAGCCCGGGCGGCGGCGTCGCGAATGCCCAGACCCTCGCGAACGGCTTCGTCGTTTCGGGCGATTTCAAGGGCGCGGGGTACTCGCAGATCGCCTCGCTCTACGACTCGGGCGACAACCTGGGACTCCGGATCTCGGTGCTCGATCGTGCCGGCGCGACCGACCAGTTCACGGCGTCGGTCTGGTACGAGAGCGCCGCGAACACGCTCGACCTCGGGCGGATGAAGGTCGCCGCGACGGACGTGAACTTCGACGGCAAGACCGACCTCGTCGCGCTCTATGACGACGGCGGAACCTCGGTGCGCATCCTCGTCTGGACCTCGACCGGCTCGGGCTTCAGCTTCACGGGGACACAGGGCTGGTGGCGGAGCGACAGCTACGCATGGAGCCGGACCAAGGCCATCCTCGCGGGCAACTTCTCCGGCGCCGGTCACAACGGGCTCCTCTTCATCTACCAGTACGACAACTTCGACATGCGCATCCACTACTTCGAGTCGACCGGCTCGTCGTTCCTTTACGGCGGGAACCAGGGCGTCTACGACTCCGGTCCGGGGCAGTACGACACCACGCGGGCGCGCTTCGTCGTCGGGCACTTCAGCCGGCCGGACGGACCGGACCAGATCGCCTCGGTCTACCAGTACCCGAACTTCAAGATCCGCGTGCACGTCTTCATCCCGACGCCGAGCGGCCTGCAGCCGCTGAACGGATGGGCCGGTGTCTGGGAGTCGGCCGAGGGGACGTACGACCTGTCGCGCACGAAGATCGTCGGCGCTGACCTCGACGGCGACAAGCTGACCGACCTGCTCTCCTTCTATTGGTACAACGACGGCTCGGTCCACGTGCACGTCTTCAACGGCGCGAAGGGACTCGCCTTCACGGACCCGAACGGCGTGGCGACGTTCCCGCCGTTCTCGATGCCGTGGCTGCAGACCCAGGTCGTCGCCGGTGACTGGAACAAAGACGGGTTCGGCGACCTCGCGACGCTGAGCTCGCTCGACGACGGCTCGACGCACGTCGGCGTGCTTCGCTCGGACGCCGCGGTCGTCGGCGGACCGCGCACGCTCCAGTGGAGCGCGAACCAGTGGGTCACCGCGCCGACCGACGCCGTGCCGAGCGCCTGCACGCAGTGCTGGCCGCTCACGGGCGTGGCGACGACGAGCACGCTCGTCTCGCGGCGGCCACTCGCGGTGAAGATCGACAACGCGCCTACCGGCCGGCCGCATCACGGGATCAGCCAGGCGGACATGGTCGTCGAGCTCCTCGTCGAGGGCTTCATCACGCGGCTCGCCGCGTACTTCCACTCGCAGGACCCGTCGGAGATCGGCGCCGTGCGCAGCGTGCGCTTCTCCGATCGCTACACCACGCCGATGGTCCGCGGCACGCTCGTCTTCTCGGGCGGCTCGCAGCTGATGATGGATCTCGTCGGCCGCGACATCACGAACGGCAACTACGTCGGCGTCTCGCCGCAGCTCGGGCAGGGCAACTCCTTCTATCGGACCGACGCGGACGGCAAGGTCGTGCCGCACAACCTCTTCACGTCCTCGGCCGCGCTCCGCGCCGCGACGAACGACGTCGGCGGGGGCGCCCCGGTCGACGTCCCGCGCTGGGGCTTCCTGAAGTCGCTCGACCACATCCCGAGCGCGGGCGGCTTCCTCGGCGCGCGGGCGGCGTTCTCTCTGGCCATCCCGTACCGCGCCGACGCGGCGGTCCGGTACGACTACGACGTCGCCTCGCGGACGTACGCGCGCTACCAGTCGAACGGCTCGAGCTTCGTGCGCGAGGTCGACGGCGCGAACGGCAGGGCGATCGCCGCGCGGAACATCGTCGTGATCAACACCGACGTGTGGGTGACCGACGTCGTCGACGACGCGGGAGGCGCCCCGAGCCTGGACATGCGCCTGGTGGGGACCGGGCACGCGTCGATCTTCCGGGACGGCCGTCGCCAGGAGGCGACCTGGTACCGGCCGACGTGGTTCGACCCGTTCACCTTCTACACCGACACCGGCGAGAAGGTCCTGCTCTCGCCCTACCTCGTCGTCGGACTCCTCGTCGGTCCCTTCACTCCGGGGTACGTCGCGGACCGGCACCAGATTCAAGTCCTCGCCGATGTCGGCGTGGTCCTGCTGCTCTTCGAGGTCGGAATCGAGCTCGACCTCAACGCGCTCCGTCGCGAGCCGCTCGGCATCCTCGTCGCGGTCCCGGCGCAGGTGCTCCTCGGCACGGTCATCGGCGCAGCGGCGTTCGTCGCGCTCGGGAGCGACGTGCGCGGCGCTCTCACGCTCGGACTGGCGGTGTCGCTCTCGAGCTCGATCGTCGTCGTGAACATGACCCGCAGCCGCAAGCGCACCGCCGACGACGCGACCGCGCGGGCGCTCCTGGTGTGGTCGGTCCTCCAGGACATCGTGACGCTCGTCGCCGCGACGATCCTCGCGGTCATCCTCACGCCGACGACCGCGGCCGCCGCGCCGCTCGCGGTCGGCAAGGTCGTCGCGTTCGTCGCGCTCGCGGCGACAGTGCAGGACTGGGTCGTCCCCCGGCTGCTGCGAACGGTCCGCGAGGAGCCGGACACCTTCCTCATCGTCGCGGTCTCCGCGGCGCTCGTGACCGCGGGAGTGGGCGCCACGCTCTTCGGAGTTCCGCTGGCGCTGGCCGCCTTCATCTCCGGACTCTTTCTCTCGGTGCGCGTCGAGGCGCAGGAAGCGCGCCGCGAGGTGCTGCCCTTCCGCGACCTCTTCGCCGTCATGTTCTTCGTGGCGATCGGGACGCTCGTCGATCCGAGCGCGATCCTCCGCGAGCCCGGCTGGCTCGCCCTTGTCCTCGTCCTCGTCGTCACGAAGTCGCTGCTCGTCTGGCTCCTGGCCGCGCTCTTCCGCGTTCCGGCTCGCCGTCCCCAGCTCGGCGTCGGCCTCGGTCAGATCGGCGAGTTCAGCTTCGTGGTGCTCGGCCTGGGGACCGCGGCCAGTGTCGTCACGGCGGGGCAGTTCAGCGCGGCGCTCGGGGCCGCCGCGATCACGATCGCGGTGTCAGCGATCGGCGTCCGGCTCTTCCCGCGCGGCGCGCCATAAGGCGTCCCACATCGCGCGCCGCTCCGCCTCGGTGAGCGGCCGGCCGAGTCGCCGGCGCAGCGCCGTGACCCCGTGCGCGGCGAGGGCGCCCCAGGCCTTCGGGCGCGCGGTCCTTGTGCCCTCGGCGAGGTCGGGCCACGCCGCGACGGTACGGCGCGCGATCTCGCGGATGGCCTCGGCGTCGCTCACCGACATACGCTAGGTGGGATGCGGATCGTGTCGCTCGTCCCCGCCGCGACCGAGATCGCGATCGCCCTCGGAGCGGCCGAGCTCATCGTCGCGGTCACGCACGACGACGACCACCCGCTCGTCGCGTCGGTCCCGCGGGTGACCTCGTCGACGATCCCGGCGGGAGCAACCGCGCGCGAGATCGACACGCTCGTTCGGAGCGCTGGCGCGCGCGGTGAGAGCACCTTCC
>VBFI01000218.1 GCA_005889275.1 Chloroflexota bacterium | reverse complement strand
CGGATCATGTACGTCAGGCGCCGCACCTGTGTTTGCTGCGCGTAGGGAATGAACAACTGGGGCGACGGGGGTTCGTGCAGATTTTCGTACAGCGTGTCGCCGCACACGCCGACAATCTCGAGGGGACCGCTGGAGAGGATGTCACCGTAGCCGGAGTACACGCCGACCGAAACGAACCTGCCGATCGGATTCTCGTGCGGAAAGCGCGTCGCGGCCAGACGCTGATTGATGACGGCGACGTTGGGCGACGCGCCGGTGTCGTGTTCGTTGAACGGCCGTCCGGCCAGCATCGGGATGCCGAGCGTGTTGAAAAAGTCGACCCCGACGGCATTGTAGGGCGCGGTCTGGTTTCTGCTCGCGTCAAGCGCTTCGCTCTGCGGCAGGAACGTCGTCTCGAGTTGTTCGCCCGAGAGATACGGAGCCTCGGCGCCCGCGACGGAGGCGACGCCGGGAATCGCGGCGATCGCCTGTTCCATTCGCTGATGGAACGCGACGTTCGCGCCGGCGGGGTAGCGATTCTGCGGCAGGACGATCTGCGCGAGCAGCAGATGATCCGTGCGGAATCCCGGATTGACGGATGTCAGGCCGGCGAGCGATCGAATGAAGAGCCCGGCGGCGATAACCAGAAGCGTCGCCAGCGCGATCTGGAATCCGACGACGGATCGTCCAACGGCGTGGCGTCGCTTGACGCTGGCGGCGATCTCCGTGCGCAAGGCCGCGAACGCCGGCGCGAACCCGAAGAGCAGGCCGGTGACGATCGTGATCGCCGCGGTAAACCCGAAAACCTGCCAGTCGAAGTGCGGCGTGTATTGCGCGATGGCGCCTCGTCCTGCATAAGCGAGCGCGAGTCCCGAGAGGCCGCCGATCGTCGCGAGGAGGAGGCTTTCGACGAGCATCTGACGGAGGATGCGTCCGCGCCCGGCCCCGAGCGCGAGCCGCACGCTCATCTCCCGCTGCCGCCGCGCGCCGCGCGCCAGCATCAGCGTGGCGATGTTCGCGCACGCGAGCAGCAGGACCAGTCCAAGGAACATCATCAACACGGCGATGGGCGTGGCGAACGCCTGTTGCTGCGCGAACAGGCCGCGGCTGCCGTCGCGCAGCGTCAGCCTCGGCAGCGCCTCGCCGGCGTGGATTGGGAGCGCCGCTCGGACGATGGCGGCGAACTGGACGTCAAGCGCCGCCTGTGCGGCGCGATCGCTGACGCCCGGTTTCGCGCGGCCGAGGACGATGAGGCCGCCGGCCGCCGGATCCGCGAGCCAGTTCCGGCCGTTGGAGGCGGGCGTCACGAGCGTCGCCTTCGCCAGCGTGACAGTGACCGCCGGTGTCTCCGAGGGCAGTGTGCTACCGGCTCCGGTGAAGCCTTTGGGATTGACGCCGATGATCGTAACGGGGACATCGTTGATCTTGATCGACCGTCCGATCGCAGCTGGCGACCGCGCGAATTCGCGATTCCAGAAGGCGTCGCTGATCATCGCTACCGCGGGGCTGCCTGGCATGTCGTCGGAAGGGCGAATCTCGCGACCGATCTGCGCCCTGACGCCGAGCACCTCGTAGTAGTTACCGGAGACTTCGTGCAGGCGCACGCGCTCCGCGTTGTCACCGACCGTGGCGTTCGCCGCCGTCGCGTGGAACGCGAGCAGATCACCGAGCACCGTATTCTGTGCGCGCAGATGTTCGTAGACGGGGTACGAGAAGTCGGTCGTCGCGAGCAGCCTCAGCGATGATGCGTGAGGGACGTCAAGTCGCTCGAACAGCAGTTGTTTGGCAACAGAAAAGATCGTCGTGTTCGCCCCAATCGCCAGCGCGAGCGAGACCGCGGCGACGAGCGTGAAGCCGGAGCTCTTGCGTAGCAGACGCGCGGCGAACACCAGATCAGGCGGCAGCAAGGCAAACATCGGCATAATCTACCCGAAAACGATCATTAACGACCGTCG
>VBFI01000054.1 GCA_005889275.1 Chloroflexota bacterium | reverse complement strand
ACGGCACGAAGCGCCACGCAAGTATCGTATCGACGCCGTGCTCGACTTCGAACAGCTCGCCTTCATCGAGAAGTGGCGGCAGCGCGCGTCGCGTGGTGTGGTCGTCGCGCTCGACGGCACGCGCGGCGACACGCTCATCACCGTGCGCGTCGGCGACGGTCCCGACCAGGTCGACATGCGCGGGCGCGACAGCACCGGCGCGGTCCGCAAATCGCGGCTGACGCTCGGCGATCGGGTCACCATGGCGATCGAATACCGGGCCCGCGAGGTCGGCCGCGCGAGCGGGCGTGGGGTGAGCGGCGGTGTCGTCGCGCCTGGCGCGAAGGTGCAGGGCACCGTCGCGAGCACCGGCGAGATCACGATCGTCGAGTGCGGGACCCAGGTCCTCGTCGCCGGCGAGACCCTTCCGGACGCGACCGCCGGAGACGAGGTCAGCTTCGTCGTCGCCGAAGAAGGAAGGGCCTACCTCATCCCGACGAGGTAGCGTGTCCGAGATCCGTCGCGTCCGCGCCGACGAGTGGGAGGCCCTCCGTGACCTCCGGCTGCGCGCCCTCGCCGACTCGCCGCACGCGTTCGCCACGACCCTCGCCGAGGCCGAGCGGCGCTCGGAAGCGGAGTGGCGCGAGGCGGCGAGCCGCGGCGCGAGCGGACCGCTCTGGGCGACGTTCGTCGCGCTGGACCGCGGCGGTCTCGTCGGAATGGCGACCGGGCACTTCCCCGAGGAGCGACACCTCGACATCGACGATCCCGCGATCGTTTCGCTCATCCAGATGTGGGTCGCGCCGGCAGTTCGGCGTACCGGCGTCGGCGGCCGCCTCGTCCGCGCGGTCTTCGCCTGGGCGGCGGAGCGCGGATCGGCCGTGGTACGGCTCGGCGTCAACATGGCCGACCCGGGCGCCGGCGCCTTCTACCGCTCCCTCGGTTTTCGTGACACGAGCCGACGAGAGCGCATCCCAGCGCGAGACATGCTGGTGATGGAGATGGAGGCGCCGACGAAAGTCTGACTGCCGCGATGGCTAGGACAGCTTCGTGAGCTCGTCCGCGATCTCCTCTTCGTCGGGAACCTCGCGAAGCTGGTGCACGTCGATGTAGCGGCAGATTCCGGCGCCGTCGACGACGATGATGGAGCGCTCGGGACGGCCGACCTCCTCATTGAAGACGCCGTACGCCTGCGTGACCTTTCCATGCGGCCAGTAGTCGGAGCAGAGCGGGTAGGAGACGCCGCCGAGCGATTCGGCCCACGCCTTCAGCGTGTACACCGAGTCGCACAGGATGCCCACGACCTGGGCCTTGCCGCCGGCGAAGCGCTGCTGGAGCGCGCTCAGCGCGGGAGCCTCGTTGTTTCAGGTATTGGTGAACGCGAAGGCGAAGAAGGCGAGGACGACGCTCTTGCCGCGATAGTCGGACAGCGTGATCTCGCGTCCATCGTGCGAGCGAAGGCTGAAGTCGGGGGCCGCATCGCCGACCTTCAGCGTTTTGGTTTCGGTCGCGAGCTTCGTGCGACCTTTTGCCGCGGGCATGCGACCTAGACTAGCCCGGATGACCTCGATCGATGCGCGGCGTCGCATCACCGCGGACCGCCGCGACTTCAACCACTACCGCGTCCGCTGTCCGTTCTGCGACGAGGTGGTCGGTCCCCGCTTCGTCACCCGCGAGCATCTCGATGTTCAGCCGAGTGCGCCCTACGCCGCGACGGTGCGCTGCCCGCGCTGTCGCGAGGAGTTCGAGGTGATCTTCGCCGCCGGGAGCTAGGGCGTGACGCTGACGTAGAGGAAGACGCCCTCGTCTTCCATCCACGTCACGCCGTCGATCACCGGGCGCAGGTGGATCGCGTAGAGGCCCGGCTGGAGCGGGGCCTTCACCTGGAACGTGAACGAGCCGCTCGCCCCGGGCGCGACGCTCGTCTCGGTCTGGACCGCGGGGCGGGTCGTGTACGGCCAGTTCACCGAGAGGCCCGCCCACATCTGGTCGTCGAGGTTCACGCCGAGGCGCGCTTCCTGCCCGAGCGTCCCCTTGTTCCACGTCTGGCCGCCGGTGTTCATGAACGTGATGGTGAGCAGTCCGCTCGTCTGACCGGCGCGGAGCGTCGGGAACGCGGACTCCGAGAGCCACGTGCTGTGGTAGCTGACCACGGTCGTGACCGGTACGTACACGCCCTGGTCTTCGAGCCACGCGACGCCATCGATCACCGGCCGCAGCGGGAGCGCCACGGTCCCGGCGCTAAGCGGCGCGCGGACGCCGAACGTGAACGACGCGGTCGCGCCGGGTGCCACCGCGGCCTCGTTCTGCACGGCCACACGGTTCGGCAGCGGCCAGTTCACGCTCATGCCCCTCGCGCTGTAGGACGTGTCGTCGGCACGCACGCCGAGCGCCACCTGGCTGCCGACGACGCCCTTCGTCCACGTTTTCGTGCCGGTGTTGCGGAACTGCAGCGTCACCTGGCTCGTCGCGGCGGGCTGCATCGCCGGGAGCGAGGTCTGCGACGTCCACGCCGAGTGCAGGCCGCTGTCGGTGGACGTCGAGGTCTGTCCGCCGGAGCCCACGGTGCTGCCGGTGCTGAAGTCCCACTCGTTCGTGACGTACTGCCCGGCCACGGTGATATCGAAGCGCACGTGATAGGTCGTGTTCACCGCGAGCGGTTGCTGCGGGATGATCACCTGGTAGTCGTACTCGAACTGCTGCGCCGCGTAGTAGATCGGGAGCCGCGTCCCGTTCGGGGCGACGACCTCGGCGGCGCGCATCTGGACGTTCTGCCCGGCCGAGTAGACGACCATGATCGGATAGCCAACCGGACCCGAGACGCCCGACGGGAGCGGGTTTGGCGATTCGTGACCGCTCCAGGATGTCGGGATGTTCGTCTGCCGATCGGCCGGCGAGCGCACGAAGTCGACCGCGCGGAAACCGAAGTCGTACACGAGATCACCGACCGTCGTCTCGCGACCGCTGAGATCCGAGTGACCCCAGCCGATGTTCGTGGCGTTCGGATGCATCATGCCGAGCCGGTGGTACGGCGCGTCCCAGAGCTGTCGCACGCCGGCCAGACCGCTTCCTCCGGTGGCGACCTCGCTCACGAACGACGTCGTCCAGCCTTGCGCGATGAGGCGGTCGCGGGCGGAGTAGCCCGTGTAGTACGGGAGGCCGGCGGTCTCGAAGTGGCCGCCCTGACCGTTCGCGCTGCTGTAATTGGCGTGAGCCTGCGCGGCGGCGGTGAGCCGCGGATCCGCGGGGACCGTCGGCGACCCGATCGCAAAACGGAGCTGGTTGTTGAGCGACAGCATGTCGCTCGCCGCGACGACATCGGCGTCCGCCGTCGACGCGAGTGGCAGGGCGACAAGCGCCAGGCTCACCGCAAAGGAGACAAGCGCACCGAGTAGCGCACCGCGCGCAAGAACCCACCGCATACCAAACAGTGAACGGGACCCGCGCTCGAGCCGTTATGTCAAAGCCGTCTCAGGGGACTTTCGTAGGGGGCGAGCAGTACCGCCAGTGGACAGCGCCGCCCGCCCGCGGCGCTCCACATGTTCGTCGTCGACCTACTTCTTCTTCTTCTTCGCCTTCTTCTTTGCCGGCATGTTGGTGATCACCTCCCTTCGTTCCCAGAATGGGACGACGCGCAACGGAAAAAAGGATGCGCGGCTCCGCTCGACGATGCGCACAAGGGCATCGGGGCGGAACGGAAAAGGGGATGTTCGTCCGGAGGAAGCAGCTGACTCAGATGTGAGCGTTCGCGCCAGCATCACGAGTGTGAGCGAATTGTCGGTCCGCTCGCTGCTTTGTCAAGCCTCCGGGCGGCCAGGCGAAGGAGCGAGAGGCCTCGCCTGAGCAGCGCGCGGTGCGCGGGGTCGTTGAGCCAACGCGACGCCCCGCTCGGATGGGGCAACGCGATGTAGGTGACGCCGTCGATCACCCGCGCGGTCCCGACCGCGCGCTCGAGCGTGATCGCTCCCCAAAACCGCTCGATGGCGAGGCCGCCGAGCAGGAGGATGACCCTCGGACGGAGCAGCGCCAGCTCCTGCTCGAGCCAGCTCGCGCAGAGCGCGATCTCACCGGGCGACGGACGGCGATCCCCAGCGCCGGTCGACGATCTGCCGGGGAAGCACTTCGTGATCGCTGTGCGGTACGGAAGGTGCGCCTCGTCGATGCCGGCGTCAGCGAGCCAGCGCCGGAGCTGTATCCCCGAGCGGCCGCTGAACGGCACGCCGACCTCGAGCTCGACCGCACCGGGGGCCTGACCGACGATCGCGATGCGGTCGTGGATCGAGCCAGCGACGATCGGCCGCGCGCGCTCGAGGTAGCCCGCCGCCACGCACCTCGTACACGCCCGGATCCGCGTGTGGAGATCGGAGAGCGCGCGGGCGCGCCCGTCAGCGGCCCGCGGCCGCCGCCCGACCGACGCGGTAATCACCTAGGTGACGGTCGGGGTGCCGGGATTCGAACCCGGGACCTCCTGAACCCCATTCAGGCACGCTACCAGGCTGCGCCACACCCCGGGGCCGCCTTCGCGAAGTGTATCGGTCGCTATCGCCTCGCCGCGCTCGGCTGCGCGGGCTCGCCGCGGGTCGCGCCGACGGGCATCTCGGGGAGGACGACAAAGAATGTGCTTCCCCGCTCCGGGACGCTCTCCGCCCAGATGCGGCCACCGTGACGAGCGACGATCTCTCTGCTGATGTAGAGGCCCAGTCCCATTCCGGCGGCGTCGCGCGCGGCCCGATCCGGTGACCGGTAAAAGAGGCCGAAGATCGCGTCGAGCTCCTTGTCGGGGATCCCGATGCCCTGATCGGACACGGCGACGCGGACGCCCTCCGGCTCGTCACGGACGTCGATGACGATGGGGCCACCCGCCGGCGAGTACTTGATCGCGTTCGTCACGAGGTTGTTGAGGACCTGCTCGATGTGGTCACGATCGGCGACGATCTTGTCGGTCGGACCGCGGGTCACCGAGATCTCGTGCGCGGTCGTGGTGAGTTGCATCCGGGTCGCGACCTCCTGGGCGAGCTCGCCAAGATCGACGTCCCCGTAGCGGAACTCGATCCTCCCGGTCTGGATCCGCGAGACGTCGAGGAGCTCGTCGACGAGCCGCGCGAGCTTGCCGGTCTGCCGGTACACGATCTCGAGCTGTTCGAGGACGCTCCGCAGGGCCTCCCGGACCTGCGCCTCGCTCGCGTTGCCCTCGACGAGCCGCCGCACACGACGGAGACCGACCTGGAGGAACCCGGACATGGCGGTGATCGGTGTCTTGAGCTCGTGCGAGGCCATCGAGAGGAACTGCGACTTCGTGCGGTCGAGCTCCTTCAGCTGCTCGTACTTCTCCTTCAGCTCGGCCGTCGCCTCGTCGACACGCCGTTGGAGAGAGCTGTTCAACTCCGCGATCTCTCGATTCGCGCGCTCGAGGTCGGTGACCCGCGCGCGGAGCTCCAGTCCGAGCCGGCGCCGCTCGATGCCGCGCCCGACGGTGCTGCGCAGCTCCTCGACCTCGCTTGGCTTGATGAGGTAGTCGTACGCGCCCGCCCGCAGCGCTTGGATGGCCGACTCGAGCGACGCGTACCCGGTCAGCATGATCGTCACGGTGTCCGGCGAGCGTTCGCGCACGGCCCGCAGGACGTCGAGGCCGTCGCCGTCCTCGAGCCGCAGGTCGCTCAGCACGAGGTCAAACTCGGTCGCGCGCACGGCCTCCCGTGCCTGCGTGGCGCTCGTGGCCGTCACGACGTCGTAGCCGTCGAGCTGGAGGATCGCCTTGATCGTGATGACGACGCTCTCCTCGTCGTCGACGACCAGGACCTTAGGCTGCTCGCGCATCGATCGGCGGTCCCTCCACTGGCAGTGTGATCGTGAACGTCGTCCCGCGGCCGATGCGGCTTCGGACGCGCATCGTCCCGCCGTGGCTCTGAACGATCCCCTGGGAGACCCACAGGCCGAGACCCGTCCCCTTCCCGGGCTTCGTGGAGAAAAACGGCTCGAAGATCTGTGCGAGGACGTCGTCGGGGATCCCGTCGCCCGTATCGCGTACCTGTATCTGCACGGCCGCGCGCCCGACGACCTCGGCCTCGCTCGCGCCACCGGCCGTCGTCAACACCGTGATCGTCCCACCCTTGGGCATCGAGTCGGCGGCGTTGAGGAGCAGGTTCAGGACCACCTGCTTCAGCTGATCGGCCGAGGCGCGGATCCGCGGGAGGCGCGCGTCGAGCTCGCGCACCACCTGCACGCCACGCTCGCGCAGTCGCTTCCCGACCAGGCCCGCGGCCTCCTCGATGAGGGCGTTGACATCGGTGTCGGACACGGCCTCGGCCTGGCGGTAGAAGCCGAGCATCTGCCGGAGGATGCGCGACATGCGCTGTGTCTCGCGGACGGCGATGTCCAGGTACTCGCGGTCGCTCCCGGCCGCCGCGATGCGCTGCTGGAGGAGGTAGAGCGCGTTCTGTACGGCCTCGAGCGGATTGTTGATCTCGTGCGCGATCGACGCCGCGAGCCGTCCGGTCGCCGCGAGCTTCTCAGAATCGAAGAGCACCTGCTCGAGGCGACGGCGCTCCAGCTCGCGCAGCCGACCGATGTCCTGCATCACCGACACGATGGCGATTACCGCACCTCGGCTGTCGCGCACCTCGGTGGCGCTCACCTCCATGTCGAGCCGCTCGTCGGTCCGTGGGTCATTGAGGATGACCTCGCCCCGCTGCGATGACGCCGGATCGAGGCGGAGCTGCGCGAGGAACGACGTGAATCGTGCGTCGTTCGCGACGGCCGTGTGGGCCGACCGCGGAGTCGTCGTCTCCGGCTTGAACATCCGCTCGGCCGCCGGGTTCATCGAGATGATCTGGTTGTCGTTGTCGACCACGATGATCGCGTTCGGAACGTTGCGCAGGATGAGATCGAGGCGGTCACGCTCCGTGCGGACCTCCTCCTCGGCCGTCTCGAGGCGCTCCTGGCCTCGGACGAGCTCCTCCCCGATGTGGCGGATCTCGGTGACGTTCTTCAGGACCGACACCGTGCCGCGCATCCCGACGCGGAAGTTCGTCGCCGGCGTGGTGATGACCTCGTAGATCAGCTCGGTTCCTTCGATCGGATCGACGAGCGTGACCTCGCGGCTCCGCGTCGCGCCGGTCCGCTCGAGATTCCACGTCGAGAGCGCCGCGGTGAAGAGGAAGTTGTTCATCCACACGGCCCGTCGCTTCCCCGCGCTGTCCTCGTCGGTCGCGCGGAAGAGCAGCTCAGCACGGCGGTTCTGCAGGATGATGTCGTTGTTCGAGTCCGTGATGAGGAGCGCGTCGCCGACGCCGTTCGCCATCCACCAAAGCCATTCCTTCTCGATGGCGTGCGCCTCGCTCGTCTCCTGGAGCATCGCGACATCCCGGCGGTAGCTCAGCACCTCGCCGGCTTCGCGGGCGAACGGGACCAGCGCGTCGAGGTCGGTCGCGGTCACTCCAGACGCGCGCGAGAGCAGCACCACCCCGGCCCAGTCGCCGCGCCCTTCCCAGCCCGGCGCGGGCTTTCGTTTGCCGTCCTGGCCCATCGCGCGGTCGGTCGTGCTGCGTAGCGGCGCCGCGACGAGCGAGCCGGTCCCGGTCTTGAGGAGCGCTTCACGCAGCGAGGACGCGACGCGATCGTCGTGCGCCGGATCCGCTAGGCGCTGCGGGTGTCCGCTCCGGAGCACAGCCACGATCGGGTCATCGCCGCTCGCGAGCGGAACGACGACGTCCCGGACGACCGCGTCACTCAGCCCGATCCCGAACGTGCCGACGAGGGCCGCGCGGCTCTCGTCGTAGAGCAGCACGAGGGCCTTCTCCAGACCGAGCGTACGAAGCAGCTCGTCCAGTAGCGGCTCGAGAGTCTCCCGCGGGTCGCGGAAGGTTCCCGCGCGCTCGTGCCGCTCGAGCACGTCAGCCACCGCAGATTTCCGGGCTCGTTAGGCGCGCTCCGTCGTGCGGGACCGGGCAGGCGGGATCTCCTGCGATCCGGTGCCGGTCCCGATCATGCCCGGGCGCGACTGCATGAGACCGAGCGCATCCGCATAGCGGAGGTACGTGTCGATCGAGGCCACGACCACGCGCGCCTCGACGGTCACAAGATCGATCCCAACGAGCGAGACTCGGACCCAAGCATCGATGATGATGCCCTTGTCGAGGACTCGGTCGAGGACGTCGATGAGACTGGTGCCACCTGGTGCTCTTTCGACTGGCATATCGAGCTACCTCCCTCGATTCCGTGATCGCTCGAGCTCACGCTCGAGCTCCGCGATACGCGACTCGAGGCGGCCGATCGCCGTTTTGTCCTCGCCGTCGCGGTGTATGAGATCGCGCTCGTACCGCCACCAGTTCAGACCGATCTGCTCGGCTTTGTCGATCGAGCAGACGAGGAGCCGGATCCGGATCGTGAGTAGCTCGACGTTCGCAAGTGAGATCGAAACGTCGCCGGCCACGACCAGGCCCTTGTCGAGCACCCGGTCGAGCAGGTCGGCGAGGGTCGTACTTTCGCGCGGGAGCGAAGGGGCGCGACGTTCCATGGTCATACGAGCTTGCCGAGCGGTCCGAGCCGCAGGTTGAGTTCCGCCGGATCGACGCCGAACGCGCGCGAGAGCTCATGGACCTTTTCCTCGAGGCGCATGAGCGCGAGACCCATCCGCTCGACTTCGTCGTCCGTCAACGTGCCTCCCTCCATGCGGCGAACCGCCTGTCGCTCGAGAAGCTGCCGCACGAATTCCACGAGTGTGAGCACGAGCTTCGCGAGCCCTTGCTCGACATCGTCGGGGTCGACATCCACCCTCTCGGGGAGGATGCCACGAAGCCGTTCGACTTCGCGGCGGAGCTCGTCGAGCTCGGAATCCATGCTCATCGGACCCTCGCGAAGCTGTACGGGGGCCAGGGCCCGCTCACGACCCCGGCGACGTCGACAAAACGCGAGACCAGCGCCTCGAGCTCGCGCTTTCGCTCGAGGGCTCGCTCGCTTGGCGTGAGGACGGCCAGGGAAACGGCAACATGTGGCGTCGTGCACGTTTCATGCCAAACGAGTGGTTGCTCGGCCGCAAGCTCAGCGATGAGGCTGCCGGCGAGCTCGGCCGCTCGCGCCCGCTCGGCTTCCTGGGCCCGGTAGGCCGCCCCCCGTTCTTTCATGAACTGGGTTCCCGGGCCAAAGCCCTCGGCGGGGGTGCGCGCCGGCGCCGGGTGCTCCTTCCAGAGGAGCGTCACCGCGAGCTCGCTCTTGCCGGCGACGCGCTCGAGCGCTTCGCGCAGCTCCGCGGTACGCGGCAGGAGCGCGGCACGCGCCCCCTCGTCGCTCGCGAAGACCGTCCCAAAGCGCATCGGCAGGCAGGTCTCCGCGGCGCAGAGCCGTTCGACGACGCGGTGGTGCTCCATGAGGTCGGCGGTCTCGAATGTCATCGCGGAGTCCCAGTCGGTGCTCCACACGCCGATCCCGTCGATCTCGCTCCAGACGAGCGGACGGTCGCGCAGGCCGCGTGTCTCGACCGCTGGACGCGGCGCCCGGGCGACGGCGTGCGCGACGAGCGTCACGATGCGCGCCGCTCGGCCCGCTCGAGTGTTTCGACCGCGGCGAGGACCACGTTCAGGCCAAGGTAGATGAGATCGACCCCCGCGACCGAGATCGTGGCCTCGCCCGCGAGGACGACGCCCTTGTGCAGGAGTCGGTCCACGAGCTCGAGGAGCGAGGCGTCCGCCGGCGTGAACTCCTTCATCCGGCGAGCGTCCCTTCGAGCGAGAGCCCGCCGAAGCGGTACGCCGGCCAGGGCCCGGAGAGACGGATCCGGTAGCCGCGAACGGAGGCGGCTCGCTCGATGCCGCGCACCACGTCGCGAAGCGCGGCCTCGTGAGAGCGGTCGACGAGGACGCTGAACCGCGCCACCGCGGCGAGGGCCGCGTCGTCGATCAGCGTCTCGCGATAGACGCGCTCGGCTCCCGCCTCGAGCGCCTCGAGCGCCTCGACTGCGATGACCGCATCGCTAAGCTGCCGCTCCTCGCGGAGAACGTCCTCGCGGCGCTTTCCGAGAAGGAACGCGCGGCCCGGCGGGGCATCCGCGATCTCGGCCTCGAGCTGGCGGAGGGCCTCGCTCTGGGCGGCGGGCACGTCGTCGGCGCGCTCCACCGAAACGATCCACTCGGCCCGCCCATCCAGATCGGCGAGCCGCTCGCGAAAGTCCGTGGCCCGCGCCTCGAGGAGGGTCCGCACCCCCTCCGGTCCGCGATAGATCGCGCCGAAGGCGAGCGGCACGATGCCGCCGGTGATCTCGAGCAGCCGGCCATTCACGTCCTGGTGCGCCGCCGCGCGCGGCGCGAGCCAATCGAGATCCTGCAGGTGCTCGTTGAGCGGCGCCTCGTCGTACTCGCTCGCGGGCACGACGCTCGTCGCGCCGAGGAGTCTGCCCTCGACCACGGGGGCGACACGGCCGCCGTCGATGCCGGTCAGGCGCGCCGCGACGATCGCGCCGGAGGCCGCGGCATCGGCGATCGCGTAGAGGTACAGAAGCTCGTCGCTCACCTGAGCTCATCAGGGAGCTCGATCACGAACGTCCGCTCCTCCCCCTCGGAGGGCGCGGTGGCGTCCAGGCTGGCGCGGGACTGCTCCCTGCGGTACTCGCGGAGCTCACGGAGCCGAGCGAGCAGGACGGCTTCGCGCTCCACGTACTCCTCCTCGCCGACACGGCCTTCCTCGAGCGCGAGTTGGAGCTCGAGAAGCTCCTCGCGCACCGGCTCGTCGTCGGTGAGCTGCTGCTCGGCGTACTCCACGACCTTGTCGAGGCAGTAGCGGATTCCCGCCGCCGGAGCGGTCACCGGCAGCAAGAGGAGCTTGAACAGGATCACGGCGCTAGACCCCCGCCGATCGCTCGAGCTGAAGGCGGATCGTCACGAAGTTGTACGGCGGCCATGGTCCCGTGTACCGGAAGGTGAGCTTTCCCTCGTGCCGTTTGCCGATCTCGTGCACCTTCTCGTCGAAGAGCTGGGCCCGGTCGCGTGCGACGAGGAAGGCCGCGTTCATGATCATCTTGTCGCCGATCACCTTGTTCGACCGCGAGGCGATCGCGGCTTCACGGAGCTGATCGTAGATGTCCCGGACGTACGCATCGGACTTGTCCGCCAGGGCCTGCTCGACGAGGCGCCCGAGCTGCATCCGCGCGAAATACGTCGAGGTCTGCTGGTTCGACTCGATCTCGGCCTTGAGGCGGCGGAGCTCCTCGTTCTCGTTCTCGATCTCCACGAGCACCGAGTCACGATCCCAGTTCACCTTCAGGCCGAACTCGAGCTTGTCCTTCATCTTCTGCAGGGCGTCGCGGAGCGCGTCGTAGGTGTCCTTCAGGAACTCGATCGTGTCTTCCTCGGTCTTGAAGAGCGTGCCGAAGCTCATCGGCACCGGAGTGAAGCCGTTGTCGACCATGACCACTTCGTTCACGCGCTCGTGGGTGAGGGCGTTCTCGCGGGTCGGGTCGTAGACCTGGAGCGCGGCCCTGCTCACCACCGCCGCGAGATCGCGGTAGTGGACCGTGTAGACGTCGTCGCCGCGACCGCCGATGCCGATCTTCCCGAACGTGCGCGGCTCGGCACACTCGATGATGCAGTACACGTAGACGCCACTCGTGGTCTGTTCGCCGCCGGGCGCCGCCGAGATCGTGGTTTCCACTCAAACCTCCGGTGCGGGTTCGGCGAGCTGCAAGAACTCGCGCGTGATCTCGTAGAGCTTCTCGCGGTCCTCGCGCTCGGCTGGGCGAAGGCCATAGTGATTGATGACGCGGATCTGCGTCCCGAGCCACTCCTGCCAGCAGACCGCGCAGATCCGCGCCTCGATCGCCGCGCCGAGCGAGCCAGGAAGCCCTACCTTTCCGGCTCCTTCACGCTCCTCGCCGCACCGCGCGCAATGCACGATCACCACGTGGTCAATGTTATCGGCGGGGGCCTAACGTTCCGATGCGTCCGAACGGGCCGTAGCGCAGGACGGCGCGACCGAGGATGTCCTCGTGAGGGACCGGCCCGAAGACGCGGCTGTCGGTGCTTTCCTCGGGGCGGTCGCCGAGGAGGACGAATGCACCGTTCTCGACCGCGGCGACGCGCTTCAGGACGAGCCGCTCCGGCTGGCGCGGATCCTTTGCGAGGACGATCTCGCCCACCCGGGGCGGACCGCCGAGCGTCGTCACGAGGATCCAGTCGCCATCGCGGAGCGCGGGCTCCATGCTGCGGCCCGCGACCGCGACGCGACTGAACACCCCGGCGCTTAGGCCCGGGCGGCGGCCGCCTTCTGGACCCGAGTCGCCTGCGGCCCGCCGGCTTTCGTCCAGATGTCGGCGATCTTGTCGATCATCTCGAGGAGGCTACGCGCGTCGCCGATGTCGAGCGACGCCTTCACCTTCGAGCATTGCTTCGCGGCCTTCCAGCACAGCTCCTGGATCTCCGGGTACTTCTGGGTGTGCTCCGGCTTGAAGTAATCGCTCCAGAGAACGTCGATGTGATGCTTGGCCAGCTCGGCCCGCTCTTCCTTGATCGCGATCGCGCGGATCTTGAACTGCTCGTCGTTCGACGCGCTGTATTTCTCGATGATCTTGTAACAGGACTCCGCTTCGATGCGCGCCTGCTCCGGATCGTAGACGCCGCAGGGAAGGTCGCAGTGCGCGTGGGCGATGGTGCTCGGTCGCAGAAGGTCTTTCAGGAACATGGTGACTCCCCCAAATCGTGTGGCTATCTTGGGACTCGCGTGCCCGACCGTTGTAGCACGACTCAGACCTTCACATCTTCGAGGACGAAGTCGTATCGCGTGAACCCGCTCACGACGATGTCGCGTCGCGGTTGTGACAGGAGATCACCGCGCTCGCCGCGGAACGGCGCGAACACCTCGATCTGGTATGAGCCCGGCGGCACGATCAGCGCGTAGGTGCCGCTCTGGTCGCTCTCCGCGCCGATGAGCTCGCCCTCCGCGTCCACGATGTTCACCGTCGCGGCCTCGAGCGGGATGCCGCGGGTGTCACGGATCACGCCGGTCACGCGCACGCCTTTCCGCACCGTGAGGTCGAGGACGCGGTCGCCGTTCCCGAGCGTGACCCAGTCCGCCTGATTCCACGCGCGCTTGCGGAGCCAGTACTCCGAGATGAGATCCAGGCTCTGCGGCGGGATGACCTGCACGATGTAGTTCTGGGGCCGCGTCGTCACGGTGTACGAGCCATCGGACCCGGTCGGCCGGCAGATCCGGCCGGTCGGGAAGGGTGTGTCGACGCAGACGAGGGCGGCCGCCACCGGCTGGCCGTCGGTGGTCCGCACGTTCCCTTTGATCTGCGGCCCGGTGGCAAGGGTCATGTCGATCGAGCGGTCGCGATCGACCGTGATCGCGGTCGTGTCCACTCCCTCGAGCACGCCGTCGTACCACTCCGCCACGAGGCGTACGTTGTCCGGCGGCACGACCCACATGTAATAGCGGCCGGGCTCGAGGAGCGCGAGGTACGAGCCATTCTTCTTCGTCCGCTCGCACTCCCACGGGAGCGGCGCGGCGAGCGTCCGGACGCACACCTGCGCGTCCTCGACCGGCCCGCTCGGCCCGCGGATCACCCCGGAGAGGTTCACCCCCTTGACGAGCGTGACGTCGATGCCCGCGGCGTCGCCCGCACGCACGTCGACGATGTCAGCCTCGCCGCTCGAGAGGCGGCCGGTCGCCCACTGCGAGATCAGCCTCCCGCCCGGAGGTCCGTCGACCGCGACCTTGTAGACATCGGATCGGACGTCGATCGCGTAAGCGCCTGCCGCGGTCTTCGCGCACGTCGGTCCGGCGCTCGATGGGGGGAACGCGCACACCTGCGCCGCGGTCACCGGCGCGCCCGCCTCGTCGCGGACGGTCCCGCGGATCGTCGAGTGGGGCTCGAGCGCGATGACCGTCGTCGCGTCGGCGTCGACGACGTCCGCCCAGCCATGCCCCGAGCCGAGGCGCGAACCCGAGCGCGGCGTGACGTCGACCGAGTACGCGCCCGGCCGGACCGCGAGCCGGGCGGTTCCTGACCCTCCCGTCTCGCCGCAGCGTTCCTGGCGACCGGCGAGCGTGGTCGCGCACACGTTCGCGCCATCGACCGGCGCGCCCGCGGGCCCGCTCACCACGACCGCGAGGGAGCGAACGGGCGTCGCGGTCGCGATCGGGATCGAGATCGGTGGGGTCTGGCACGCGGCGAGCGCCATCGCCAGGGCGACGGCAATGGGTCGGATCATCGTCGAACGGAACAACGAGTCTATGTTCGCTTGGGTGATGCGGCGTGCTCTTCGCGCTGCGCCGCGGCGAACGTTCCGAGGAGGCGTGAGATCTCGGCGAGCGGCCCGGCGACCTCTTCACCCTGCTCGCGGTCCATGAGATCGCGCATCGCCGCGCGGATCGGTTTGCCGCCCGAGAGCACGAGATGTGTCTGCTCGGTGATCGGCATGACGACCCCTCGCTTGCGCGACGCGTGATAGGTCGCCTCCGCGGTGCCGATGCCCTCGGCGATCTGCCCGCCCAGTCGCTGCGGGATCTCCGCGAGCGGGACGCCCTTGGCGAGCAGCTCTCCGACCATGCGGTTGCGCGAGAACTTGCTCGTGCAGGTCGCGATGAGATCGCCGAAGCCGGCGAGGCCCGCGACGGTGAGCGGATTCGCGCCTTCGCTGAACCCATAGCGGGCGATCTCCGCGAGGCCGCGGGTGACGAACCCGGCCTTGGCGTTCTCCCCGTACCCCATCCCGTCGATCGCCCCGGCGCCGAGGGCGACGACGTTCTTGAGCGCCCCGCAGAGCTCGACGCCGACCACGTCGGCGTTGGTGTAGACGCGGAACATCGGCGTGCCCACGAGCGACTGGAAGTGGCGCGCGGTCGCCGGGTCGACCGAGGCGACGACGGTCGGCGCGGGCAGGCCCGCCGCGATCTCGCGGCTGATGTTCGGGCCCGACAGCACCGCCACCCGCTCCGGCGCGATCGCCTCCGCCCACAGCTGGCTCATGCGGCGACCGTCGTCCGCGAGGCCCTTCGTCGCCGAGAGCAGCCGATGCTCGGGACGGAGGAGCGACGCGATCCGGTCGCGCAGCGGCCGCACGCCCTGACTGGGGGCCGCGACGATGAGATCGTCCGAGGCGAGGGCACGCGAAATCTCCGCGGTGACCTCGACGCGATCCGGGACGCGGATCCCCGCGAGGTACTTGCGGTTCTCGCGCCGCGCGGCGATCTCGGCGGCCTGCCCGGCATCACGGGTCCAGAGGACGACATCGCGGCCGCCGTCGCGCGCCAGGATCGTCGCGAGCGTCGTCCCCCAGGCACCGGCCCCGAGGACGGTGACGGTCACGTGCCCCCGACGCGAGGTTCGACGCCGCGGATGATCCGGTCGATGTTCGCGCGATGGCGGATGAAGACGACCGCGCCGGCCACGACGATGAACGCGAGCGTCGCCCAGTTGAAGGTGAGCCATCCGGTCGCGCTGAAGAGCAGATATCCGGCGAGCGCCCCGACGACGGCGGCGAGCGATCCGACCGACACCATGCGCGTCAGCGCGAGCGCGAGCGCGAAGAAGGCGACCGCCGAGGCCCACGCCGGTGTCGCGACGAAGAGCAGCGCGCCGAATCCGGTCGCGACCCCCCGGCCGCCCCGCCCGCGGAGCGTGGCCGGCCAGCAGTGACCCGCGACCACGCACACCGCCGCCACCGCCTCCGCGATCGGCCGGGTTCCGGTGACATCGGGGAAGACGATCTGCGCGAAGACGACGGCGAGAGAGCCCTTCACGATGTCGAGGACCGCGACGAGAAGCCCGGCGCCGGTGCCGAGCGTGCGGAACGTATTCGTCGCTCCGGTCGACCCCGAGCCGACCGAGCGCAGATCCACGTTGCGATAGATCCGCCCGACGAGGTAGCCACTCGAGATCGAGCCGATGAGGTAGCCGACCAGCGCGACCACGGCGAGCGCGGCGAGCGTCGTCGGTGAGATCACTCGCGCGCCCCGCGAAGCTCGATCTTGAGCGGCGTCCCGTGGAAACCGAAGCGGTCGCGGATCCTGTTCTCGAGGTAGCGCGTGTACGAGAAGTGCACCGCGGCAGGCCGGTCCACGAAGAAGACGAACGTCGGCGCCGGCCCCTTCGCCTGGGTCACGTGGTGGAAGCGGATCTCCTTACCGTCGCGGTCGGGTGGCGGCGGATGCGCCGCCACGGCCTCGACGAGGAGCCCATGCAGGTCGCCCGTCGAGATGCGCTTCTTTCGCTCGTCCACCACCGCGACCGCCTCCGCGAGGGTCTCTTCGACGTTCCGGCCCGTCTTCGCGGAGACGAAACGGTGCGCGAGCCACGGCGCGAAGTGGAACTCGCGCGCGATCTCGGCCTCGACCGCGGAGGTGTTCTCGGCGCTGTGCGGCACGAGGTCCCACTTGTTCACCGCGAGCACCAGGCCGATATACGCCTCGAGGCCGTAGCCCGCAATGTGCACGTCCTGCGCGGTCACCCCTTGCGTCCCATCTGTGACGAGGATCGCGACGTCCGCCCGCTCGAGTGCCTTCACCGTTCGCAGGAGCGCGAACTTCTCGATGCCTTCGTCGATGCGGCCGCGGCGGCGGATGCCGGCCGTGTCGACGAGCCGGATGTTCCGGCCGCCGCGATCGATGACCGTGTCGACGGTGTCGCGCGTGGTCCCCGGAATGTCCGTCACGACGGAGCGCTCCTCGCCCGCCAGCCGGTTCAGGAAGCTCGACTTCCCGACGTTGGGCCGGCCGATGATCGCGATACGCGCCTCGCCGGTCTCGGGAGACTCCTCGACCGGCGGCGGGAGCTTCTCGACGATCGCGTCCAGCAGATCGCCCGTTCCCGTCCCCTGCAGCGCCGATACCGAGAAAAGATCGCCGAGCCCGAGCTCGTAGAACTCCGCGGCCTGGGCCTCGGCGCGCCAGGACTCGGTCTTGTTCGCGGCGAGCAGGACCGGCTTGCGGCTGCGCCGGAGCCGGTCCGCGACGTCGTGCTCGACCGGGAGGATGCCGGTCTGCGCGTCGACGACGAACACGACAACATCGGCCTCGTCGATCGCCGCCTGGGCCTGTTTGCGCACCGCCGACTCGACCTGGCCCTTCTCGTCGTCCAGGCCGCCGGTGTCGATGAGCGTGAACTCGCGGCCCCGCCATTCGACCGGTGAGTAGAGCCGATCGCGGGTCGTCCCGGGCTCGTCCTCGACGATCGCGACGCGATCCCCAACGAGACGGTTGAAGAGGGTGGACTTCCCGACGTTCGGACGACCGACGACGGCGACGAGGCCGCGGCTCATCGCTTCAGGCTAGGCGGCGAGCTTCTCGGCCCGCTCCTTCACTTCGATCAGCGTGTCCATCGGCGTCGAGCATCCGCCGATGAGTCCGACGCGATCCTCGCCGCGCAGCCACTCCGCCCGGAGCTCGTCGGCGCCTTCGATGTGGTAGGCGTTGCGTCCCTGCATCTTCGCCAGGTTCACGAGCTCGCGCGTGTTCGCGGAGTTCTTCCCCCCGACGACGATGATCGTGTTCACCTGCTCGGCGAGCTCGCTCGCGGCGTGCTGGCGCTTCACCGTCACCGGGCAGACCGTGTTGAAGACCTTCGTCTCCTGCGCGATCTCGGAGACATGCGCGACGAGCTCTTTGAACGCCCACGGCGGCTGCGTCGACTGCGAAACGACGCCGGCCTTCTTCATCCGGGGCAACTTCTCCCACTCCTCCTTCGTCTCGACGACCACGGCGCTCGGCGCGAAGCCGCGCAGGCCGACGACCTCGGGATGCTCGACCGTGCCGAGGATGATCACCGCGTACCCCTCGTCCGCGAGCTGCTTGGTGAAGCGCTGCGCGCGAAGGACGAGCGAGCACGTCGCGTCGATGCACTCGAGGCCCTGCGCGGCGATCTTGGCGCGGGTCTCCGGCGGGATGCCGTGCGCGCGAATCACGATGATCCCGTCCTTCGCGTCGGTCGGGTCCTTCACGACGGTGACGCCTCGCGCGGCGAGTCGCTCGCTGATCTTGGGGTTGTGGACGACCTGCCCGAGATTGAACACCGGCCGGCCGGTTTCGGCGGCCGCTTCGGTCAGCTCGACGGCCTTCTTGACCCCGAAACAGAACCCGTTCTCGCGCGCGAGGAGCACTTCCATCGCATCAAGTGTACGGGCGGTTCAGCGGTAGACGCCGCGCATCTCCGGGGGCAACAGGACCGCGATCCGGCGCATGATCTCGTCGGAAAGCCCCTGGGTGTCGTCGGCGGCGACGCCGAGATCGCTCGTGCGGAACGGCTCGCCGATACGGAACACGATGTCCGCCCGCCAGAAGCGCCCGAGTCGGGCGCGCTTGGTCCCCGTCACCGCGAGCGGGACGACCGGCGCGCGCGAACGCCGCGCGATGAGGCCGATGCCGGGGTGCGCCCGGATCAGCGCGCCGTTCTCGCTGCGATGTCCCTCGGGAAAGAACCCGACCGGCCGACCCGCTTCGAGGACGCGGAGGGCCATCTGCAAGGCGCCGCGGTCCGCCTGACCGCGGCGCACCGGAAACGCGCCGATCGCACGAAGGGCGAAGCCCATGACGGGTATCTCGAAGAGCTCGCTCTTCGCCATGAAGCGAATGGCATGGCCGAGCGCGAACTCGATCCAGGGCGGGTCCTTCCAGTTGATGTGATTCGAGACGAGGATGTACCCGCCGCTCGCCGGGATGCGGTCCGCGCCCTCGATGCGCCAGGGGGCGAGAAAGCGAGCCGCGGCGCGGAAGAGCGGAAAGAGCGTCCGCCAGATGACGAGGCGCTCTTCGGGAAGGACCGGCGCCTCGACGAGCACGTTCAGGACACGGGCCGGCGCTCGACCACCTGCAGGACTCGGTCGAGCGCCTCGCGGACCGACAGTCCGTCGGTCTCGACGACGATCGCGTCGGCGGCCGCCCGCAGCGGCGCGACCGCGCGCTTGCTGTCGAGCTCGTCGCGACGAAGGATCTCCGCGAGGAGCACCTGCCGGGTGCGCTGCTCTCCGCGCGCGGCAAGCTCCTCCTCGCGACGCCGCGCGCGCTCGGCGGCGGACGCGGTCAGGAAGATCTTCCGCTCGGCGTCGGGCAGCACCACGGTCCCGATATCACGGCCGACCATCACGATCCGTCCGCGTGACGCGATCTCGCGCTGCTGCTCGACGAGCACGTCGCGGACATAGGGCACGCGTGCCGCTTGCGACACGATCCGATCGACTGAGGGATCGCGGATCGCCCACGTCACGTCCGCCCCGTCGAGCAGGACCGTGTACGCGCGACCGTCGCGTACGGTCGGCGGACCGATCGCGATCCGGATCTCGCGCGCGAGCTGCGTCAGCCGTGGGCCGTCATCCGGATCGATCCCGCGGCGAAGGGCCGCGAGCGCGATCGCGCGGTACATCGCTCCGGTGTCGAGGAAGAGATATCCCAGACGCTCGGCGACGAGCGCGCCGATCGTGCTCTTCCCCGCCCCGGCGGGGCCGTCGATCGCGACGGTGCGCGGCGTCGGCATCAGGCGCCGCCCAGCGCGCGGATTTCCTTTGCCGTGAGCTCGCGCCAGGCGCCGGGGCGGAGCCGCCCGAGGAGGAGCGGCCCCACACGGATCCGCCGCAGCCGGACCACCCGCAGGCCGAGCGCGGCGAACATCCGGCGGAGCTGGCGCTTCCAGCCCGTCCGCAGCACCACCCGAACGACCGATCCGCGGCCGCCGCGCGACAGCACCGCCACACGCTCCGGGGTCGCGACTCCCTCCTCGAGACGGATGCCTCGGCGCAGCGCGGCGAGCGCCGCCGGGGCGACCGCGTCGGCGAGGAGGACCTCGTACTCGCGATCGTGTCCGTGGCGTGGATGAATGACCCGCTCGGCCCACGCGCCGTCGTTGGTGAGGAGGAGTAGTCCTTCCGAGTCCGCGTCGAGCCGTCCCACCGGATACAGGCGTTCGCGCGCTCCGAGAAGCTCGACGACCGTCCGACGGCCGCGTTCGTCGCGGGCCGTCGAGACGATGCCGCGCGGCTTGTTCAGCAGCACGTAACGGTGCCGCTGCGGCGCGCCGACGGCCTGCCCGTCGACCTCGATCCGGGCATCGCTTGCGACGCGCGTCCCGAGCTCGCGGACGATCGCTCCGGCGACGCGGACGCGACCCTCACGCATGAGCTCTTCGGCTCTTCGCCGCGACGCCACGCCACGTTCGGCGAGGACCTTCTGGAGCCGGATCATGCCGGCTCGTTCCGGGTCCCTCCTGGCTCCGACCCGCGCGCCCCCACCTCTGGGGCTTGTCCGTCCGCGCTCTCCAGCACGAGACCGTCCGGAGAGAGGGCGCGCGGGAGATCGTCCAGGCTTTGCAGACCGAAGCACTCGAGGAACTCCCATGTCGTTCCATACAGGATGGGCCGACCGGGTCCCTCTTTGCGACCCCGCTCCTCGATCAGCCGGCGAGACGCGAGCGTGTAAATCGTCTGATCGCAGTTCACCCCACGGATCGACTCGACCTCGGCACGGGTCACCGGCTGTTTGTACGCGATCACCGCGAGGGTCTCCAGGGAGGCCGGCGACACTCGGAGACGGTCCGCGCCGAGGTAGGCCGCGACCCGCGCGGCGTGCTCGGGCGCGGTCGCGATCTGCCACTCGTCACCCGAGCGCTGCAGGCGCAGCCCGGTCCCTTCGTACGCGGCCCCGAGCTCGGCCAGCGCCCCCTCCACCGCGCGGGGGGAAGCGCCCACGACGCGCGCGAGCTCGCCGCGCCCGACGGGCTTCTCGGCGACGAAGAGAACGGCCTCGATCGCGTTCGCTAGCTCTGAGCGGATGAGCGTTCCCTCCTCGTCACCAAGATGTCGGCGAAAAGATCCTCCTGAACCAGGTCGATGACCCCCCGGCGGTAGAGATCGAGCAGCGCGATGAACGTGACGACGGCGAAACCGACCGTGGGCGCGTCGCCGAGGAGCGTACCGAAGCTCACGCGTCCATGCGCTTCGACGAGCGCGCTGATCTCCGCGGTGCGTTGATCCACGGAGTACCGCTCCCCGGGCGCGACGATCTCCTCGTCGCGCTGTCGCGCCGCCAGCGCGAGCACGCGTGACCAGGCGAGCGCGAGCGCGTCCACCTCGCCACCGCGTGGGGGAAGCTCGACCGTCCCGCCCTCGCGGTGGAACGCGCGCTCGCCCGCGCGCAGCCGATCGCCCAGCGCCGTCGCGCGCTCTCGCACGACGGCGTACTCGAGGAGGCGCGCCCGAAGCTCCTCCTCGGTCTCGCCCTCGTCCTCGGGCAGGGGCTCGAGCGACGGCAGCAGGCTTCGCGCCTTCAGGAGGACGAGGCGCGAGGCGAGCGCGAGGAACGCGGACACCTCATCCGCGGGGAGCCTGGCCATCGCGCGCACCCGCGCGAGGTACGCGTCGGCCAGGTCCCCCAGTCGTACGGTGAGGATCTCGAGCTTCCTTTCCTCGACGAGCTCGAGCAGCAGGTCGAGCGGTCCGTCGAATCCCTCGACCGTCACGCGAGGGGCCTGCGACTCCATCACGGGAGGGCCTCGCGATCCGCGCGCGCCAGGAGGCGCTCGTCGTCGTCGACCGGGATGTCGTGATGGCGCGCGATGAGCCCCACGACGCGATCCGAGGCTCCGTCGGCGCGCGCGAGCTCGGCGCCGCGCCGGGCGTGATCGAGATATCGCGCGAACGTCGATCCGCCGCGGGCCAGCCGGGCGCGGACCCTCGGGGCGAAGCGCGCGAGGAGCACACCCGCGACGCGGTGCCAGAGGCGCGTGGCCGCCGGCTTCGCGCGATCGTGCAGGAGGCCCGCGACGATGACCTCGTGATCGGCGCCGAGCCCGCGCAGGATCCTCGCCGTCTCCGTCGCGTGCCGGTCGTCGGCGCCCGCCGCGCCGAGGTAATGGACGGTCTGCTGGACACGGTGGAGCATCAGGCGCCGAGGAGATACCGGGCGATCGCGATCGCCGGCTCGAAGACGATCGCGTTTAGGTACCTGAACCCGAAGAAGAAGATCGCCATCAGCACAAGCGGCCCGTATCCCTCGAAGGTCCGCCACGAGTACGCCTGTCGCGGCGGCAGGAGCGCGTAGACGACCCGCGAGCCATCGAGCGGCGGGATCGGGATGAGATTGAACAGCCCGAGCACGCAGTTGTAGAGGACGATGCTCTCGAGGATCGAGAAGTAGGTGCCCCCGAGCAGGTCCGCGCCGCCGAAGCGCACCGGCAGGGCGCAGAGCGCCGCGATCGCGAAGTTGGCCATAGGACCGGCGAGCGCCACGAACGCCCATGACGTACGGCCTCCCTGGAGGCGCGACTCGTTGACGGGAACCGGTTTGCCGTAGCCAAACCCCGCGAGAACGAGGAGGAGCGAGCCGAAGACGTCGAGATGCGCGAGCGGGTTGAGGCTCATGCGTCCCATGACGCGGCCGGTGTCGTCACCGAGGCGATGCGCGGTGTACGCGTGCATGAACTCGTGGACGGTGATGCCGACGACGATCGCGACGATGAAGCCGGCGAACATGACGATGTTCCGCTCGGTGGGGTTGCGGATGACCCCGAGGATCGGCGCGGCGAGCGATCCGTTCAGGAAGGCGAGGACGAGGAGCAGGATGACCAGGAGGTACGGGCCCTGCGGTCCACCGAAGGGGCCACCGGCGCCTCGAGCGATCACTCTCGATCGAGTCTAGGTGCTGGCGCTCGGATTCCTGAGACAATCACGCGGGCGCGATTCGCGATCCGGAAGTGGAGCGGCGCATGAGTCAAGCGGTGTGGACCGGCAGCATCAGCTTCGGGCTCGTGAACATCCCGGTGAAGCTCTATCCGGCCACCGAGCCGAAGGACGTTCGTTTCCATCTCTACGACCGGCGCACCGGGAAGCGGGTGCGGTACGAGCGCGTGACGCGGCCCGAGGAGGCGGCGACGTTCGTGGTCGAGCCGCCCTGGGATGGCCCGCCCGCCGACGAGCACGTCGACATTCCGAGCGGCGTCCGGTCCGCGTCTGACCTGACCGTCCCTGCGCCGGCCGTCGAGCCCGACGACGTGGTGAGAGGCTTCGCGATGCCGAGCGGGGACCTCGTGACCGTGACCGAAGCGGAGCTCGAAGCGATCGCCCCGGAGCGAAGCCGAACGATAGAGATCGAGGAGTTCGTGGATCTCGCCGAGATCGACCCCGTCTTCTACGAGAAGAGCTATCACGTCGGGCCGGTCCGCGGCGCCGGAGCGGAAAAACCGTACGCCCTCCTGTTGCGAGCCATGCAGGCGGCGCGCATGGTCGGCATCGGACGTTTCGTGCTCCGGACGAGGCCGCATCTCGTCGCGATTCGCCCCCTGAAGGGCGCGCTCGCCCTGGAGACGCTCTTCTTCGGAGACGAGGTGCGGAATCCGGAGGAGCTGACCGCGGGGCTCTCCGCCTTCACCATCTCCGAGCGCGAGGTGAAGACCGCGGAACGGCTCATCGCCGCGATGGCGACGACCTGGTCCCCCGAGCGGCATGCCGACGTCTACCGCGAGGAGCTCCTGGACCTTCTGCGGAGCAAGCCCCCCGCGGCCGCGGCCGAGGCGATCGCGGCTCCCGGGCAGGCCGCCCCCATCGGCGATCTCATGGAGGCGCTCCGGGCGTCCGTCGAGGCCGCCAAGCGCAAGACGACGAAGGGCACGTCCGCGAAGCGCGCCGGCTAAGCCGCGGGGCGGCTCGCGATGCGCCCGAGCACCAGACGGCGCCTCGGGACCCGGCGCGGGCTCCAGCCGAACGCACGGTGGACCAGGGCGATCGCGTCCGCGTCCTCGGGTCGACCGGCCACGTGGATGTCGACGTAGGGCTCGCCCCGCTCGACCTGGTCGCCGACCTTCGCGCGGAGCACGATCCCGGTCCGATGATCGATCGGGTCGCCCTTCTTCTCGCGCCCGGCGCCGAGCCGGACGGACGCGATGCCGATCTCGTCCGCGGCGATCCTGGCGACATACGCGGTCCGCGCGGCGCGGAGCGTCTCGACGCGCGGCGCGCGCGGAAGCCGGCTCGGGTCGTCGACCATGCCGACGTCGCCTCCCTGCGCCGCCACGAGCTCACGGAGCTTCGCGAGGCCGCTGCCGTCTTCGAGCGCGCGGTCGATCCGCGCGAGGGCGCCCTTCCGATCGCGTGCGCGGCCACCGCGCCGGAGCATCTCCGCTCCGGCCAGCCGGGTGAGCTCGACGAGATCGGCCGGGCCCTCCCCGCGCAGGGTGGCGATCGCCTCGGCGATCTCCAGGCTGTTCCCGACCGCGCGGCCGAGGGGTTGCTCCATGTCGGTGAGCTCGCACGTGACCGCGAGCCCGTGCGCGACGCCGATCGCGACCATCGTCTTCGCGAGCGCGCGCGCCGACGTGAGATCTTTCATGAACGCGCCACGGCCGACCTTTACGTCGAGCACGACGGCGCGCGCGCCGGCCGCGATCTTCTTGGACATCACGCTCGACGCGATGAGTGGGATCGCCGGCACGGTGCCCGTCGTGTCGCGGAGCGCGTAGATCTTCCCGTCCGCGGGCGCGAGGTCCGCGGTCTGTCCGGTGACGACGATGCCGATGCGCTCGAGCTGCGCGACGAATTCGGCCGTCGTGAGATCGACGCGGTAGCCCTTGATCGATTCGAGCTTGTCGAGCGTGCCGCCCGAGAAGCCGAGCCCGCGGCCGCTCATCTTCGCGACCGGCACGCCGCAGGCGGCGACGAGCGGCGCGACGACGATCGTCGTCTTGTCGCCGACCCCGCCCGTGGAGTGCTTGTCGACGACACGCCCGAATCGGGAGAGGTCGAGTCGCTCGCCGGAGCGGACCATGGCCGCCGTGAGGGCCGCCGTCTCCTTCGCGTCCATCCCGCGCCACACGACCGCCATGCAGAACGCCGACATCTGGTAGTCGGGCACGTCACCGGTCGTGTATCCCTGGACGAGGGCGTCGATCTCGTCGGAGGTGAGGCGCCCGCCGTCGCGCTTGCGCTCGATGAGCTCGACGACGCGTGGGGTCATCTACAGCCTCGCGATGACGCCCTTCACGACATCGGCAAGCCGCCTCCCAGCGTTGTTCGCGACCTCGAGCACGGCCTCGGCGGTCACGTGCTCGATCTGGCCGGGGATGCCCGTCGCCATGTCGGTGATCGTGCTGATCGCGAGGACGCGCATGCCCATGTGCCGCGCGACGAGCACCTCGGGCACCGTGCTCATGCCCACCGCGTCCGCGCCGAACCCGCGGAGCATCCGGAGCTCGGCCGGCGTCTCGAAGTTCGGACCGGCCACCGCGACATAGACGCCCTCGCGAAGGTCGCGATCGACCTCGTGCGCGAGCGCGCGAAGCTCCTCGGTGTACGTCCCGACCATGTCGGGAAAACGCGGTCCGAGCCGGTCGTCGTTCGGTCCGCGGAGCGGGTTCATCCCCATGAAGTTGATGTGGTCGCTCATGACCATGAGGTCGCCGGCCTTGAAGGCCGGGTTCAGTCCCCCGGACGCGTTCGTCACGACGAGGGTCGTGACCCCCCATGCGCGGAGCACGCGCACCGGGAACGTCACCGCCTGCGGCTCGTACCCCTCGTAGTAGTGGAAGCGTCCGCTCATGACCGCGACGTCCTTGCCCTCGAGCCGCCCGACGACGAGCTCGCCCGCGTGACCGGGCGCCGTGCTCTTCTCGAAGCCCGGGATGTCCGGATAGGGGATGCGCGCGGCGTCCCGCACCTCCTCGGCGAGCCTGCCGAGCCCGCTGCCGAGGATGACCCCGATGGACGGCGAATGAGCGGCCCTCGCGCGGATCGCCGCGACGGCCGCGCCCGTGTCGCGCTCGGTCATCGGAGCTCCTTGAGGATCTTCTCGCGCAGGAGCTCCACGAAAGGCCGCGCGTGCGCGGTGCGCGCGAAGCGCGCGACGGTCTCCGCGCGCTTCACGGAGATGTGGTCGCCTTTCTTCAGCTCGTGCTCCTCCTGCCCGTCGAGCGAGAGGATCGCCGGCTCGTCCTGCACCTCGAGGTCGAGCTCCTGCTCGGGGTCGAATACCACCGCGTTGCCGAACGAGAGGTGCGGCGCGATCGGAACCATGGTGAGCGAACGAGAGGCGGGAAGGATGAGCGGGCCACCGACGGAGAAGCCGTAGGCGGTGCTGCCGGTCGCCGTCGCGACGATGATTCCGTCCGCCCAGTAGACGATGAGCGGCTGGCCGTCGACGCGGACCCCGATGTGGATCGAGCGCACCCGCGCGCCGCGCGCGACCACGACGTCGTTGAGCGCGATCGCGCGACCGAACTCGTTCTGGTTGCGGACCGCGCGGGCGTCGAGCATCGCCCGCACCTCGACCTCGAAGCGGCCGGCCGCGATGTCGGCGAGGGCCGCGTCGAATTGGTCGAGCGTCGTCGCGGTGAGGAAACCGAGTCGGCCGAGGTTCACTCCCAGGATGGGGACGTTCAGCGGGGCAACCGCTCGCGCGGCCCGGAGCACGGTCCCGTCGCCGCCGAAGACGCAGGCCACGTCCGCGCCGGCCACCTCCTGCGGCACCGCGCGCGCGTCGAGCGGAAGCTCGACGATCTCGTGGCCGCTCAGGCGGAGCCGCACCGCGGTCTTCTTCGCGACGTCGACCGAGGCCGGCCAGTCGGGCCGCGAGGCGAGGACGATCTTCACCCGGCAGCCTCGCGGGCCGCGTCTTCCAGGTGCTCCATCTCGCGTCCGCCCTTGCGCGCGCGGACGAAGATCTCGCGGTTGCCTTCGCGTCCGGCGATCGGTGACGGCGCCACGGCGATCACCGGCGCTCCGCGCGTCGCGAGATCGCGCGCGACCCTCAGCACCGCCGCCGCGCGGGCGGCGGGATCGCGGACCACACCGCCCGGCCCGACCGCTTCCCGTCCGGCCTCGAACTGCGGCTTCACCAGCGCGACGACGTCGCCGCCGTCGCGCAACCGCGCGAGCGCCGGCGGGAGCGCGAGCCGGAGCGAGATGAACGACACGTCCGCGACGACGAGATCCACGGTCTCTTCGACGGGCACGCCCTCGCGGGCGTTCACCCCCTCGTGCACCACGACGCGCGCGTCCTGCCGCAGCCTCCAGTCGAGCTGTCCCTTGCCGACGTCCACCGCGTGCACGCGCGCCGCACCCCGCTGCAGCAGCACGTCGGTGAATCCGCCCGTCGACGAACCGACGTCGATGGCGACCTTCGCGGTGACCTCGAGCGCGAAGGCGTCGAGCGCTCCCGCGAGCTTGTCGCCGCCCCGCGAGACGTAGCGCGGTCCGGCCTCGACGACGAGCACCGCGTCCGGAGCCACCGGGGCGGCCGCGCGGTCGGCGCGGTCGCCGTCGACGCGCACCGCGCCCGCGAGGATGAGCGCCTGCGCCCGCTCGCGGCTGGGCGCGAGGTCGCGCTGCACGAGCAGCTGGTCCAGACGGACACGCTTGGCCACGCGCCGATTCTGGCGCAATCGCGATACTCAGCGCGCATGCCGAAGCGCCTCCCTCGCGCGCGGACGCTCAAGGGCGACCCGAAGCTCGCGTACTACGACTTCGGTACGGTCGTGGCGAGCGACCCGGTCATCGTGCTCGCGCACTCGAGCCTCGCTCGCTCGGAGGACTGGGAGAACATCTTTCCGCGTCTCGCGACCCGGTATCGGGTCATCGCCTACGACGCTCGTGGGCACGGGAGGAGCGGCCGCGCCGCCGAATACACATTGCGCGCGTTCGCCGACGATCTGGGCCGCGTGCTCCGCGAGGTCGCCAAGGCGCCGGCGGTGCTCGTCGGCCACTCAGTCGGTGCGCTCGCGGCGCTCGTCGCCGCGGCGGAAGCGCCGGCTCTGGTGCGCGGCCTCGTGCTCGAGGAGCCCGCTCTGGGATACGCGAAAGCATGGGAGCCGGCGCGGTACGCGACGCTGCGGGAGGCGCTCGCGAGCGGCGATCCGGCGGCGCTCGCCAAGGCGACTGCGAAGCAGCCGCTGCCCTCCCCCGGACCGCGCGGCGAGCGCACGTACGGGGAGCTTCGCGGTTTCTACGCCGCCGAGCGCGTGGTGACCTACTTCCGCGACATCGATCCCGCGTTCATCGATGCCCGGACGAGCGCGGACGATCCGACCGCGGCGGCCCTCGTCTCCGACGCGCTCGCGGCGGTCCGCGCACCGGCGCTCGTCCTCGCCGGTGAGCCGCGTCTGGGCGGCGCGGTCGACGACGCGTCGGAGTGGAAGCTGAAGAAGCTGCCGGATGTCCAGATCCGGCGATTCCCCGGCAGCGGCCACCTCCTGCACGGGTTCCGGCCGGAGCAGTTCATCGAGAACGTCGAGCCCTTCCTGCGCAAGATCAGGGAGGCCTGAAGCGCGGACCGGAGCGTACCCTCGTCGCGTGGACGAGCTCGCGCGGCGGATCATCTCCGAGTACCAGCCGGCCGATCTCCATGTCGGCGACATCCCCGAGCGGTTCGCGATCCCGGTCCCCGAAGGCGCGCGCGTCGTCGGAAGCGTCGTCCGCGGAGCGCCGGACGATCCGGATTCCGCGACGGCGTACCTCGACGTCCCGGGCACGACCGATCAGGTCCGTGCGACGTTCGACCGGCTCTTCAGCGAGCGGGGCTTCAGGCCGAAGGCCCCCGGGTCGTTTCCCGGGCAGGGCGCCGGGTTCCAGCACAGCATGACCTCGCCGCGAATGGCTCACGGCGCCACGTATTGCGCCGGCGAAGACGGCCCCTTCTACACGCTGGGGATCGGCGCGGGCGATCCGGCTCCGGTGAGCGTGCTGTGGAACGGCGGCCAGATGGGCTGGAATCCGTGCTCCTCACGCGCAGGACATCCGGTGCAGGGGATGGAGGACATCCCGTCCCTCTCCGCGCCCCCCGGCGTGATGGTGCAGGCCGGCGGAGGCGGTGGATCGCCGGGCGCCTGGTACGCGCAGGGGCTCGCGTTCACCGACATGCCCGCCCGTACGCTCGTGGACCATTTCGCGGAGCAGCTGGCCGCGACGCAGGCGACGCAGCTCGCGCGCGAGGACGCCGATTCAGCGTCGTGGGGACGGTGGAAGCTGCCGACGAAGGACCTCGAGACGATCGTCGCCGTGATCGCCGCCCGCCCCGCGATGCGCCTGCTCCTCCGCTACACGTTCTCGCCGGGGCAGCAGCGACGGCAGAACTGGATGCTGCAGTCCTCCACGGTGCGGCTCCGCTAAGTTGCGCCGCGCTCCCGGGCCTGCTTCGCGAGCGCGTCGGCGAGCTGGGTGATCCGGAGGTCCGCCGCGTCGAGCCGCTTCGCGCACTCGGCGTAGAGGCGCAGCCCCTCTTCATAGATGCGCACGGCCTCGTCGAGATCGAGCGCCGGATCCTCGAGCCTGTCGGCGATGGACTCGAGCCGCTCGAGGGCCTTGTCGAGCGTGACCTCCCCCTCAGCCATTCGGCGTCACCTTTTCCACGATGGCCCCGGCGCGGCCGTC
>VBFI01000223.1 GCA_005889275.1 Chloroflexota bacterium | reverse complement strand
CGAGTCGACGGCGTGGAAGCTGCCGTCGAAAAGCGTCGCCTTGAAGTCGGACAGCGGGTATCCGGCGATGACGCCTCGGAGGGCGGTTTCGCGGACACCCTTCTCGACGGCCGGCCAGAAGTTTCGCGGGACTGAGCCACCCACGATCCGCGTCGCGTAGACGACGCCTGATCCGGCGGGCTGCGGCTCGATCTCGAGGTACACGTCGCCGAACTGGCCGTGTCCACCGGTCTGCCGCTTGTATCGGCCCTGCGCCTGCGCCTTCCCGCGGATCGACTCGCGATACGGGACGCGCGGCGTGCGCATCTCTACCTGTACACCGAACTTGTTCTTCAGGTGATGCACGGCGACCTCGATCGCCGGCTCGCCGATCGCGGAGAGGATGGTCTCGTGCGTCGCGTCCTCGCGACGGACGTGGAGTGTTGGATCCTCGTCGGTGAGCTTGTGGAGCGCGGTCGCGAGCTTGTCGAGATCGGCCTTGCTCGACGGCTCGATCGCGACCGAGAACGAGGGCGACGGGAAGTCGATGGGGTCGTACAGGATCACCGCGTCCTTGTCGCAGAGTGTGGCGTTGGTCGTCGTCGCGGTCAGCTTCGGGATCGCGCAGATATCGCCGGCACCCACCTGATCGGTCAGCTCCTGGTCCTTGCCGCGCAGGAAGAAGATCTGGCCGACGCGCTCGGTCTCTTTCTTCACGGCGTCGAAGATCTGCGTGTTGTGGCTGAGCGTTCCGGAGTACACGCGGACGTAGCTGAGCTTGCCGACGAACGGGTCGGCGAGGGTCTTGAACACGAACGCCGAGAGCTTGTCGCCGGGATCCGGCTTGCGGGCGATCTCGTCCTGCGACGGGGACTTCCCGATGACCGACCCGGCCTCGGCCGGGGAAGGCAGCATCTCGCGGATCGTGTTCAGGAGCGCCGCGTAGCCCACGTGCCTGTGGGCCGACGTCGCGACCACCGGCACGACCTTGCCCTCGCGGACGGCCTTGTGCAGCGCGTCGCGGAGCTCGTCGTACGCGAGCTCCTTCCCATCGAGGTAACGGGTGAGCAGTTCCTCGTCGGTCTCGACGATGGCCTCGACCAGCTGCTGCCGGTATTGCCCGACGCGCTCGGCCTCTTCCTTCGGGAGGTCCGCGACAGGGTCCTTCGGGCCCTTCAGGAGCTGCCCGTGCAGGAGATCGATCGTCGCCGAGAGGTCCTGGTGCTCCCCGACCGGCACATGCAACGGCACCACGCGGATGCCGTACGCCTCGCGGAGCTGGCCCAGGACCTCGTCGAAGTTGGCGTTCTCCCGGTCGAGGCGCGCGACGACGACGATCCGCGGCGTGTTCGCCTTTTCGAGCTCCGACCACACCGTCTGCGTGCCGACCTGGATGCCTGCGGACGCGTCCACCAGGACGATCGCGGCGTCCGCGACGCGGAGCGCGGCGTGCTGGTCGCCGGCGAAGTCCGCGAACCCGGGCGTGTCGAGCAGGTTGACCTTGATGCCGTCGGAGGGGAAGGACGCGAGGGCCATGTTGATCGTGATGTGGCGCTTCTGCTCTTCGGGATCGGTGTCGAGGATGCTCGTGCCGTCGTCGACTTTGCCGAGGCGCGTCGTCGCGCCGACGGCGTGGAGGATGGACTCGACGAGGCTCGTCTTGCCCGATCCCCCGTGGCCGACGACGGCCACGTTTCTGATCTTCGTGGGCTCCGGTGATGCCATGAAGACTCTCCCCAGCGAATGGTGCGTTGGTAGTATCACGCTCGATGTCGGGGCACTCAAAGTGGAGCCAGATCAAGCGCCAGAAGGGCGCCGCCGACGTCAAACGAGGCGTCGTCTTCACCAAGATGACCAAGGAAATCATGCTTGCCGCGAAGGAAGGCGGGGCCGATCCGGACGCGAACTTCCGCCTCCGTCTGGCGGTTGACCGCGCGCGAAGCGTGAACATGCCCCGTGAGAACATCCAGCGCGCGATCGACCGCGCGACCGGCGGTGGCGACGCCGCGGCGCTCGAGAGCATCGTCTACGAGGGATACGCGCCGGGCGGCGTTTCGGTGATGATCGAGGTCGCGACCGACAACCGGAACCGCACGGTCTCCGAGATCCGGGCCGCGTTCACCCGCGGCGGCGGGAAGCTCGGCGAGTCCGGATCCGTGCAATGGCTCTTCGAGCAGAAGGGCGTCATCGAGATCGACACGAAGGGCAAGGACGCCGATCTCATCCAGCTCGCGGCGATCGACGCCGGTGCCGAGGACGTCGAGGTCGAGCCGGGACTCATCACCGTCTACACGACGCCGAGCTCGTTCGAACGCGTCAAGAAGGCGCTCGAGACCGGAGGGATCAAGACCGCCACGGCGGAGCTTTCCATGCGACCGACGACCACCGTGCGCG
>VBFI01000141.1 GCA_005889275.1 Chloroflexota bacterium | reverse complement strand
GGTTCAGCGGCGTGCTGTGCGGGCGCGCGACCTGGCTCGAGGGGCTGCCGATCTACGCGAAGCAGGGCCGCGCGGCGTTCGACGCATGGCTCGCCGACAAGGGCGTGCGCAACATCGAGATGCTGAACGAGGTCTTGCGGCACGCGGCGAAGCCGTGGTGGACCGTCTACGGCGGTCGCGAGGCGGTCGCGCGCTAGCCGTCGTTCGCCGGACGCTGCCGCGCGAAGAACTCCTGCAGCAGCCGCTCGGACTCTTCACGCGACGGCGCGTAGTAACGCCAGCGGGGCCGGTGGTTGGCCCACGGTGCGTCGAGGATCTCTGCGACGGAGCGGATCGCCCCGGCGCGCTCGTCGGGAGCGCCGAAGACGACGAGGCCGATCCGCGCGAGCACCGCGGCTCCGGCGCACATCGCGCACGGCTCCACGGTGACGTAGAGCGCGCAGTCCATCAGCCGCCAGCGCCCGAGCTCGCGCGCGGCGGCGCGGAGAGCGATGAGCTCGGCGTGGGCGGTCGGGTCGGCGTCGATCTCGCGCCGGTTGTGAGCACGCGCGACGACCTCGCCCTCGCGCACGATGACGGCGCCGATCGGCACGTCCGCATGGACGATCGCGCCGCGCGCCTCGTCGAGCGCTCCCCGCATGAAGCGTTCGTCGTCCCCGGGGCGCGCGAGGGTTTCCGGCGCGGCGAACGCCGTGCCGCTGTGCGGCCGCTCTTTCATATCCCGAGGTAGCGCGTCTCGATGTCGCGCGCGGCGGCGAGCTCGGCCGGGGTTCCGCCGAAGACAACCGCGCCCTTGCTCATGACCTGGACGCGCTGGCCGACGGCCGTCGCGAGGGTGAGGTTCTGCTCGATGAGAAGGATCGCGAGGCCGGTCGCCCGAAGCCGCAGCAGGGCGGCCCCGAGGTCCCCAACGAGCTTCGGGGCGAGGCCCTCGGACGGCTCGTCGAGGATGAGCAGGGCGGGATTGCGCATCAGCGCACGGGCGATCGCGAGCATCTGCTGCTCGCCACCGGAGAGGAGCTCCGCGCGAACGACAAGGCGCCGCGCGAGGCCCGGGAAGAGCTCGAGGACGCGTGCTTCGTCCCATCCGTCCGTCGTGGGCCGCGCCGCGAGCGCGAGGTTCTCGCGGACGGACAGATCCCCAAAAATGCGCCGTCCCTGCGGGCAGAGCGCCACGCCGGAACGCGCGATCCGGTGCGGCGGAGCGCCGGTGAGATCGCGGCCGTTCACCAGCACTCTGCCGGCCCGTGGCCGAAGGAACCCCACGATCGCCGCGATGGTCGTGGTCTTGCCCGCGCCGTTCCGCCCGACGAGCGCGACGGCCTCGCCCGACCCCACCGCGAGGTCGACGCCCTGCAGCACGTGGCTCTCGCCGTAGTACGCGTGCAGGCCGCTGACCTCGAGCGCCGCGGTCATGCCGTGGCCACCGCCTTTCCGAGGTAGACCTCGTTCACGCGCACGTCGCCGCGCACGTCGGCCGCCGGCCCGTCGGCGATGACACGCCCTTCGTGCAGGACGGCGATGCGATCGGCGAGCCGGAAGACGACATCCATGTCGTGCTCGACGATGAGCATCGTCAGGCCGCGATCGAGCGAAGCGATGAGCTCGGTGATCCGCGCGGTCTCGGCGGGCGACATCCCCGCGGTCGGCTCGTCGAGGAGCAGCACGCGCGGCGCCTGCGCCAGCGCGACCGCGAGCTCGAGCTGCCGCCGCTCGCCGTGCGAGAGCTCGCGGGCCGGGATGCCCTCGCGGCCCGCGAGTCCCACGCGCTCGAGGAGGGCGTCCGCGGCCCTCGGCTGAGTGGAGGGCACGCGCTCGAGCGGACGGTACGGTCCGGCCTTCACGGCGAGGGCGAGCGCGACGTTGTCACGCGCCGCGAGCGGCGGAAAAAGCTCGTTGCGCTGGTACATCCGCCCAAGACCTTTGCGCGCGCGCTGCCAAGGGCGGAGCATCGTGACGTCCTCTCCGGCGATACGCACGACGCCAGCCGTCGGCGGGATCTCGCCGGTGATGACGTTGATGAGCGTGGTCTTCCCCGCTCCGTTGGGGCCGATCACGGCGCGGCGCTCGCCCGCCGCGACGGCGATGCTCACCCCGTCCAGCGCGCGCACGCCGCCGAAGGTGCGGACAAGATCGCGGATCTCGATCAGCGCCGCACCCTCGCCCACGCGGCGAGCCCGACGCCGACGATGCCCTGTCGCGCGAGCAGCACGAAGGCCACGAAGACGAGGCCCAGCACCGTCTCGGCGACCGGGATCGCGGACGAGAGGACGCGTTCGATGTACATGACGACGGCCGCGCCGAGCACCGGACCGAAGAGGCTCCCCGCCCCACCGATGAGGACCATCACGAAGCCGCGAACCGAGGTCGCGATCCCGACGTCCTGAGCGGAGACGAAACGGAGCGAGTACGCCGAAAGCGCGCCGGCGACACCGGCGATGGCTCCGGCGAGGACGAAGGCGGAGAGGCGGAGGCGCGTGGTGTCGTAACCGAGCGCACGCATCCGCCGCTCGTTCTCGCGGACGCCGACGAGCGCGCGGCCGTACGGAGAGCCCACGATGCGCGAGAGGAGGAGCGCCACGGCGATGAAGACCACCGCGACGAGCACGTACATGCGGTCCGCAGCGGTGAGGTCGAGACCCCCGATCACCGGCCGTCCCACGCCGGAGAGTCCGTTCGATCCGCCGGTCACCGAGGTCCACTGGAACGCGATCGCGAACACGATCTGCGCGAGGGCGAGCGTGAGCATGAGGAAGAAGATGCCCTCCGATCGAACCACGAGCGCGCCGATGATCAAGGCGAGCGCCGTCGCCACCAATATGGCCGCGCCCATGGTGATCGGGAGCTGGTCGGTCCCGAGCCGCTGCGAGGCGATCCCGGCCGCGTAGGCACCCGCGCCGAAAAAGGCGGCGTGCCCGAGCGAGGGCATCCCCGCCCGACCGATCAAGAGATCGAGTGAGAGCGCGAAGATCGCGAAGACGAGGACGTCGCGGAGGACGGTCGTCGCGAAGCGAGATGACTCCCATCCCGCGCTCCAGTACGGGAACGTGATGAGGGCGGCCACGGCGATCGCGACGAGGCCGAAGCGCAGCGCTCGCGTCATCGGGCGATCCGGATCCGTCCAAGGAGCCCGGTCGGCTTCAGCAGGAGGACGAGCGCGACGATCGCGAAGATCACCGCGAGCGCGAACTCCTGGAAGACGACCTTGCCGAACGTGTCGGCGGGGCCGACGAGGACGCTCCCGGCGACCGCGCCCCCGAGCGTTCCGAGCCCGCCCACCACGACCACGACGAGCGAGTAGAGGAGCGCGTCGAGGTCCATTCCCGGCTGCAGCCCGAAGACGGGCGCGGCGACGACGCCCGCGAGGCCGGCGAGCGCGGCGCCCGCGGCGAAGGTGAGCGCGAACAAACGGTCGGTATCGACGCCGAGCGCGCCGAGCATCTCGGCGTCCTCGACACCGGCGCGGATGCGCATGCCGACCTTCGTCCGCGAGTACACGTAGGACAGCAGCGCGGCGAGCGCGACGCCGAAGCCAATGACGAAGAGCCGGTAGAGCGGATAGTCGCCGCCGTAGAGCGCGACCGAGCCGTCAAGCCCCGCGGGTGCGGCAAGCGATCGCACCTCACGACCCCAGACGACGCCGATCTGGTCCACGACCACGAGGGAGACGCCGATCGTGAGGAGCACTTGGTCCAGATGACGGCCGCGAAGCCGGCGCAGGAGCAGCGGTTCGAGGACGAGCCCGAGCGCGGCGAGCGCGAGCGGCGCGACGACCATCGCCAGCCAGAACGATCCGGTCCGCTGCACGACCGAGAGCGCGACGTAGGCGCCCAGCATGTAGAAGGCGCCGTGCGCGAGGTTGACGACATCCATCATCCCGAACACGAGCGAGAGCCCGGCGGCGAGGATGAAAAGCAAGGCGCCGAACGAGAGGCCGTTCAGCGCCTGCTGGAATACGAGCTCGGGACTCACGCCGGGGTCACTTCCCCGGGTCGGTCACCTTCGCGATCTTGTCGGTGATCGTGTTCACCGTCTGACCGTTCTGCGTCTTGACCTCGCGGAGGTAGATGTCCTGGATCGGGTTGTGGGTCGACTTGTCGAACGCGAAGTCGCCGCGAGGGCTCTTGAACGTGACGTCCTCGAGCGCCTTGGAGAACTTGTCCTTGTCCGAGGTGTCGCCGCCCAGCTTCTTCAGGGCCTCGTCGAGAGCGCGCATGCCGTCGTATTGCTGCACGGTGAAGACGTCGGGCAGGAGCGGATACTGCTTCTGGAAGTCGGCGACGAACTTCTTGTTCTCGGGATTGTCGAGCTCGACCGCCCAGAAGAGCGAGGTCACGGCGCCGTTCGCGAGGTCCTTCACCTCTTTGAGGACGTCCTGCTCGGTCAGGAAGCCGGCGCCGTACATCTTGTAGCCAGCCGCGGGAAGACCGAGCTGGTTCCAGGTCTTGATGAAGCCGACGGCGTCTGCGCCGGAGAAGAACGAGTAGACGTTCTTCGTCGGCTGGTTCTTGATCTGTGTGACGAAGGGCGCGAAGTCGGCGTTGCCGAGCGGCGGGGCGACGTTCCCGGTGATGTTGCCGCCGTTCTTCTTCGCTCCGGTCGTGAAGTCGGCGGCGGACTCGGTCCCGAACCCGTAGTTCGCGTACGCGAGAAAGAAGTCCTTCGTCCCCTTGGCGGAGAGGTAATCCCCGATCGGATACGAGATCTGGTAGGAGGAGAAGGACGCGCGGAAGATGTAGGGGCTCTTGCACGCGGGCGTGCAGTTCGGGACGTCGCGCGTCAGGAAGTTCCCGCCCGCGTTGGTGTCGATGAAGATCATCTTGGCCGCGTGGACCGCGTTGCGGATGCCGTAGGCCAGCGGGGTCGGGACGACGCCCATCATCACGTCGACCTGGTCCTGGTCGATGAACTTCTGGGTCTTCTGGATCCCGGTCGCGGTGACGTTCGCGTCGTCCTCGTAGATGAGCTGCACGGGCCGGTTCGCGAGCTTGTTGTCGTTCAGCTTGAGATAGAGCTCGGTCGCGCGACGCATCGAGTTGCCGAGCTCGGAGTACACCCCGGTGAACGGAAGCAGCTGCCCGATCTTCAGCGTCTTGCCGGGCGACGCCGCGGCCGATCCGGTCGCGCCGGGCGCGACCGCCGCGGGTCCGCAGGCGGCGAGCGCCGCGGCGGACGTCGCGACGAGGAACTGCCGGCGCGTCAGCCGGTAGGAATAGCCACGCTTCTCGGCAAGCTCGTTCTTCTTGAACTCACCCATCAGAGCCCTCCCCCGTCGTCGTCGGAGCCGGCTAAGTATGGGCACTCCGGCGGGGCTAGGCGGACTCACGCTCGAAGAGGGTGGCGAGCCCCTGGCCGACGCCGATGCACATCGTCGCGATCCCGTACCGGCCCTGGCGGCGCTCGAGCTCGCGGAGGAGCGTGCCGGCCAGACGCGCGCCTGAGGCGCCGATCGGGTGGCCGATGGCGATCGCGCCCCCGTTCGGGTTCGTCCGGTCGTCGGGGAGCCCGAGCTCACGAATGCACGGGATGACCTGCGCCGCGAAGGCCTCGTTGAGTTCGATCGCGTCGTACAGCGCCGGAGCGATGCCGGTGCGCTGGACGAGCTTTCGCACCGCCGGAATCGGCCCGAGGCCCATGTAGTCGGGATGCACCCCGGCCGATGCGCTCGCCACGATGCGGCCGAGCGGTCGCAGGCCGAGGGCCCTCGCCTTCTCGCGTGACGCGATGAGGAGCGCGGCGGCGCCGTCGTTGATCCCGGACGAATTGCCGGCGGTCACCGTGCCGTTCTCCTTGAACGCGGGCTTGAGCTTCCCAAGCTTCTCGAGCGAGCTGTCGGGTCGAGGCTGCTCGTCTTCGGAGATGAGCTCCTTGCCGTTGTGCACGGACTGGACCTCACCGGTGAAGAATCCAGCGCTCTTGGCGCGCGCGTACCGCTCCTGGCTTCGCGCGGCGTAGGCGTCCTGCTCCGCCCGACCGATGTGCTCCTGCTTGGCGACGTTCTCCGCGGTCTCGCCGAGCGAGATCGGGTGATACCCGAGATCGAGCATGCGCGGGTTCACCAGGCGCCAGCCGAGCGTCGTGTCGGCGAGAACCCGCTCGCCGCGCGGGAACGCTTCGCTTGGCTTCAGCGTCACCAGCGGAGCTCGCGTCATGCTCTCGACGCCACCGGCGATGACCAGCTCCGCCTCGCCGGCGCGGATGCGACGGGCGGCGTCGTTCACCGCCTCGAGCCCGCTCCCGCAGAGACGGTTCACGGTCACGCCGGGCACGCTCTCGGGAAGCCCCGCGAGGAGCAGGGCCATCCTGCCGACGTTGCGGTTGTCCTCGCCCGCCTGATTCGAAGCGCCGAAGACCACCTCGTCGATGGCGTCGTCGCGGAGATCGGTCCGATCGATCACCGCGCGGATGACGTGCGCCGCGAGATCGTCGGGTCGGATCGCGCTCAGCGCTCCGCCGTAACGCCCGAAGGGCGTGCGGACGTAGCCGAGGACCAGCGCGTCGCGGGGATGAAGGCTCACCGTCCCTCGAACTCCGGCCGACGCTTCGCGGCGAATGCCTTGACTCCGCGAGCGTAGTCCGCGGTCCCGCCCGCACGGTCCTGCAGCCGCGCCTCGACCTCCAGGAACTCGTCGAAGCCTCGCGCCATGGACGCGGCGAGCCCCTCTTTGGTCAGTGCGAACGCCTCGGTCGCGCCTTCCGCGAGCGCGGTCGCGTACTCGCGCCACTTCGCGGCGAATTCCGCATCGGGCCAGACCCTGGTCACCAGACCGATCCGAAGTGCCTCCTCCGCCGGGACGGGGTCGCCGCTGAGCGTCATGTCGAGCGCTCGTCCCCACCCGATCAGTCGCGGAAGGAAGAAGGCCGACCCGGCATCGGGCACCAGGCCGACCCGTCCCCACGCCGCGCGGAACGTCGCGGACGAAGCCGCGACGCGGACGTCGCAGGCGATCGCGAGCCCGAGCCCCGCGCCCGCGGCGACCCCATTCACCGCGGCGACCACCGGCTTGCGCATCCCGCGTATCGCCGCGATCGCGGGGTGGTACCGGCGCCGCAGCTCGTCGCCGAGATGGAGCTCGCCGCCCTTCTCGATCATCGCGAGCCGGTCATCGAGATCCTGTCCCGCCGAGAACGCGCGGCCTGCGCCGGTGATCACGACCGCCCGCACGCTTGGATCCGCGGCGCAGTCGGCGATCGCGGCGTTCAACGCCTCGGTGAGCGCCTCGTTGAAGGCGTTCAGCACGTCCGGGCGGTTCAGGGTAAGGACGGTCACCGCGCCCGCGCGCTCGACGTGCAGCGGAGAGAGGCTCGTCACGTTCCCTTGAAGGTCGGCTTCCGCTTGCTCATGAAGGCATCGACGCCTTCCTTCTTGTCGTCGGTCGCGAACAGAAGGTAGAACGCCTTGCGCTCGAACTCGAGACCGGCGTCGAGCGTGGAATTCCACGCGAGGTCGACCGCCTCCGTGGCGAGACGCGCGGCGATCGGCGGCTTCTCCGCGATCGCGCGCGCGAGTGCCTTCGCGTCCTCGAGCCACGACGCCCCCGGGTACACCTGCGCAACGAGCCCGATCGCCCTCGCCTCGTCGGCCTTGATCAACCGGCCGGTGAGGATGAGCTCGTTGGCGACGTATTTGCCGGCGGTCCGAGTGAGGCGCTGCGTCCCTCCCGCCCCGGGGATGATCCCGAGGTTGATCTCCGGCTGCCCGAACTGCGCGCTCTCCGACGCGACGATGATGTCGCAGGCCATCGCGAGCTCGCAGCCTCCGCCGAGCGCGTAGCCGGAGACCGCCGCGATGATCGGCGTCCGGATCCGCCGGATCGCCTCCCATTTGCTCGTGAGGTCCTGATCGAGCATGGTCACTGGGGTCGCGTTCACGAAGTTGTCTTTGATGTCGGCACCCGCGGAGAACGCGCGGTCGCTGCCGGTGATGACGATGCAGCGGATCGTGTCGTCGCCATCGAGGCCGGCGAGGACCTTCACCAGCTCATCCATCAGCTGCTCGCTGATCGCGTTCCGGACCTCGGGACGGTTCAGCTGCACGGTCGCGATGGGCGCCTCGCGAGTCACGATCACGATCTCGGCCATGGCCACCTCCGGATCGGCTGAGTGTGCCGGGTCAGAGCGCGCGACGCAGAGCGCGGAAAGCGCGAGCCAGCGCGGGCATCTGGTAGCCCGCGGTCCGTCCGCTCGGGTTGGGCAGCACCCAGACTCTCGCGCCGGCGATGGTCTCGTCCTGCGGGCCCGCGCCCGCCCGCGGACGGCCGAAGGCGACCCGATACGCGCCCATACCGACGAACGCGACCACCCTCGGGCGGTATCGACGGACCTTTCCCTCGATCCGGCGCCGCCCCCGGCGCAGGTCGTCCGGCGTGAGCTCGTCCGCGCTCGCGGTCGCGCGGTTGACGAGGTTCGTGATGCCCAGCCGTCGCCCAAGGAGCGCCGCTCCTTCCCACGGCTGGAGCAGCCGATCGGTGAAGCCGGCGGTGTGGAGCGCGCGCCAGAAGCGGTTTCCCGGCCGCGCGAAGTGAAGGCCCACCGCGCCGGACCAGAGGCTCGGGTTGATGCCGACGAAGAGGACGTCGAGCGCCGGGGCGATGAGGTCGGGGATGCTCTTGCCACGCGCCGCGTCGAGGTCGGCGCGGGTCGGACGCCGCGGCTCTATCGGATCTGTCCTTTTGGCGGGGGCTGGCAGCGCGGGCAGAGGTACATGTCATCGAGGCCGTGGCGCGTTTTGATGATGAGCGTGCCACAGCGCGGACAGGGCTTGCCTTTTCGCAACCGGACCTGCATGTGTCCACGGATCTTCGTCCCCAACTCGGGCGGCAGGCCCTCCTCCACCTCGCGCGCGCCCCGCGCGATGACGTCCTTCAGCGACCGGTAGAACCGCGACATCTCTTCGTCGTTCAGCGTGGCGACGCGCCGCTTGGGATGGAGCATCGCCTCCCAGAGGATCTCGTCCGCGTAAGCGTTGCCGATGCCCGCCAGGAAGCTCTGATCCTGCAGCAGGTTGCGCAGCTCCCGCCTTGTCGCGCGGGCCCGCTGGGCGAACTCGCCCTCGCTCCAGCTGAAGTCGCCGGCATCGGGACCGAGGTCCGCGAACCCATGGATGTCGTGGAGGTCGTCGTCGAGGCCGACGACATGGACCTTTCCCATGCGCTTGTCGTCGCGGTAGCGGAGGTCGGTGCCGTCGTCGAGCACCAGCGAAAGTGCTGTCGAGCGCGTTAGCTTCGCCTCCGCGTCGGCGAGCTCGAAGATCCCGGCGAGCATCGGATTGACCACGATCCTTCCTTGGTCCAGATCGAAGATCAGGAACTTGCCCCGGTGCCGCACTGAGACGAAGCGCTGGTGCGCGAGAAATGTC
>VBFI01000140.1 GCA_005889275.1 Chloroflexota bacterium | reverse complement strand
AAGGCCTGAGCGCGGAAGGACGGCAGTGCGGGTGCTCGTGGTGGATGACGACGCAGGGATCCGCGACGCGCTCAACGAGGCGCTCCGGGGAGTGGGCTTCGAGGTGACCTCCGCGGCCAACGGCGAGGACGCGCTCCGCGAGTGCGCCCGAGGCGATCCGGACGTGATCGTGGTCGATCTGCTGATGCCGGTGATGGGCGGACGTGCTTTCCTGCAGGCCTACCGTCGCCAATCGTTGGCCCGCGCGAAAGTCGTCCTGCTCTCGGCGCTGCCGTCCGCGGCGCAGATCGCCCACGAACTCGGCTGCGACGCTGGCTACAGCAAGCCGTTCGACCTCGACGAGCTCGTCGCCACCGTCGACGCGCTGGCTGTGCGAGGGTAACGCCGAACCGTCGCACTCCGATGTTGGCTGGCCACGGGATTCGCGTGGCTTTGCGTCCGCACCGTGTGACGAGCAGCGGGCGAGTGCGTCCTCCCGTGACTGAGAGGCTTCTTGGCCACGAGTGACCTGACCATCGCTGCGCCGATGACCCGTCCCGGGTCCGTTGACGTTGAAGAACCGGACACGAACACCTTTACTCATCTGGGAGCAACGGGCAGACTGCGATAGTCGGGGAGTTGAGGTGAAGTGGGCCGCGGATGGTGAGGGCGTAGCTGACCGCGCCCGGCAAGACTGTCGAATCAGAGTCAACGTTCGACGCCGTTCCGAAGCTCAACGCTGTTAGAAGTGCCCTATCGGTCAATGGAACACGGAGGGCTCTGTCGCAATCGCGCTAGCGCTCGCAAGCGACCGGTTCGAAGCGCCTTTCCATCCAGTGCTTGGCATCCGCGTCATCCTTCCGCTCTCGGTCAATCTGGACGACCATCGCTTGGGGATCCCTGTGTATTTCTCCGGAGTCACAAAAAAAGCCCGCCGAGCTCTCGCCCGGCGGGCTTGCGACTAAGAAGGTCCCTTACTTGACGATGAAGGCGATGTGCATCCCGAGCAGGTAATGTGCGGGCTGGTTGCAGATAAGGACGTAGTTCCCAGGCTGGAGATCGAGAGTGAACGTTTTGGCCTCGGTCGGGTTGAGGTCGCCGCTCTCGCCCTGGCTGCCATCTTCGGACATCTTTCCGGGCTCGTCCGGGTCTGGCGCGATCTTGTCGGCGGGCACGTCTGTCTTGAGGACAACGACCTCGTGGATCATCGTGCCGCCGTTCTTCACGTTGAAGGTGATCTTGCCGCTCGGCACCGTCGATTGATCGAGCACGATCTTGCTGTCGGTGAGTGTCGCGTTGACTGTTCTCGCGTTCGGGTTGACCGTCGTGGTGCCTGATCCCCCCGCCGTACCGCACGCGGCGAGGAGCAGGACTGAGACCGCTGCCGTTGCCAGAAGAGCCTTCATGTGTCCTACCTCTTGCCGGAGCACCCGATCGAGCGGATGGCGGCGTTTCGCCGAACCGTAGGGTGCGTACCCGACAGCGGCGGGTGCCGTTCGGACCTACTCGCGCCGCCATTCGACCCGTTTGCTTGGGACCTCAGACGGGCGCGAGGCGCACAGACAGCGCGGGGCCGCCGCGCCGCCGACATCTTTCGAGCGATCGTTTCATAGGGATTTTTCGACCATCGTCGTTCCGAACTGCCGCGATGGGAGCAGGACACGGTCGGCGGACTAGGGAACTTAGAGTCCCTGGCGCTTCGCGGGCGGCACATGGAATCGCCGTCCCGTGATTTCGGTCGGCTTGATCGCAAGCCAGTGCCATCGCCCGCCAGGCGCGGCCGGCTCCACGGGCATCCAGCGGAGATGCTCGGCCACGCGACCGATGTTGGTCGTCACCTCCTCGGCGCGTCCCCTCGCGATCACGCTCCAGCCGACGCCTGATGCAGAGTCCCAACTGTCCACCTCAAACGCGACACTCGTCTTCGGGACCGCTTCGAGCTTGGTGCCTGGACTCGTGCGGAAAACGATGACCGCGCCATCAACGCCGTAGTTGACCGGGAAGATCTCGAGCCTTCCCTTGAACTCGAAGGTAATGCGGCCCACCTCGCGAGACTTGAGAAGTGAGAGGCACTCATCCTCGGCGAGAACCTGTACCGAATCGTCGAACGGCATTCGATTAGCTTTCACCGGTTATCTGCTGTGGTCGCCCGGGACCGCACCGGATGTCGATGAGAACGTCATTCGGCACGCTTCCGCACGACAAAGCGGAATGCTGTCCCAAACTGGCTCGATTCAATCAAGTCGTTGCACGTCGACCCGCTCCAAAGCGCGAAGTCCTCGACGCTCGACGGATCCGTTGTGAGGACCTCGAGCAGATCCCCTGGACGCGCGTGGATCAGCGCGGATGCCAGCTCCAGCAGCGGCTTCGGTCGGGAGAGCCCGCGCAGGTCGAGGTGCTGGGCGAAGGTGACAGCCATCCGCTTACCCGCCCACTTCGCCGGGTAGGAAGTACGGCGGCTGGCACCGGAGTGTCCCTCCGCTGCGATCGAGCGAGACATCGTGGGAATAGGAACAGGCAAGACACGCCTCTATGTCCACATCCCTTTGCCGCAGCGAGCAGAACACCTGACCCGAGTCGATGTGGCGCCAACCGTTGCCTCGACGGTGCGGACGTTGCGCTGGGCTGCTGCCCGGCTTGGTCACGGCGTCACTTTGCAGAGGCGGCAGCGTGCGCCAGAGAGGCGAACGGCCTCGGGTCTTAGGGCCGAGTGGACCTTTCTCCCACCGATTCCACGAGCGAGGCTTGGGGCGTGGAACCGCTGCGCGTCCTCTTCGGCTACGACGGTTCGATCGGAGCAGACGCTGCGCTCGCCGCGGTGACGACATTGCCGTGGTCCGCTGGAACGCACCTCCGGGTGATCGGGGTACGAGATGCGCATCTCCGTTTCCTCCGACCGCTCGCGGACGAAATCCTCTTCGCCGAGTTCGAGGATGTGGTCAGTCGAGCCGCTCGGTGCTTGCGGGCTGAGGTTCCCCTAGCTGCGATCGACGACCGAGTGGTGCGCGGTCCCGCTGTGCCGCGCATCCTGGCGGAAGCCGAACGTCTTGGTGCCGATCTCATCGTGGTGGGTAGCCGCAACCAGGGGCCCATGCGGTCAGCGATCCTCGGGTCGGTAGCGCACGATCTCACGGCCGCCGCGCGTATTCCGGTGTTGGTAGCACGGGCCTCTCACCTTGGCCGGCTAGTTCTCGTGCACGACGGGTCGGAGGCGGCGCGGGCTGGGATGCGGGTGGTGTCCTCGTGGGGCATCTTCTCCAGCGGTTCGGTGAAAGTGTTCTCGGTCGTCGGCTTAAGCCGTGCGGACGCGTGCGCGCAGGTAGCGGTCGCCGTCGCGCTCGAGGAACCGGAACTCGTCGTATTGGGCATCTCGGGCGTGAACGCGCTGGGTTTTCAGGCAACCCTCGCCGGCGCGCTACTGCCTCGCCTTCACTGCTCGGTTCTTGCGGTTCCGTCCGCTGGGTCGCTGCGTGGCTTCGCCGAAGACCGGATGCTGGCTCAGCGCTGAAGGCCCCGAAGGGCCCATCGAACAACTCCAAACGACCCTGTCGGTGTCGCCGGCCCAAGGACATCCTCGGACTCGAAAGAAAAATACACAGGAGGATGAAATGGGCTTGGCAGCGTTCGGCGTCATCGTGCTCGTTGCCGTCGCGGCCGGCGTGGCGATCCAGCTCACCGAGAGGAAGTTCGGATACGACTGGCTTCTGATCGCGGCCACGGCTACGTTCGGCGCCTACTTCGCGAGCGAGACCTTTCCCGGCAGCACCGTCTTCCAGGCGGTCAAGGACTGGGGTCCGCAGGTCGATGGCTTCTATGTGATCCCGGGTGTGGTCACGGGCGCGATCCTCGCGCTCGTCGCCTATCTCGGCACCCGCAACCTCCAGACGACGACCCGCACCGCCTAGAGCGGACGGCTAGTGGGCGAGAAGACCGCCGGCGGCGACGCCGGCGGTCGTCGTTTGCTCGGGGCCAACGGACTCGTACTTACGGGACCTCCGGCCCTACGCCGCGCCGTGCAGGCGAGCCAGTGTTGGGGTCGTGTCAGGTTCGCCACCGCGCCGAGTTCTGATCATGTCCACGAACGCCACGCGGCGGCGCGACTGGTTCCGCGCAGTTGCGGCAGACGGCGACGTAGCGAACAGCTGCGACGGCCGCTCTTGCCCCCTCCTTAGCGGCGGGACGTGTGAGCTGCTCGCGAATGCGACGACCGCGGTCTACGACGAACAGACCACCAGCCCGGAGCTCTTCCTTGCCCTCGTGCGCACGCCGTCTCGGCCGGCAGTCGTCTTCGCGCGCGACTCGCGCATCGGTCGCGCGCACCAGCCGCGGCCGGCGCGCATTCTCAATCAGCGCGGCGCCGCGACGATCTATCCGCACCTCCGATAGGACCGGGCACGCTCGGGTTCGCGCTAAAGTCTCGGCCGTGAGTGTCGCTGCCGTCCGGGCTCCGATCGTTGTCGCCGATCCTCCTCTGGCGCGGCTCCTGTTCGCGGACGTGCGGCTGGCGCCGCTATGGTTTCTGGCTCGGATTTACGTCGGCTTCGCGTGGCTCGATGCCGGTTGGCACAAGATCAGCGACACCGGAACCGCAACCAACTACATCTACGACGGGAGGGGCATCGTCGCGTTCTGGCAGCGGATCGCCCAGGTCCCTCCAGGTCCCGCGAAGCCGCCGATCACGTACGACTGGTACCGGAGCTTCATCCAGTTCCTGATCGACAGCCACATGGAGGGCTTCTTCGGCAAGCTCGTCGCGTTCGGCGAGACCGCCGTGGGCATCGGTCTCATCCTCGGTGCGTTCGTCGGTATCGCGGCTGTCGCGGGTGCCTTCATGAACCTGAACTACCTCCTGGCCGGGACCTCGAGCACGAACCCCGTGCTCTTGCTGCTCGGCTTCCTCCTCGTGCTCGCGTGGAAGACCGCCGGCTACATCGGTCTGGATCGCTGGCTCCTGCCGGTGCTCGGAACTCCGTGGCAGGGGGCCGCTGATCGGCGGCGGCTCGAGGCCGGTTAGGACAGGTCGGCCCCGCGGAGTTCAGCCGTCCCGGCTGGCGGCCATGAACAAACGCGCGCAGACCGTCCCGAGGACGACTGCAAGAACGACGAGCACTCCCAGCGCGAGGAAGAATTCGGGCGAGCCGATCGACATGGCACAAATCCTGTTCGATGCGCGAGACCTCCAGTAGAGCCGAAAGTCCCGACTTGCGCCGACAGCCCACCAGTGGCCCGCTCGCGCTGAGCCGACGGACCCGGCGACTTAGGCCGGATGGCCCTGTCTGGGCAGCGTGTCGGGCAGCAATCTGACCTCACAAAAGGAGGTCGAAAGTGAAAACTCTCGCCCGCAAGGACACCGTCATCGCTGACCCACCTCTCGCTCGTTTTCTCTTCTCCGACACGCGCATGGCAGTCGTCTGGCTCGTCCTGCGGATCTACGTTGGCTTCAGCTGGCTCGACGCTGGTCTGCACAAGGTCCTCGACGCCGGCGCGAAGACCAACTACATCTACGACGGCTCCGGACTGCTCGCCTTCTGGCAGCGGATCGCCGCGATCCCGGCCGCGCCGGCCAAGCCGGTCATCACGTACGACTGGTACCGCAACTTCATCCAGTTCATGGTCGACAACCACTGGGAGGTCTTCTTCGGCAAGTTGATCGCCTTCGGCGAGACTGCCGTCGGGATTGGCCTCATCCTCGGTGCGTTCGTCGGCATCGCCGCAGTCGGCGGCGCGTTCATGAACCTCAACTTCATGCTCGCTGGCAGCGCGAGCACGAACCCGGTCCTGCTCCTGCTCGGCTTCCTCCTGGTCCTCGCCTGGAAGACGGCCGGGTACATCGGACTCGACCGCTACCTACTCCCGATCCTCGGCACACCGTGGAAGACACCGCGAGTCACGATCACTGCGGGTAAGGTGCGGCTGCAAACGCCGCAGCCCGCATGACCAGCCCCGCAGTCCAGCGACGCGAGAGGGGCGAGGCGACCCGCTCCTCTCGACCGCTCTCCGTCCTCGTGATGAGCGCGGACGCGAAGCGTCGTGGGGACTGGGCGAAGTTTTTCGAAGACCAGGGGATGCAGACGATCCGCTGCGCCGGACCGGAGGTGACGAGCTGCGCGCTCGAGCTCTCCACGCGCTGCCCGCTCCACGAGCACGCTGATCTCATCTTCTACGACGAGGAGAGCATCACCCCAGCCCTCGAGGAGCAGCTCGATCTGGTTCCGCTCTCGACCCCCGTCGCATACGCGCGGGCCATGCGGAGTCCTCAGGGGAACGAGTACCCGGTCACCGAGCGGGTGCGCCCTGCGGCACGGCTCTCGCGATAATCGCCGTCTGAACGGTCGACAGCCACAACCCGTGTTCCCGGCGCGCCTGCGCGTCGCCGGGTTCGTGCTACCGGCGCTTCTCATCGGGCTTCTCGTAGCCGCCGACTACTTCGTTTTCGAGCCGCTGCTTCCGCGCGGGCTCTCGCACGTCGTGCTCACGGTGGTCGGGATCGCTGGCGTGCTCGCGTTCTCCTCCGCGATCTTTGGTCGGCTCACCGAGCTCTCCCGCCGCGATGCCGAACAGACCGAGCGTCTTCGCGCGCTTGCCGCCGCGCTGGAACAGCGCCGTGCGCAGGTGCAGGCGCTGAACGTGGCCGGGATCTCCCTGACCTCCGAGCTCGACACCGCCACAGTGCTTCAGCGTGTGGTCGACCAGGCGCGCTTGGTGGCCGCGGCGAAATACGCGGCGCTGGGCGTCTTCGACGAAGACGGAAACGTTAGCCAGTTCATCACTTCGGGCATGGACCCTCACGTTCGCGAACTGATCGGCCCACTTCCGAGGGGTCGCGGGGTGCTCGGTGTCCTGCAGCAAGACAAGGCGACCCTTCGCCTCCGCCGGCTGCAGGATCATCCATCGTCGGTGGGCTTCCCCGCGAACCACCCGCCGATGCACAGCTTTCTGGGCACCCCGATCCTCTACCGCGGAGTCTCACTCGGAAACCTTTACCTGACTGAGAAAGAAGGTGACGCTGAATTCACTTCCGATGACGAGGAAGCGATCCGGACCCTCGCCGCGCAGGCGGCAATCGCGATCGAGAACGCTCGCCTGTACGAGCAGCTCGAGCGCGTGTCAGCGCTCGAAGAGCGCCACCGCATCGGCATGGACCTCCACGATGGCGTGATCCAATCGCTCTACGGGGTGAGCCTGCTTCTGGAAGATGTGAGCGCGCGGACCGCGTCTGAACCGGAGGAGGCGCGCAAAGGTCTCGAGAAGGCCGTCGATCGGCTCAATGCTGCGATCGCCGACCTGCGCAACTACGTCTTGGGTCTGCGGCCGGTGCGGGGGAGCGATCGGCCGCTCACCGAATCCTTGCCCACGCTCGCGGCACAAGCGCGCTCGAACGCTCTGATCGACGTGGAGGTTGTGGTCTCGCCGCAAGCCGCAGCCGCGCTCGACCAGCCTGGCCGCGAGGCGGCCTTCTATATCGCCGCCGACGCCCTCGGGAACATCCAGCGTCACGCCCGCGCGCATCGCGCCGCGGTTCGGCTCCATCAGAATGACTCCGCAGTCGTGCTCGAGATCGAGGACGACGGCGTGGGCTTCGATTACGAGCGCGCGGTCGAAGGCCACGGCCTCCGCAACATGCGCGAGCGGGCCTTCGCGGTCGGCGGACGGCTGAACGTCCGTACCGAGCCGGGACGGGGCTCGCGGATACGCTTTGAGCTGCCGATCCGAAGGGAGGCGCGACCGTGAGTCAGGGGGCTTTGACCCGCGTGCTGTTGTGCGACGACCACGAGGTCGTACGCGAAGGCTTGCGCACGATGCTGTCGCGGCGCGAGGACATGGCGGTCGTCGGTGAGGCGGGAACGATGGCCGAGGCCATCGAGGCTGCTGCGAAAGCCAAACCTGATGTCGTGATCATGGACGTGCGCCTGCCCGACGGCAGCGGCGTTGAGGCGTGCCGCGCGATCCGCGAGGCCCGACCAGAGACGCGGGTGATCATGCTCACCTCCTACGCCGACGACGAAGCGCTCTTCGCATCGATCATCGCCGGCGCATCGGGCTACCTCCTGAAGCAGACCCGCGGCCAGGCCGTGGTTGACGCGATCCAGGCGGTCGCAGCGGGCCGTTCATTGCTCGATCCAGACGTGACCGGCAAGGTGCTCGAACGCGTCCGCAAAGGGCGCGAGCAGGAAGATCCCAAGATCGCGTCGCTCACCGAGCAGGAGCGCAAGGTCCTCGAGCAGCTTGCGGAAGGCAAGACCAACCGGGAGATCGGGACCGTTCTCTTTCTGTCCGAGAAAACCGTGAAGAACTACGTGAGCCGCATCCTCGACAAGCTAGGACTCTCACGGCGTGCGGAGGCGGCCGCCTACGTCGCGAAGCACCGACCGAGGTACTAGCGCACCAACCGTCAGGGCCGAATGTCGGAGGAGATGGGCCATCTGGCCCTCCTCGTCGCGTCGACGCTTCCGTACGTTTGTGAGGGACTCTCGCACATGGGCGGCTGACTCCCGATCAGCTGTCCTCGGATCCGACGATTGAGTTGAGCAACGGTCTGAAGAATCGGGCCACGATTTGCGAATTGCGATTGCTCCGAACCTGAGCGCGGCCCCGAATTCGATCCACAACGACATGGTGCAGGTGACCAAAAAGGTTTGAGCGCGGCGGGCCAGGGTTTCACAACTCCACCACGTCGCCCCACCCAGACCTCGCGGGAAGGATTGCGCCCAGCGAAGATGCGCCTCCGCCAGCCGAGTCAGCATCCCGAGGACGACCAGGGCTTCCTGCTGTTGCAAGGTGTGGGAGACTCGCCGGCACGCGATCGAAATAAGGGGAAGAGGTGGAACCGATGCGCGTATTTCGTCTGAGGAAGAAGTTGAGTGCCGCGATCGTCGGAGCTGCAGTCTTCGGAGCGTTTGCGGGCGTCGCTCTCGGCTCGGCGGGGGTCGGTTTCGCCCCGACGACTCTCGCCACCGGGAACTTGAACTACGACGTGAAGTGGAATAGCGACCGGGTCAAGTTCCAAAC
>VBFI01000222.1 GCA_005889275.1 Chloroflexota bacterium | reverse complement strand
AGAGGGGGAGGAGATGCGGACGCGCACGGAGCGATTCCTGCCGTTCGCTCTCCTCCTTCCGACCGTCGCGTTCCTCACGCTCCTGATCGTCATCCCGATGCTGCAAGCGCTGCTCCTTTCGGTGATGGCGGAGAACGGCGGCCTGACCCTCGACAACTTCCGGCGCATGGTCGCCGACGTGAACTTCAGCGACGCCTGGCGGAACACGCTGCTCCTCCTCATCCTCATCGTCCCGCTACAGATCGTGCTGGCGTTGGTGATGGCGCTGCTCATTAACTCGCGGTTCCGCGGTCACGGGATCTTTCTGTACATCTACGCGATCCCGCTCGCGATCTCCGATCTCGCCGCCGGGATCCTGTGGCTCGCGGTCTTCACCGAGCGGGGTTATCTAAACAGCACCCTGCAGAGCGCCGGAGTGATCGACCAGCCTGTCCTCTGGCTTTCCTTCGATAACTTCGCCGGCATCCTCAGCGCCATCGTCATCGCCGAGTCGTGGCGCGCAACGGCCCTGGTCCTGGTGATCCTCATCGCCGGGCTGCAGCTCATCCCGCGTGACTTCTTCGAGGCCGCGGATCTCTTCGGCGCGAATCGGCTCCGGCGCACGGTGCACGTCGTGCTCCCGTTGCTGCGGCCGAGCCTTCAGTCGGCGCTCATCATCCGCACGATCTTCGCCTTTCAGACGTTCGCGGTGGTGTTCGCGCTCGCCGGCCGCAACATGCCGGTCCTCGCGGGTGAGGCGTACACGTGGTACGCGACGAACCGCAACGAGCACGTCGCCGCGGCGTACGCGGTGGTGGTTCTCGGGCTGACTGCGGTCGCGATCGTCGCGTACCTGCGCGTGCTCGGGCTTCGCGAGGCGGAGGTCCAGCGATGAACGCGCGCGTCCTCGATCGGAGCGTTCTCTACGCCGGTGCGATCTTCCTCGCCATCTGGGTGCTTGTGCCGTTCTATCTGATCGCGATCTCGGCATTCACGCCGCAGGCCAAGATCTTCGACTACCCCAAACCGCTCGTGCCCAGCTCGCTCTCGACCGACACGATGCAATTCTTCGTCGAAGCGCGCGGTGTCCTGCCCTCGGTACTAAATTCACTGCTGGTCGCCCTCTTCACGATCGTGTTCGGTCTCGTCCTGGGCGCTCCCGCGGGCTACGCCCTGGCGCGCTTCCGTTTCCGGGGGCGTGAGGCTTTCCAGGTGGTCGTGCTGATGACCAAGATGTTCCCGATCGCCATTCTCTCGATTCCGCTGGCAGTCACGTTCCTCCAGCTCGGCCTCTACGACAACCTCATCTCGGTGGCCCTCGTTCACACCGCCATGGCGCTGCCGTTCATCGTCCTGGTGACGGGTGGCGTCTTCGTGGCCGTGTCGCACGAGCTCGAGGAGGCCGCGCAGACGCTCGGGTGCAGCCGCTGGGGTGCCTTCCTCCGGATCGTGCTGCCGCTCGCGCTCCCGGGCCTCGCCGCGGCCGCGATCTTCACGTTCGTGATCTCCTGGAACGAGGTATTCGCCGCGACGATCCTCACGCTTCGCACGCGCACGCTGCCGGCCCAGGTCCTCGCCTCTCTCTCGACGTCGCCGCTCGCGTTCAAGTTCGCGGGCGGCCTCTTCATGGTCCTGCCGGCGATCGTGTTCATCTTCCTGATCCGCAAATATTTGATGAACCTCTGGGGGTCCCGCTGATGTCGAGCATCGCCATCGAGGGTGTCAGCAAGATCTTCGGCAAGACGCCCGCCCTCAAGGACATTTCGCTCGACATCCGCGACGGCGAGTTCATGGTCCTGCTGGGCCCGTCCGGTTGCGGCAAGACGACGCTCCTCCGATGCGTCGCCGGCCTCGAGCAGGTGAACGGCGGGCGCATCCGCATCGGCGAGCGGGACGTGACCGATCTCGCGCCGCGCGACCGCAACATCGCGATGGTTTTCCAGAGCTACGCGGTGTTCCCGCACATGACCGTGGGGAGCAACATCGGCTTCGGTCTCCGGATGAAGCGACGTCCGAAGCCCGAGATCGAAAAGCGCGTGCGTGAGGGCGCCGAGCTCCTCGGGCTCGTGCCGTTCCTCGACCGCTACCCGGCCCAGCTTTCCGGCGGCCAGCGCCAGCGTGTGGCCGTCGCGCGGGCGCTCGTCATGGACGCGCCGGTCCTCCTCATGGACGAGCCGTTATCGAACCTCGACGCGCTTCTGCGCCTGCAGGCGCGGGCCGACCTGAAGCGGCTGCACAAGGAAGTGAAGCGGACGACGATCTACGTGACGCACGACCAGGTCGAGGCGATGAGCATGGGCGACCGGATCGCGGTCATGCGCGAGGGAGCGATCGAGCAGCTTGGCGGCCCGATGGAGATCTACGACAACCCTGCGACCCAGTTCGTCGGCGGATTCATCGGATCGCCGCCGATGAACTTCCTGCGGGGCGCCATTCGCGACGGCTCATTCGCGGGCGACGGCTTCGCCGTGCCGGTCACGCAGATGCGCGGAGATCTGCAGGGCCGCGAGATGGTCCTCGGCGTGCGCGCCGAGCACATCACGATCGCCGGCGACGGTATCCCCGCGCGGGTGCTGGTGGTCGAGCCGCTCGGATCCCACGCCCTCGTGACCGTTCTTATCGGAAAGACGGCGGTGAAGGTGCAGGCGCCGATCGACGTCGCCGTCCGGCCCGACCAGGCGATCAACCTGCACTTCGACGAGCCGACACTCCGATGGATGGACGCCGGCACGGGCTCAGCGATCCAGCGCTGAGCGCCACAAAGCTCGACCGCCGCAAGAGCTACAAACCGCTCG
>VBFI01000221.1 GCA_005889275.1 Chloroflexota bacterium | reverse complement strand
GGCCGGGTCGATCCGCGACGCTCAACCCAAGGCCGGCCAGGCTCAGGAAGAAGAAAGCGTCGCGCACGGCGCGACTCTAGTTCGTCCGGGCTAAGGTATCGGGACAATGTCGGACGAGGTCGCACGCCACGTCGGCGGAATCATCCATTCGATGGGCGGGTTCCTGGCCGCGATCATGGATCCCGAGATCGGCCGTCACGCCGCTGATCCGGCCGCGTCCAACTTCATCGCCGGCAACCCCCAGGAGCTGGCGTTGCCCGAGTACGTACGTGCCCTGCAGCGCTGGACCGAGCCGAAGGACAAGGACTGGTTCGGGTACAAGATGCCCCACCGCCCGGCGTTGGTCGCGGCGGCTGAAGGCTTGAGCAAGGAACTCGGGCTGACCTTCGATCCCGATGACATCCTCCTCACGCGCGGCGCCCACGGCGGCCTCGCGGCGGCCTTGAACGTGGTCGTGGATCCAGGCGACGAGGTGATCTTCATCTCGCCGCCGTGGTTCTTCTACGAGGCCCTGATCCTCGGCGCACACGGGAGACCGGTGAAGATACGGGTCAGGCCGGATGGCTTCGACCTCGATGTCGACGCGATCGCTGCGGCGATCAGCCGACGGACCCGCGCGGTGTTGATCAACACTCCGCACAATCCGACCGGGCGCATCTTCGGGGCGGCGACACTCGGTGCGCTGTCCTCGGTGCTCGAGGATGCCTCGGCGCGCAACGGCCGCCCGATCTATCTCATCTCCGACGAGGCGTACAGCCGCATCCTGTTCGACGGCAACCGGATGATCACCCCGGGCGCGTTTTACGCACGCAGCCTGTTGATCCACACGTACAGCAAGAGCGCACTCGCCCCAGGACAACGACTCGGCTATGTCGCGCTCCCACCCGGGATGCCGGGGCGCGATCAGGTGCGGCAGGCCTTCATGGTCGCGGGATTCTCGACGGGCAACATGCTTCCCGACGCGATCATGCAATACGCGCTTCCCGATATCGACTCCATGTCGATTGATCTCGACCACTTGCAGCGCAAGCGCGACCGGGTGGTGGGCGCGCTCAGCGAGATGGGTTATGAAGTGCAGTCGCCGCAGGCCACCTTCTACGTGCTGCCGAAGTCGCCGATCGAGGACGACGTGCTGTTCGCCCGCACGCTCGCAGCGCAGAAGGTCCTGGTCCTTCCCGGGAGCGCGGTAGACATGCCTGGTTACTTCCGGATCTCGCTCACGGCCACCGACGCGATGATCGATCGGGCGCTTCCGGTTTTCGCGGAGGTCATGTCGCGTCTAACTGCCAGCGTTCCTCGCTAGCCAGGAGGAAGATCGTGACCGACATCGACTGGCTGCTCGACTCGGACCCGGCGATTCGCTGGCAGGCGATGCGCGACCTGACGGACGCGCCGGCCGACGAGGTCGCCGCGGAGCGCGCCCGCGTTGCCACCGAAGGCTGGGGCGCGCGCCTGTTGGCTCTCCGGCGGGAGGACGGTCTGTGGCACACAGATGCGTCGGATTCGGAGTGGCCTTCGCTGCTCGCCTTGTTGATGCTCCGCGACATGGGCCTCGACGCCGCGAGCGAGCAGGCGCGGCAGGCAATCGGCCTCGTCCGCGACAACGCGACATGGCACTCCCGTGGCCCGTGGCACGGCACACCCGTCTTCGCGGGCGAGGTCGAGCCGTGCATCAACGGACGGGTCGTGACGGTCGGCTCGTACTTCGGCCAGGACGTGAGCGGCATCGTCGAGCGGCTGCTCGGCGAGCAGATGGCCGATGGCGGGTGGAACTGCGAGCAGGAGAATGGCTCGACCCGCGGATCATTCCACACGACGATCGACGTCCTCGAGGGGCTTCTCGAGCACGAGCGCGCTAACGGCGGTTCGGCCGAGGTCACCACGGCGCTCGAGCGCGGACAGCGATACCTCCTCGAACGCCGGATGCTGCGCCGGCTGTCGAGCGGCGAGCTGATCGATCCGGCCTTCACGTTGTTCTCGTTCCCGACCGGCTACCACTACGACGCGCTGCGCGGGCTCGAGCACCTGCGCGCGGCGGCGGTGACGCCCGATGCGCGCGTGGCCGAGGCCATCGACCTGGTCCGCTCCAAGCGCGATGCCGAAGGCCGCTGGCCGCTCGAGAATCCACACGAAGTCGAAGTGGTCAACGCCCGTCTCCGCGATCTCGAGTTCGACATGGGCGAGCGCGAAGGCCGGCCCAGCCGCT
>VBFI01000139.1 GCA_005889275.1 Chloroflexota bacterium | reverse complement strand
TCGCGCCGAGGACGACGATGAGCGTGAGGCAGATCGCCGCGACGATGTAGTCGACGACCATGAGCCGCGTGCGCCCGTGGCGATCGAGCAGCGCGCCGGCGATCGGGCTCAGCAGCAGACCCGGCGCGAGCGAGAGGAACGCGACGAGCCCGGCGATCGTCGCGGAGTGGAAGCGCTCGAGCGCGAAGAGCACGAGGACGAGCGAGACCATCGTGTTCGAGGTGCGCGCGAGCAGCATCCCGCTGACCAGGCGCGGGAAGCCCTCGATGGAGAACAGGCGCCGATAGCTCGGGGCGACCTCAGGGATGACGGACATCGGGCTGACGAGCGTAACGGAGGAGGCGGGCCCCTAGCTGGCGGGGCGAAGCGGTCGGCGAGTCGAGGGCGGTGGGAGTGAAGCGTCGATCCACCGAGCGAGCGCGGCCGGGTCGTAGCTCGACTGCACGCGGTGCCGGATGAGCGCGACCCCGATGACGCGGAACACCTCGTTCACGAAGGCATCGCGCTCCGCGCGATCGCGGCGATAGTGCGTCGAGTCGTCGAGCTCGATGGCCACCGCCGGCGCGAGCGTGATCGGGTCGCAGAGGACGAAGTCGACGCGTTTCGCGGCGATCCGGTTGAACGCGGCCTGGTTCACCTCGCGACTCGTGATCTCGCAGAGATCGCTCACGCCGACCTTGAGCAGGATCACGAAACGCGCGCCGATCGCCGTCTTCAGCACGTTGTAGAACACGAGCTCCGCCGCGGAGAGCATCGACTTGCGCGGTCGGTAGGGAAAGGCGAGCGGCAGCCGCTCGGCGGCCGAGCTGAGCGCGACCGTCTCGGGGTTCACGCCCTTGCGCGGGAAGAAGATCGCCAGACAGCCACGCCGCTTTTGCGCCATCGGATGAGCGACGCTAGGCGGCGGTCGGGTCCTGTGGGTAGCAGTACGAGAGCGCTACTCCGGGAGCGCGAGAAACCCTGGTCCCGGCCGCACCAGGCGGCGCGCCGTGATGAGGCCGCTGACCGTCGGCCACTCGATCGGCCAGGTGAACCACTTCGCGACCTCGTCCTGGTGCGCGAGCACCGCGGCGCGCACTCCGATCAGCACAAGCTCCGCGAGCGCCTGATCCACGTTCGCCTTCCACGGCTTCGTCCAGACCTGGTCCCAGCGCGCGAGCTCGGATGTGTGCGTGTGAGCGCCTTTCGCGTCGTCGACCTCGATGTCGCGCGACACGACCGCCCCCACGGACTCGAGCTTCTCGCGCACCTTCCGCAGCGCCGGCGCCTCGAGTCCCAATTCGGCCTTCAGGTCGTCGATACGGGAGGGGCCGGCGGAGCGCAGGTGGCGCAGCAGCCGCGTGCCGTCGTCCCCTGCCTTCTCACCCTCGGCGAGCGCGGCGCGAGCGAGCGGATCCACCGCGCGCGCGACGTCGCGGTCGAAGAGCAGCACCTTGCCGCGATGCACCTTGAGCGCGAGCACGCCGGCGCGGTGCGCGAGCTCGCCGCCCCACGGCCACTTCGTTTTCGGCCACGAGCCGAATCCCGCCGCGCCGCGCTTGTACGGCTCCTCGTGACACGCCGCGAACAGGCTCGGCAAGGCGGAGTCCTGCGTCAGCGTGAGCACGCCCCGATCGCGGAGAAAGGCCTCGGCGTCGTCGAGCGTCGCGAGTGCCCGGTCCGGCGTCAGCCGGCACTCGTACAAGCGCCGCTGTCGGAGCTCGGCAAGGGTCGTCACGGGCGGGAGCGTAGCCGCGGTCGCAGGATCGGGTCGGCAGGCGAGCACCCGGGCGGAAGCTTGGACCGCTGGCCTAGATTTCCACTATGCGGACCGTGTCGCCGACAGTCGAGCGCGAGCGCCTGCGGATCGTCGCGATCATCGCGCTGGCCTTCGTGCCGCTCCTCTTTATCGAGCTCGCGCTCGTGCAGAGCCAGACGCAGGCCGGCCGGGACAGCATCGCCGCCGGGCGACTGGCGCTCGCGCGCTCGGTGGCGAGCGCGTCCGACACTTTCATCGACGGCAACCTCGCGACGCTCCGCGCGCTCACGAACACGCGCTCGGTGAAGGACGCGGACGTCCAGAACGTGAACGCGATCCTCACCCCGATCCTCCGGCAGGACCCGAACTGGCTGACCTTCGGGCTCTCGTCGGCCGATGGCTGGAATCTCTCGAGCTTCACGACCGGGCCGCACACCGTGAACATCTCCGACCGCGATTACTTCCAGGCGGCGCTCGCCGGCCGCGACGGCGTCGGCTCGGTCCTGCTCACGCGGGGCTCGCTCAACACGAAGACGATCGTCCTCGCGGTCCCGGTCACGTTCAACGATGGAACGAAGGGCGTGCTCTCAGGCGCGCTCTCGCTCGTGAACCTGGAGAGGCAGCTCGGTCAGGTCGTGCCCAGCGAAACGATCGACCTCCGCATGGTCGATCGCCTCGGTCACGAGTTCATCGGCGCGAACGCCGGCGGCGACAGCCTCCCCGACGAGAACGCGAGGCCCGAGGTGCGCGACGGCCTCGCCGGCCAGTCGAAAGCGCTCGTCGCCAAGGACACGCGCGGTCGCGATGGCCTCCTCGCGTACGCGCCGGCGGTCAAGGCGGGCTGGGTCGTCATCCTCAGCGAACCGATCGCGACCGCGTTCACGCTGCCGGACCGCCTCGGCCAGACCGCGTTCGTCCTGACGCTTCTCGGTGTCGCCGCGGCCCTCGCGATCGCGTGGTACTTGGGTGGGCGCCTCGCCCGCTCGTACGTCGAGGTCGACCTCGCGCGCAGCATCGCCCAGGGCGAGCGTTTCCGTCTGTACGACGCGCTCCGACACGCGCCGGCGCGCGTCGGCCTGCTGAACGGACCGGACCTGGTGTACGCGGTCGCGACGCCTGACCAGCTCGATCAGGTGGGCATGGGCGAAGAGGACGTGATCGGCAAGCCCTTCAGCGCGGTCGACCCGGAGCCCACCCATCGCGCGATCCTCGAGCGCGTCTACAACACCGGCGAGCCGTTCATCGCGAAGGAGATGCCGAGCTCGGTGCGCCTTCCGAACGGCCAGCTCGTCGAGGGCTACTACGACGCGGCGATCGTCCCGACTCATGACGCCGAAGGCGCGATCGATGGCGTCATCTACTACGCGACCGACGTGACCGATCTCGTCAAGGGGCGCAAGCGCGTCGAGGAGCTCGCCGCGGCGGTCTCTGCCGAGCGCGACGAGCTCCAGCAGATCGTGAACGAGATGCCCGAAGGGGTCATCGTCATGCGCCGGAACGGCGCGGTGATGAGCAACCGCACCGCCGAGGAGCTCTTCGGCCATCCCATCATGGCGACCGACGATCCCGACGACTACGCGCCGCGGCACGCGGACGGGAGGCCCTACGTCGGCCGGGAGTCGCCGATCATGCGCGCTCTCGACAGCGGCGAGAGCGTCAACGGTGAGGAGATCATCGTTCGCAACCCGACGCGAGGCGTCGACCTGAACATCCTCGCGAGCGCGGCGCCCGTCCGGCGCGACGGCGAGATCGTCGCCGCGGTCTCGGTCTTCCAGGACATCACCGAGCTCCGCGCGTTCGAGCGGCAGCGAAGCGAGTTCTTCAGCATGGCGAGCCACGAGATCCGCACGCCGGTGACGGCGATCCAGCTGCAGCTCGACCTCGCGCTGCGGCAGATGTCGCGCGGCGACAGCTCGCGCACCGAGGAGCTCATCATGAAGGCGAGACAGCGGACAAAGGCGCTCACCGCGCTGATCAACGACCTCCTGGATGTGTCCCGGCTCGACGCCGGGAAGTTCGCGCTCGACCTCCATGACGTCGACCTCGTCGAGATCGTGCAGAAGGCCGCGGGCGAGTACCCGACCGATCCGGAGCACCCGATCCTCGTCGTCGCGGCGGCGAAGCCGCTCACCGTCCGCGCGGACACGCGTCGCGTCGTCGAGGTCATCGAGAACCTCGTCAACAACGCCGTGAAATACAGCCCGGAGCGGGGCACGGTGACCGTCGAGATCAGCACGGAGAACGACGAGGCGGTCGTCCGCGTCCGGGATCAGGGGCTCGGCGTGCCCGAGGCGGAGCGCGGCCAGATCTTCGAGCGGTTCTTCCGCACGTCCGTCGCGAAGCCGTACGGCGGCGTCGGCCTCGGCCTCTACATCAGCAAGGAGATCATGACCCGGCTCGGCGGGACGATCACCCTCGAGTCATCGAGCCCGCGCGGAAGCACGTTCCGCGTCTCACTTCCGCTCGCGCCCGTGCCCGCCCCGACGAGATAAGTCCGGCTACGCGCGCGAGTGGGGCGGCCCGGTGCGGGCCGCCCCTCACGCGTTATGGAAGCGCGATCTTCCAGAGACCCCGGCCGTGCGTCGCGGCGATGATGTACCCGCCGCCGCTCTGGCCGAGCGAGAGGTCGTTCGTCGAGGCGTTGGGAAGTCCGGAGCCGTAGATCGACCACGAGGTCGAGCCGACGCTCGTGATGAACACGCCGACGTCGGTCGCGAGGACGATCTTCGTTCCGAGGACGAGCAGGTCGTCGCCCGGCGCGTCCGGAAGGTTGCCGCTGATGTCGGTCCAGCTCGCGCCACCGTTCTTCGACTCGAAGACGTGGCCGACGCCGGCCGAGGGGATCCAGCGGCGCGAGAAGCCGCTGAACACCGCGTAGACGTGGCTCGAGTCCGCGGGGTCGACGGTGATCGCCGAGACGTAGCGGTTCGGAAGCGCGCTCGCGTCGATCGGGTGCCACGAACCGCCGAAATTGGTCGCGAGGCCGCGGGCGAAGCCCGCGCCCGTCGTCGAGCTCTGCGAGGGGTTGCAACCGGGACCGCCGCACCAGCCGGCGTATGTGACCGTGCCGCTCACGGCGATCGCCGTTGTCGAGTGCCCGGCGCCGGTGTCGTACTGAATCGTCCACGAGCAGTCCGTCGCGGAGCAGCGCGTGTCCCAGCCGTCGCCGCCGTTGTCCCAGACGAACCGACCGCCCGCGACCCAGTGGTCGATGCTCTTCACATCGGCGCGGAAGGGCGCGATGAAGCGCGGGCTCGGGTCGCACGGGCTTGGCGTGTAGGTGAACGCGAAGCACGAGGGCGTCATCTCGATCCACGCGTGCGTGGATCCGTCCGAACGGCCGGCGTTCGTCGTCAGCCAC
>VBFI01000138.1 GCA_005889275.1 Chloroflexota bacterium | reverse complement strand
CGTCCGCCGCCTTCAGCAGCGCGCGTTCGGATGCCCGCGTCGATGGATCGGCGAGGCCAACGATCGAGAACGCCAGGAGCGAGACGATGGAGAGGAACACGGCGAGCGCGAGAGAGCTTCGACGGGCCACAGGCCATCCCCCCAAGCTGGAAATCGGCTGCTTAACCTACGCTGAATCGGGGAGAGGCGCGCCTAGGGCTGGGGGCTGTCCTTGAGCCAGCGGCATCCCTGCGTGCGGCAATCGTGGACGCGATAGGTCGCGTGCCGCGGCCGCCACAGCAGGAGGACGATCCCGAAGAGCGTGAGGACGAGCGAGGCGAGCACGAAGGCGATCTGTCCTTCGACGGTCAGCTGATCAAGGAGCGCGGTGGCCATCTTCTCTTCCTCTGCCCTCGAGTGTGAAACGGCGCGTCCTTGCGCCGGACCGAACTCTATCGCGCGAGGCTTCGCTTCGCGGTGTCAGCCCCGGCCCAGCTACCGCGCGCGCTTGCGTGCGTAGGCTCGGGTGTCCGCGTTCTCGACGAGGGCCTCCGCGGTGCGGCCGTCGAGCGGGTACGCGGAGACGCCCCACGACCGCGCCGGCATCTTGATCGGACTGCCGCCGGGCAGCTTCACCTCGCTCTTGTCGAGGATCTCCATCAAACGGATGACCACCTTTTCCGCTTCCTCGCGCGGCGTGTCGGGCATCACGATCGCGAACTCGTCGCCGCCGTAGCGGGCCGGGACGTCCTCGGTGCGCACCTGGTTGGAGATCGTCTGCCCGAGCGCGCGGAGGACCTCGTTCCCGGCGAGGTGCCCGTACGTGTCGTTGACCGTCTTCAGATCGTCGATGTCGAAGAACGCGACCGCCAGAGGCGACTGGCGCCGCTCGGCCCGGGCGACCTCCTCCTCGAGGCGGTCGTAGAAGTAGCGGTAGTTGTGGATGCCCGTGAGCGCGTCGGTGTTCGCGGCGCGCTTGAGCCGCTCGTGCAGCTCGGCGACCTCGATCTGCGCGGCGATCTGCGCGCCGACCGTCTCCATGAGCGTGAGGTCGCGCTTGCTGAAGGCGGCAACGGCCAGGTGCGACAGGACAAGCACGCCGACCGAGCGGCCTCGCGACACGAGGGGCACGACGAGCTCGCTGCGCACCCGCGGGTCCCCGATGTAGCGGGGATCCGCGCGGACGTCGTCGACGATCTGCCCCTCGCGATGCGTGAACACCCAGCCGGAAATGCCGCGGTCGGTCGGGATGCGCGACGGCGAGTCGATCGTGGTCCATCCGCCCGCGACCGCACGCGCGACGAGCTCGTCGGTGTGCTCGTCCTGGAGGAGGATCGTCAGCGACGCGCCGGGAACGGCGCGCTCGAGGATCCAGAGGGTGCGGTCGAGGAGCTGCTGGAGATCCAGGATCGTGTGGAACTCGGGCGTGAGCTCCGCGAGGATCTGCAGCTCCCGGCTCGTGGCCGCGGACACTGCCTCCTCCGCGGCCTGGATGACCCCACGCGCCTCGACCATGGAAACGAACGCGTTCACGACAGTCGGCTCGTACCAGCTCCCCGAGAATCCCTTGATCTCGGCGAGCGCCTGGTCCTCGCGGCGCGCCGGACGGTAGGGCCGCTCGGCGAGCATCGACTCGAAGGCGATCGCGACCGCGAGGATCCGTGCGGGCAGCGGGATCTGCTCGCCCGCGAGGCCGTCCGGGTAGCCCGATCCGTCCCAGTGCTCGTTCGCGTGCCGCACGATCGGGACGACCCCCTTCAGGAAGCGGATCGCCTCGAGGATGCGGGCGCCGAGGATCGGATGCTCCTGCATGATCTTGCGTTCCTCGGCGGTGAGCGGCCCGGTCTTGGAGAGGATCGCGGCCGGCACGCCGATCTTCCCGAGCGAATGGAAGAGCGAGGCGTAGCGCAGATCGCGGAGCTCCGACTCGAGGAGGCCGAGGCGCTCGCCGACGGCGACGGCGTCCGCGGCGACCTTGCGCTGATGGTCCTCGCGATAGTGATCGCGCGCGACGATCGTGGCCATGAGCGTGGAGACCGTCGAGAGGTATGCGTCATCCAGCTCGCGGTAGAGGCGGATCGAGCGGATCGTGGACGCGCCGATCCCCGCGAGGATGCCGACGAGCTCGCGCTCCTCGTCGGTGAGCGTGTGCGGCTCGCGCCAGGTGACGAAAAGGACGCCGATGGTCTGGTCGGCGGAGCGCAAGGGATGGACGAGGAGGGCCTCGTGCCCGAAGCGCTCGAGCAGCTTCTGCGTCGCCTCGGGCGCCTCCGCGCGAGTGGCGAGCGCGATCGGCTCGCCGGATTCGAGGGCGCGGCCCACGAGGCCGCCGTCCTTCGGCAGGGCGAGGACGTCGCTCGGCGCGGTGCCGGTCGTGAAGGCGAACTCGAGCGAATCGCCGCCCTTGTCGAGATAGACCGCGGCGACCGCCGGCTTCAGCAGGTCGACGACGGATTCCGCGAGAAGCCGCGTGACGTCGGCGAGCTCCGTCCGCTCCGCGATCGCGAGACCGACACGGTGAAGGTCGAAGAGGCGCCGCGACAGGGTCGCGGTGCGCTCGTGCAGGTTCGCGCGCTCGATCGCGATCGCGGCC
>VBFI01000220.1 GCA_005889275.1 Chloroflexota bacterium | reverse complement strand
GTACCGCAACCGGTTGGAGTGGCTCTTCCGCAGCGAAGGCGGCGAGCTCGTCTGGCGCTCGGATCCGCACGCGCTCGCCGAGATCATGCGCTCGCGCACCGATCCGACCGATCGCTGGGTGCGCCTGCGAACGATCGCGGCGCCGACGCTCGTCGTCCGCGGGACACGCTCGAATGTCCTCTCGGCCGAGGTCGCAGGGCGGATGGTCGCGGAGCTCAAAGACGGCCGGCTGCTCGAGCTCGATGCGGGACACAACGTCGCGCTCGACCGGCCGCACGAGCTCGCCGACGCGGTGGTGCGGCTCGCGACGGGCGACCGCTGAGGGGGTTACCAAGCGGCTGCTAGCGTCCCTTCCGTGGGGAACGGCAGATGAACGACGACCTCAGCGCGCTCGCTCACCCGGTCGCGCCGCCGGCGCCGTCGCGGCTGCGCCGACTGGAATTGACGGGCCTCGCGCTGCTCTCCTTCGGGATCGCCGCGTACGGGATCCTCAGCGCGGCGAGCGGACTCTTCCTCCTGACCGTTCCGGAGAAACGCGACATCGTCTCCGCGGGAGCCATCCTCTTCGCCGCCGGCGTCGGCGTCGGGACGAGCGCATTCGGTCTCCTCGCCTGGCGCGCGCGCCTCGGCGGCGGGCGACCGTGGAAGCTCCTCACGACCATCGGCGCCGCGAGTCTGGTCGTCGGACTCGTTGCCGCGGCGGTGCTCCCGGTGCCGCCCGCGTACCGCGCTTCCGCGAGCGGGCTGCTGGTCGATGTCGACGGCGCGGCGTCGATCGCAGGGCCGATCGGCTGGGCGGAAAAGCGGAACGACGACCGTTTGACGCATTCGATCGCGTTCAGCCGTGACCTCTTCACGGACCGGTCGAAGCTCGAGAACAACGAGACCCTCCGTGCGGACCTGACGGTCACGCGGGCGGACGGAGTGCGGCTCGATCATCAAGCGTTCTTCGCGGACGTGCTCGCGACCGTCGCGGCCGATCGCGAAGGCGGACGGCTGACGCAGACGAGCTTCACCTCGCGACCGGAGACCTCGCTCGGCGCCGAGTGCATGCGCTACGACCGGGTGGTCGAGGACCGCGGAGTGCCGACGTACCCGAACGCCGTGTTCATCCTCGCCAACTACAACGTCGTCTGTTTTCACCCGACCCGGCCGATCGTGGTCACCGCGGGATGGAGTCACCGG
>VBFI01000053.1 GCA_005889275.1 Chloroflexota bacterium | reverse complement strand
GGCTCTGCAGGAGATCGCGATACGCGTTGTTGAACTCGAAGCGATGCCGGTGCCGCTCGAGGACGATCGGCTGGCCGTACGCCCGCGAAGCCAGCGAGCCCGGCTCGAGCACGCAGGGATAGCTCCCCAGGCGCATGGTCCCACCCTTGTCGGCGACGTCGCGCTGCTCGGGCAGCAGGTCGATGACCGGATGCGGCGTGAACGCATCGAACTCGGTCGAATTCGCGTCCTCGGTCCCGAGGGCCGTACGCGCGAGCTCGATGACCATGCACTGCATGCCCATGCAGAGGCCGAGCGTGGGCACGCGCCGCTCCCTGCCGAACCGCGCGGCCTTCACCTTGCCTTCGATCCCCCGGTAGCCGAAACCGCCCGGAACGACGATCCCGTCGAGCCCGACGAGGGGCTCGACGTCGTCGGATCGCTCAAGCCGCTCGCTGTCGATCCACTCGAGGCGGACATCGCAACCGGCCGCCCACGCGGCGTGCTTGGTGGCCTCGGCGACGGAGAGATAGGCGTCCGGCAGCTCGATGTATTTGCCGACGAGACCGATCGTGAGCGGAACGCGTGCGCCCCGGATGTGCTCGGTGAGCGCGCGCCACTCGGCGAGGTCGGGCTGCTGCGCGTGCGTGAGTGCGAGCTCCTCGACCACGATCCGGCCGAGGCCCGCCTCCTCGAGCATGAGCGGCACTCCGTAGATGGACCACGCGTCCGGCTCGCTGATCACGTTCTCCACCTTCACGTCGCAGAAGAGCGCGATCTTTTCGCGCAGCTCGTCGTCGATCGGCTGGTCGGCTCGCGCGATGAGGATGTCCGGCTGGATGCCGATCGCGCGCAGCTCGCGCACCGAGTGCTGCGTCGGCTTCGTCTTCAGCTCGCCGGTCGCGACGCGGGGGAGCAAAGTGAGATGGATGTACAGGACGTTCTGCCTGCCGACATCGTTGCGAAACTGGCGGATCGCCTCGAGATAGGGGAGCGACTCGATGTCGCCCACGGTGCCGCCGACCTCGACGACCACGACCTCGGCCTGTTGCTCGCGAGCGACGCGGTGGATCCGCTCCTTGATTTCGTTCGTCACGTGTGGGATCACCTGCACGGTCGCGCCGAGGTAATCGCCACGACGCTCCTTCGCGATGACCGCGTTGTAGACCTGCCCGGTCGTCAGATTCGAGGCCCGCGTGACGTTCCGGTCGATGAAGCGCTCGTAGTGACCGAGGTCGAGATCGGTCTCGGCGCCGTCCTCGGTGACGAACACCTCGCCGTGCTGATAGGGCGACATCGTGCCGGGGTCGACGTTGAGGTAGGGATCCATCTTCAGCGACGCGACGGCGAGACCCCTCGCCGCGAGGATCCGTCCAAGAGAAGCGGCGGTGATGCCCTTGCCAAGCGAAGAGGTGACCCCTCCGGTCACGAAGACGAACTTGGGCACGGCGGTGGACCTCCGGGGTTTTTCCAATTCTAGCGCGGAGCGGACCGAAAAGCGCGCGATCGGACTGCTATTCCATCGGAAACGGAAGGCTGTGCAGCACCACCAGGCGCGGGCGCTCGGTTCCGCTACGGGACGGATACGACGGAACGTCCACGTACTCGTCGGGTCGCGTGTCCTCGAGCCGCCCGTCGAGACGCAGAGCGCGGAAGCGCGCGTCGCGCAGCTCACCGTCGCTGATGCCGCCGTACTCGACGATGGCGACGAGCCGCGGGCGGAGGAACCGAAGCCCGGGCCGCAGCCCGATCGGAGTGGCGAAGGGCGACCCCTCGACCGTGAAGTCTCGCGTCGCTTCGTCGAGCCAGGTCCCGAGATACGGGGGGACGTACGCGTCGCCCGCGAACGCGATCGCGCCATCGTCGCCGCGCGTCCCACAGAGGATCGTCCGCGCCCCGCGGCGATCGTCGATGACGAGCGCTCCCACGATGACATCCGCGCGGGGGGTGACGTGGCACTTGAGCCACTCGGCCGTGCGCGTTCCCGGGATATACGGTCCGTTTCGTCGTTTGGCGACAATTCCCTCGAGGCCGTACTCGGCGACGACCTCGAGGAACGGCTCGCCGTCGTCCTCGAGGTGCTCGGGCACGGCGAGCATCCGGCCGCCGAGCCCGGCGGCGGCGAGACGGCCGCGACGTTCGGCAAGGGGACGATCGAGCAGCGGCCGGCCATCCTGGTAGAGCAGGTCGAACGCCACGAAGATCGGGCCGCGTCCGCGTTTCGCGGCTTTCGGCCCGAGCCGCCCGGCGAGGAGGTCGTAGCTCGGGCGTCCGCGCGAATCGCAGACGACGACCTCGCCGTCCAGGAGGGTGCCATCCGGGATGCTCACGTCCCGAAGCTCGGGGATCGCCGCGAGGAGATCGCCGCCGGAGCGATCGACCAGGCGCAGGCCCGAGCGATCACGCGCAAGGAGCGCCCGGATGCCGTCCCACTTCAGCTCGAAGAGGTAGTCAGGCGAGTTGAAGGCACGCCGGGCGAGCCGGGGACGCATCGGCACGACGGCACGAGGGAGCCCGCTCTGCGCGTCCCCGACGTCGATGAGCGTCGGATGCTCCGCGCTGTCCGCCGGACCGCGCTGACGCGGCATCAGCCGAGGATAGGCCGCGGGTCGCCGGGCTAGGAGGCCTTCTTTCGCGCCGCGCGCGCGGACGACGAAGCCCGCTTGGTCTTCGTCTCGCCCTTCTTCGCCTTCTCGACGGAGGCCTTCAGCGCGGACATGAGGTCGACCACGGTCGTCTCGGCCTCTGGCTCCGGCGCTTCGATGATCTGGCGCTTCTCGACCTTCGCCTCGACGAGCTTCAAGACGGCCTCCTTGTAGTCGTCCTTGAACTCGCTCGGGTCGAACTCGGTGGCCATCATGTTCACGAGGTTCTCGGCCATCTTCAGCTCCGCGGGGGACACCTTGACGTCCTCGGGGAGCTCGAGGTCCTCGGTCGAGCGGATCTCGTCCGGCCAATGCAGCGTGTTCATGACGAGGGCGCCGTCGTGGGCGCGCACCGAGACGAGCCGCTCTCGGTCGCGCAGCGCGAACTTCGCGATGGCCACGCGTCCGGTCTTGTCGAGCGTCTTCTTGAGGAGCGCGTAGGGCTTCGCCGCGGACTTCTCCGGTTCGAGGTAATACGCCGATTGGAAGTAGAGATCGCCAGGCAGCTCCTCGTCCTTGATGAACCCCGAGATGTCGATGGCCTTGCTCGAGCGCAGCGGAAGCTTCTCGAGGTCGTCGTCGTCGAGCTCGACGTAGTTGCCCTTCTCGTACTCGTACCCGCGGACGACGTCGCCCCACGCGACCTCGTGGTCGCCCTCGACGCACCAGCGCTTGTTCTTGATGCGGCTCCGGTGCTCGGGACAGAGCAGGTTGAACGAGACCTTGCTCTTGCTTTCGGTCGCGAGATAGAGGCGGACGGGAATGGCGACCATCCCGAAGCTCATCACGCCGCGCCAGATGGACCTCGGCATCTCCCACACCTCGCGGGCCGCATATCCCCGGTCGTCTGCCTGGGGCCTTTTCCGCGCGGCTACGCCGCGCGAGTGTAACGCGAACGATTAGGGCAGAGCGCGGGGCGGGGCACGCCGGCCCAGGCGGACGATGCGAAGGATCCGGTCGAGGGTCGCCGCATCGCCACGCCAGTGGTCTCGCACCACCCGCTCCTCGGAGCTCGCGAGGACGACGCGTAACGCGATCGACGCGACGATGACGTCGTCGAGCTGTCCGGCGACGGGGATGAAATCGGGGATCAGATCGATGGGGGATGCGAGCCAGAGGCTCGCCAGGCCGAGGACGACCTTCGCGTGCAGCGGCACGCGCGGGTCGCGGAGCAGGCCCCCAAAGAGGCGGATGAGATTCGGCAGGAGCAGCGCGAGCTCCCGCGCGAGAAGCGCGCGGCCCGCGAGATAGAGAGCGATGACGAGGACAGTCCAGATGACGACCGCCGCGACGAGGAGCGTGACCCAGCCGGAAAGATCCACTACACGCTGATCGCGCGCTCCGCGAGCGATGTGGGGATGGATCCGGTCGTCGTGATCGCGTCGTGGAACGCGCGGAGCGCAGGCCGGTCCGCCGCGCCCCGCTTCGCGAGCCACCGCGTCCGGATGTCGACGATCTCCAGCATCCCGGTCAAGTAGCTGGACGCCTGCGTCGGCCACGAGCAGTAGCGGCCGACCTCGGCCTTCGCGTTCGGCGGCGTGAGGTTGCCCTTCTTGGTCATGAACTCGACCGCGTCGTCGAAGCGCATCTCACCGGTGTGCAGCGAGGTGTCCACGATGATCCGCGCCGCCCGGAAGAGGGTCGCCTCGTACTGGAAGAGGAGGAACCGCGGCTCGGTGAAGAATCCCTGCTCGCGCATGACCCGTTCGGCGTAGAGCCCCCAGCCCTCGGCGAAATAGGAGGTGAAGTGCGTCCGCCGGATCGGCGAAGGATTCTGCTTCGCCATCACCAGGTGCCAGTGATGGCCGGGATAGGCCTCATGCACGGCGGTCGTGGGGATACCCGCGGTGCAGTTGCCCTCGAGGCGCTTCTGCACTTCCTCGGGCGGCGTGCCGTCAGGCGGATAGGGCACGAAGAAGTGACCGTGCAGGGAGTCCGAGAACGCGGGCGGCTGGTTGTAGCTCGCCACGGCCTGGATCGGCCGCTGGAAGTGCGGGGAAGGCTCGACCGTGCAGCGCTCGCCCTCGGGGAGGGTGACGAGGCCGGTGTCGCGGAGGAACGAGCGCGCCCGCTCCGTCCAGTCCGCGTACTCCTCGCGCATCGCATCCGGCGTCGGAGCGTGCACGCGATTCAGCCGCTCGCACGCCGCCACCCAGTCGCCGCTGCCATCGACCTGCTTCGCGATCTTGTTCGCTTCGCTCGCGAGCAGGTCGTACTGCTCGCGGCCGCGCTCGCGGAGGTCGCGCGTCCCGTAGGGGAGGAGCTCCTTTTCCTTGAGGAGCGCGGTGTAGAGGTCCTCGCCGATCGCGTAGTCGCCGGACGCGCGGCCCTGGTTCCCGCCGAGGTAGGCCGCGAAGTCGTCGTACGCGTTCGCGGCGGCCCGGCCCGCGGCGGCGACCCTCTCGCGATCCGCCGGGTTCGAGATCTCCGCCGGCACGAGCTCGCGCGCGTAGCGGGACGCCGCCTTCGCCTGTCCGATCGCCCGCTCGACGTAGACCCGGGGCGCGAGGGAGAAGTCGACGTTCGCTTTGCCGTCGGCGACGTGCTTCGCAGCCGCCTCGAGCCGCGCGCGCGCCGCGTTCGCGAGCTCGCGCTCGGGCCGCAGACGGTGGAGGAAGAGGGTGAACACGCCCTGGAGCGACGGGTTCAGGTAGGTGTTCGGCTGGCGCTTCCACTCCGCGCGCGGCTGCATGAGCTCGCGGCCGCGCAGCGACGAGAGCACCGTGTCCCGATCGATCCGCTCCCCCGCGTCCAGGTCCGCATCGGGGACCGCCCGGAACCGCCGGGTCCACTCCAGGACGCGCGCGTCGCGCCGGCGGAAGGCCTCCGCAGACAGGTCTTCCGAGCGTTCGTCGTACTCGGTCAGCCCGAGCGAGCTCGCCCAGCTCGGCGACTCCTCGTACCGCTCCTTGAGGTAATCGCGGACGAGCGCGGCGAAAGAGGACGACGTCACGATCCGACCTCCGAGAGAATGGCGGAGGACCCACAGTGAGCCTGACCGAGTACCAGCGCAAACGTGACTTCCGTCGCACTCCCGAGCCAAAGGGCGACCGTCCAAAGCGGGAGGCGACGCGTCGCTACGTGGTGCACCGCCACCACGCGACGCGCCTGCATTGGGACGTTCGCCTCGAGATGCGCGGGATCCTCGCGTCGTGGGCGGTGCCGAACGGACCGCCGCTCGAGCCGGGAAAGCGCCGCCTCGCCGTGCACACCGAGGACCACCCCATCGAGTACCTGACCTTCCACGGCGTTATCCCCGATGGATACGGCGCCGGAGCGATGACGATCTGGGACAGCGGGACCTACGAGCTGCTCCTCGAGAAGGACGATGAGTACAAGCTTCGGTTCGCGGGGAAGCGTCTGGTCGGCGAGTGGGTGCTCGTGAAGACGCGCCAGAACGAGGGGCGCGACTGGCTCATGATCAAGCACGGCACCCCGCCGAAGGACGACCCGCTCGCGGGAAAGGTCGAGCCGATGCTCGCCGCGTCGGCGGACGAGCCGTTCGATTCACCGGACTTCATTTACGAGGCGAAGTGGGACGGGGTCCGGACGATCGCGTTCGTCGACGGTGGCGAGGTACGTCTCCAGACGCGCAACCTTCTCGACTGCACGACCCAGTATCCCGAGGCGACCCAGATCGCCGAGGCGATGACCGGCGGGTATCAGGCGATCGTCGACGGCGAGATCGTCGCGCTCAACGAGAAGGGTGTGCCGAGCTTCCAGCGGCTCCAGCCGCGCATGCACGTCACCGCGGAGGCGACGGTGCGGAAGCTGCGGAAGTCGACCCCGGTCGTCTACGAGGTCTTCGACCTGCTGTATCTCGACGGCGAAGATCTCACGAAGCGCCCGCTGCGCGACCGGTTGCGCCTGCTCGACGAGACGGTCACGCCGATGGGCGCGATCCGCAAGAGCGAGGGTTTTGTCGGCACGGGAGTTGCGCTCTTCGACGCCGCGCGCGAGCAGGGCATCGAGGGGATCGTCGCCAAACGCCTCGACTCGGCCTATCACCCCGGCGCGCGCTCTCCGGCCTGGGTGAAGATCAAGGCCTTCCGGACGATGGAGTGCGTGATCGGAGGCTGGACCGCGGGCCAGGGTGGCCGGCAGAAGACGCTCGGGGCGCTCCTCATCGGCGTCTACCGGGACGGCAAGCTCACTCCGGTCGGCCACGTCGGCACGGGATTCGACGAGCGCACGCTGAAGGATCTGCTCGCGATGCTCGAGGAACACGAGTCGCCGACCTCACCGTTCGCGACGCAGCCGCGGACGAACCAGCCCGCGCGCTGGTGCATGCCCGAGCTCGTCTGCGAGGTCGAGTACGCCGAGGTCACCCGGGACGGCACGCTCCGGCACCCCACGTACCGCGGCCTCCGTCCGGACATCGACCCGCGCGAGGCCACCGGCGAGGAGCGGCGTGAATCCGCCAAGCGCGCGCAGGAGGCCGCGAAGCGCGCCGCCGCGGCGCGGCCAGAAGCCGCGGACGGCGACGGCGCGGCGCGCGTCCCGGCCGTGCTCGAGGTCGACGGACGCCGCATCAAGCTCACGAACCTCGGAAAGGTGCTCTTTCCCGAAGACGGTTATACGAAGGCCGACCTCATCCGCTACTACACCGAGGTCTCTCCGTATCTGGTCCCATGGCTTCGCGATCGGCCGCTCACGCTGAAGCCGTTCCCCGACGGCATCCACGGCGGGCACTTCTACCAGAAGAACAAGCCGGAGTTCACGCCGAGCTGGATCAAGAGCTGGACCGATCCGCACGAGCCGGAGAACGATTACGTGCTCGCGAACGACATGGCCACGCTCGTGTGGATGGCGAACTACACGGCGATCGAGATCCATCCGCGCCTCGCGCGCGCCGACGAGCCCGAGAAGCCGGACAACGTCATGATCGACCTCGATCCCGCCGAGGGTGCGACCTGGGACGACGTGAAGGAGGTCGCCCGCGTCGTGAAGATCGTCCTGGACGATCTCGGCATGGTCGGTTTCCCGAAGACGACGGGCTCGCGCGGGATCCACGTCCTCGTCCCGGTCGCGCGCCGCTACACGTTCGAGGAGACGCGCGCCTTCGCGCTCAGGGTCGGGCAGCTCGCGCGCGAGCGTCTTCCGAAGCTCGTCACCTTGGAGTTCACCAAGGCTCGGCGCCGCGGGATCTACATCGACTATCTCCAGAACACGCGCGCGAAGTCGACCGCCGGTCCGTACAGCGTCCGGCCGATCCGCCGCGCGCCGGTCTCCGCGCCCCTGCGCTGGGAGGAGATCGCCTCGCTCGGCCGGCCCGACGCGTTCACGATGATCAACATGCCGACGCGTTTGGAGCAGGTCGGCGATCTCCTCGCGCCCTCGCTCCAGCTCGCGCAAAAGCTGCCGAAGGCGCCGGCATGAGCGCTCGAGGCGCGGTGCTCGCCCCCGGGTACGGCGGTACCGAACGACAGCCGATCCTGGCGGCGCTCCGTGACGCGCTCGCGCCGTTCGAGATCGCGACGCGCGCGGTGACGTTCTCGACGCGCGGTTCCCGGCCGAGTCCCGACTACGCGCGGGAGCTCGACGATCTTCGCGCGGCCCGCGATGCGCTGCGCGACGCCGGCGCCGCCCGTGTCGCGCTCGTCGGCCGTTCGTTCGGCGGCCGGATGTGCGCGTTCCTGGCCGAGCGCGAGCCCCCCGATGCCCTCGCGATCCTCGGTCACCCGATCAGTCCACCGGACCGGCCACGGCCGCGCGACGAGGCCGTGCTCCGGCAGATCACCTGCCCGACCCTCGTCGTCCAGGGCGACCACGACGAGCTCGGTCCGATCGCGGTGCTGGAGCGGCTCGCCGGCGGGAACCCGCGGATCGACCTCGTCACGATCAAGGACGCCGGGCACGACTTCGGACGCCACGAGCAGGAGGCCGTGCTCGCGGCGGCCCGCTGGCTGGACTCCGCGCTCCGCTAGCAGGTCTCCCCGGGGCCTTCACACCCCCTTCACGACCGACGGCGACCATCGGTGACACACGAAAGGAGTCAAGAAAATGCGCTCTTCCGTCGCCATCCTCGTCATCCTGATCATCGCCGCGATCGTGGGCGTCGGCGCGTACCAGCTCGGCGTCGCCCAGGGCCTCGCGACCACGGGCGGGGGGACCGCCGTCGCGCCCGCGTACTACTACCACCCATTCTTCGGAGGTTTTGGATTCTTGGGTCTGCTCTTCCCGCTCCTCTTCATCTTCCTCATCTTCGGTCTGCTTCGCAGCGCGTTCGGGGGCGGCTGGGGCCGCCACTACGGCGCTTGGGGTTCGAGCTACGCCGACGATCGGCGCAAGCGCTTCGAGGAGCTCCACGACGAGCTGCACCGCGGCACCTCTCGCGACACCGGATCGTCGTCGCAGACGCCGCCCACCGGCCGCTGACCCCTCCTTCCCCGCGTGGACGCCGGAGCCCGTTCCGGCGTCCTCGCGTGGTGCAGGATTCCATCCGATGAAGCGAGTCCTCATCGTCGACGACGAGCCCAAGATCGTCGCGCTCGCGCGTGATTACCTCGAGCGTGCCGGCTTCGCGGTCGCCACCGCCTACGACGGCAAGACCGCGCTCGCCTCCGCCCGGGGCGACCGGCCGGACCTCGTCGTTCTGGATCTCGGACTTCCCGAGCTCGACGGCCTCGACGTCGCGCGGACGCTCCGCGCCGAGTCGCCCGTGCCCATCGTCATGCTCACCGGCCGGACCGAGGAGTCCGACAAGCTCGTCGGCCTCGAGATCGGCGCAGACGATTACGTCACGAAGCCATTCAGCCCCAAGGAGCTCGTCGCGCGCGTGCGCGCGGTCCTGCGGCGCAGCGAACGCCCCGTCGCGGCGAGCGACATCGTGAGCGCAGGCGCGGTGACGCTCGACATCCCGCGGATGCGTGTGACCGTCGACGAGAGGGTCGTCGAGCTCACCCCGACCGAGTTCCAGCTGCTCGCGACGCTCGCCCGCGAGCCCGGCCGGGTCTTTACGCGGTCGCAGCTCCTCGACGCCGTCCACGGCATCGCGTTCGAGTCGTACGAGCGCGCGATCGACGCGCACGTCAAGAACATCCGGCGCAAGCTCGAGCCCGACCCGGCGCATCCGCGGTACCTGCTCACCGTCTACGGCGTCGGATACCGCTTCGCCGAACAAGAATGAGCCGCGGCTGGTACGGCCGGCGCGGACGGCCGCCCTGGTGGCCGGAAAACGAGCCCTTCCCCCCGCCGGGTGGGTGGCGGGGCGGGCGGCCCTGGGGGGCGCGTGGCGGATTCGTGCGCCACGTCGTCGCGTTTCTCTTCGTCGCGGTCATCCTCGCGGTAATCGCCGCGACGTTCATCTTCTGGCTCCTCGCGACCGCGCTCGGCGCGCCCGACCTCTCGGGCGGCATCGCTCGCGGCGCGCTCCTCCTCCTCGTCTTCATGGCGCTCGGGTTCGCCACGCGGTCGCTCCGCCGTCTCGCCGCTCCCGTCGCGGACGTGATCGACGCGGTCGAGCGGGTCGCCGAGGGTGATCTCAGCGCGCGCGTGAGGGAGCGAGGACCGCGCGCGGCGCGCGCGCTCGCTCGGTCGTTCAACGCGATGACCGCGCGCCTCGCCGCGCTCGAGGAGCAGCGCCGCCGCGTTCTCGCGGACGTGAGCCATGAGCTGCGCACGCCGCTCTCGGTCGTGCAGGGCCAGCTCGAAGCGCTCATCGACGGCGTCCACCCTGCCGACGAGCCGCACCTGCGCGCGATCCTCGAGGAGACCGAGATTCTCTCCCGGCTCGTCGAGGACCTTCGCACGCTCTCGCTCGCGGAAGCCGGCGCGCTCGCGCTCCATCGGGAGTCGGTCGACATCGGCGCGCTCGCGCGTGACACCACGGTCTCGTTCGCCGACCGCGCGGCGGGCGCCGGCGTACGGATCGAGACGGCCGTTCCGGCGGACCTGCCCGCCGCCGACGCGGATCCGGTCCGGGTGCGCGAGATCCTCGCGAACCTCGTCGCGAACGCGATCCGCTACACGCCGAGTGGCGGGCTCGTGCGCGTGGCCGCCCGCGGCGAGGGGCCGACGCGGATCTCGGTGAGCGTGGCCGACACGGGTCGCGGCATCGACGCCGAGTCGCTCCCACGCGTGTTCGACCGTTTCTACAAGTCGCCCGAATCGCGCGGAGCGGGGCTGGGCCTGGCCATCGCGAAGCAGCTCGTGACCGCGCATGGCGGAGAGATCGCGGCGACAAGCGTCATCGGCGAAGGGACCGAGTTCCGTTTCACCCTGCCCACCGAGAACGCGACCTGATGGCTACGGAGCGGTCTTGGCGGTCTCCGTCGTATCCATCTGCGCTCGCTGGAGCTTCCCGGAATAGTCCACGTAGATCGATTTCCACTCCGAGTAGACATCGAGCGCGGCGCGCCCGGCCTCGCGGTGGCCGTTGCCGGTGGACTTCGTGCCTCCGAACGGGAGCTGGATCTCCGCGCCGATGGTGCCGGCGTTGATGTAGACGAGCCCGGTTTCGGCATCGCGCATGAAGCGGAACGCGTTGTTCACATTGCGCGTGTAGACCGAGCACGACAAGCCGTACTTCGTCGAGTTCAGGACCTTGATCGCCTCGTCGATCCCGCTCACCTCGATGACCGCGGTCACCGGCCCGAAGATCTCCTCCTGTGCGACGCGCATATTCGGTTTCACGTCGATGAGGACGGTCGGCTCGTGGAAGAAGCCTTTCGCGAGTGCCCCCTCGGTCCCCACATGACCACCGGCGGCGACGGTCGCGCCCTCCTTTTCGGCCACCGGGATGAACGCGTGGACACGCTCGAGCTGCGAAGCCGAGACGACCGGCCCGACGTCCGTCGATGGCTCGAGCCCGCTTCCCAAACGGAGCTTCTTTGCGCGGCCCACCAGCTTGTCGATGAGCCCCTGGGCCACGCCGGTCTGTGCGATGACGCGGGAGGCCGCGGTGCACCGCTGTCCTGAGGTCCCGAACGCGGACCAGACGATGCCGTCGAGCGAAAGGTCGACGTCGGCGTCCTCGAGCACGACGATCGCGTTCTTGCCCCCGAGCTCGCACGAGACCCGCTTCAGCAAGCGGCCACCGATCTCGCTGATGTGCGAGCCCGTGTCGGACGAGCCGGTGAACGAGATGAGGTCGACCGCGGGGTGAGAGATGAGATGGTCGCCGAGCTCGCCGCCGGGGCCCAGGATCAGATTGAGGACGCCCTTGGGAAGCCCGGCCTCCTCGAGGATCTCGACGAGGCGCACGGCGAGCATCGGGGTGTACGAGGCGGGCTTGAACACGACGGCGTTCCCGAGAACGAGCGCGGGCATGATCTTCCAGGTCGGGATGGCGAAGGGGAAGTTCCAAGGGGTGATCGCCGCGACGACGCCCACGGGGCCGCGCATGCTCATCGCCCACTTGTTCGGGAGCTCCGCCGGAACGACGTCGCCGAACTGCCGCCGCCCTTCGCCGGCCATGTAATAGGTCATGTCGATGCCTTCTTGCACGTCGCCGCGGGCCTCGGGCAGGACCTTTCCCATCTCGCGAGTCATCTCACGAGCGAGGTCGTCCTTGCGGCGGAGCATGATCTCGCCGGCCCGATACAGGATTTCCCCGCGCTTGGGCGCCGGAAAGAGACGCCAACCGTCGAGCGCCCGCCGAGCCGCCTCGATAGCGCGATCCACGTCGGCCGTCGACGACTTCGCCACGCTCGCGATGAGCTCGCCGGTCGCCGGATCGATGTTGTCAAAGGTCTCGCCGGTCGACGAGTCGACCCAGCGGCCGTCGATGTAGTTACGAAGCTGGAGCGTGGGCATCTCGCCTCCCCTTGTGAGGGGATGGTAGGAGGCCTAGAGCCGGCCCATCCGGACGAGCACCGCGAAGAGATGATCGAGCCGCCGCTGCCACGCGTGGATCGCTCATGGGACGTTCGGTGTGGTCGCGGCCAGGGGAAAAATGCAAGCGGGCCTGGCGCGAGGACTACCGAACGCGTCCTTGATCACCGCTGCAAACCTCCCACGCCGAGTTCGAGATAAGGGGGCATCCTCGCGTGGCCCTGATCGGGTCTCGCAGTCCAGACCTGCGCCCCCGCGAGCAGGTGAGCGCGCGAACGGTCGTCGCTGTGCCTCCAGGGCGTCCAAATCTGCGAGATGATGGAGCGTAATCTGGCGTCATGACGATGCTCCGGATCCTGGTCGTTGAGGATGACGATGCGATCCGTGAGCTCCTCGAGTTCGCCTTTCGCGAGGCCGGCCACGAGACGATCGGGGCGATCGACGGGCAGCATGCGCTGCGTCTTGCGATGGCGAGTCAGCCAGATGTCGTCGTCATGGATTTGGGACTCCCCATCATGAGCGGGCCCGAGTTTGTGATGAGTTGGCGGGCGCACCTGGGCACTCCCGGTCCCCCTATCGTCGTGATCAGTGGGCGGCCTGATGTAATGGAGGTCGCGCGCGGTCTGGACGCCCGCGCGGCATTCGCCAAGCCATTCGATATCGAAGTCCTTGTCGCCACCGTCAGCCAAACCCAGTAGCTCTTCGCCGACAACTGGCATGAACCGACCGGTGTCCCCGTCCGTACCTCTCGCGTGATCCGCGCGCTCGCGGTCGTCCTCGCGTTCGCAGCCACGGCGTGCGGCACTGCGGCCGCGCCGGCAGCGGTGAGCTCGGTACCCTCGCCGACCGCGGCGGGCTCGTCCAAGCCGAGCGGCAGCCAGGCCCCGCGCATCGAGGGCACGGTTCAGAGCGCGACCGCGAACAGACTCATCCTCGCTGACGGGACGACCCTCGAGCTCGGAACGGCCACGCGGATCACGCGGACGGATCCGGCGACACCCGGGGATCTGAAGACCGGCGTCTTCGTCGCGATCACCGCGAAACAGCAGCCCGACCAGACCTTGCTCGCGAGCATGGTGAGCATCTTTCCCGAGTCACTCAGCCGCGTCGTCCCGCCCGGACAGCGGCCTCTGGCCGAGGGAAACCTCATGACCAATGCCGCGATCGCCGCGATCGATCAGGTCAGCGCGAACTCGTTCACCGTGACGTTCGCCGGCAACAGCGCTAGGGTCGTGCTCGCTCCGAATGCGGTGATCCTGAAGCAGAGTGACGTAAGGCCCGAGGACATCCGCCCAGGGATGAAGATCTCCGCGTCTACAGCGAACGGCCTCGCGCAGTCGATCCAGATCCAAAACCAGTAGCGCCGAATCCCACCTCTTGCATCGTCAGGGCTTCCTGTATCACCCGGCCTTGGAGCCCGCCCGGCGCTAGCCGCGAATGCCGGTCCGCGCGATGCCCTGGATGAACTGGCGTTGGGTGACGAGATAGAGCACGACGACCGGTAGCACGGCCATCATCGAGCCCGCCATCAGGAGCTGGAAGTTCGTGCTGACGTCGCTGCGGAAGATGGTGAGTCCGACTTGGATCGGCCGGAGGTCCGGGGTGTCGGTCACGATCAACGGCCATTGGAAGTCATTCCACGCCCGGATCGCGGTGAGCAGCGCGATGATCGCCAGTACCGGTCGCGAGAGCGGCACCGCGAACTGCCACAAGAACCGGAGGTGGGTGCAGCCCTCCAGCACCGCCGCCTCGTAGAGCTCACCGGGAAGCTGGAGGAACGCCTGCCGGAGGAGGAACACGTTGAACACTGACGCGCCGAACGGGACGATGAGGGCGACATAGGTGTTGTACCAGCCCAGTCGCTGCATCGCGATGTAGTTCGGGATGAGCGTGACCTCCGGAGGGATGATGAGCGTCGCGAGTAACGCGCCGAAGATCACGCCCCGGCCGGGAACGCGCATTCTCGCAAGTGCGTACGCCGCGAGGCTCGACGTGACCAGGCCGAGGGCGACCTGCCCCGCCGCCATCACCGCGCTGTTGAGGAAGTAGCGGCCGAACGGCGCGGCGCGCCACGCGTCGAGGTAGTTGCCGAAGAGCCAATGCGCAGGCAGCACGCTCGGCGGGAAGGTCGTCGCCTCGGCCTCACTCTTGAGCGAGGTCGAGAGCATCCAGAAGAACGGGAACGCGATGACCACGCCGGCTGCGAGCATGGCGACGTAGAGGAGCAGCCGCCGCGGCCTCTTAGCCCACATAGACGGTCCTCCGGCCGAAGAGGCGTCCATTGAGCGCGCTGAGCGCCAGGATGAGCAGCCCGAGCACGAACGCCGCCGCGCTCGCATAGCCCAGCTCGGTCTGGCACCAGAAGCGGTCGAAGACGAAGAGCGCGGCGACCTGTGTGGTGCCGAGCGGGTTGCCGGCGCACCCGAATGACTGCCCGCCTCCGCCCATGACGTAGATGAGGTTGAACGACGTCATCGCCCCGATCGTGGCGATCAGTAAAAGGAAGTATGTCGTCGGCGACAACAGGGGAAAGGTGACGTGCCGGAAGAGCTTCAACCCGGACGCGCCGTCGATACGCGCGGCTTCGACGAGATCTCCCGGTATCGCGGCCAGCCCCGACAGGAACACAACAGCGTGAAAGCCGAGGTAGTACCAGACCGTCACGATCATGATGGCGGCGAGCGCGAGGCTCGGTGGCGCGTCCGGCGCGAAGATCCCGCCTGGCTCGAGCAGCCAGTGCTGCGGCGCGAGCCCGAGCGAAGCGAGGAGCCCGTTCGCCGCGCCGTAGCTCGGGTTGAACACCCAGCCCCAGACCAGCGCCACCGCGACCTGCGAGGTGACGTACGGGAGGAAATAGAGCAGACGGAACAGCCCGCGGAAGCGGAGCCGCTGGTGGAGCACGAGCGCGACCGCAAGTCCGGCTGCCATCTCGAGCGGGACCGTCCCGAGCGCGTAGACGAGTGTGAGAAGCAATGACCGCAGGAAGTCGGCGTCCTGGAGCAGGTGCTCGTAGTTACGAAACCCGAGGAACGCGCCCTGGAGGATGTCCCACCGGAAGAGGCTCATGTAGAACACGTACAGGGCAGGCCACACGTGGAAGGCACCGATGATGAGCACCGCCGGCGCGAGGAAGAGGTAGCCCTCGATGGCCTCGCGCCGCCGCCACGCTGCCCGCATCCTGGCTACTGGCCAGCGAGGATGTCGTTTACCTTCTTTTCGGCTGCCGTGATCGCGTCCTTCGGGCTCGCCTTCCCGAGCAGAGCGCTCGTCACCATGTCACCCAAGACCGGTTGCATCTTCTGCCAGTCGGGGCTTCCGGGGATGCCGTGCCCGTCCGTCAACGCGTTGATGGCGACCAGCACGCGATCATCCTTCTGAGCCGCCGCCTTGAAGTCGGGCGCGTTCTGCGCGGAGACACGCAGGGGCATGTACCCGCTCGCCAAGCTCCACGCGACCGTCTGATCGGTGTCGGTGAGCCACTTCATGAAGAGCCACGCCGCGCGCTGATGGTCGGACGGTGTCTTCGCGAAGATGACGAGGTTGTTGCCGAAAAGGTCGGTGGCGGCGCCCTTCGGTCCTGCGGGCAGCGGCGCCATGCCAACCTTGAACGTGTGGTCGCTCGGCATCGCCTGCTCGATGAACGGACGGCTCACACTCGTTGATACCGCGAACGCCACCTTCCCTTGCGCGAAGGGGTTCTGCCAGTCGAAGCCCTGCGTCACCACCGCGGTCTTGTCCGCGAGGACGAGATCCGTCTGGTACTGCAGGGCCGCCAGCCCCTGCGTGCTGTTGAACGCGGCCTTCGAGTAATCGGCGGAGAGCGCATCACCACCCTGCGACCAGAGGTACGGCAAGAAGAAGTAGTAGACGTCTGGCGTGTACTCGAGCGGGGTCGCCGTCGTCTTCGACTTGACGGTGATGAGCGCGGCCTTGAGGTCCTCCCATGTCTTGGGGACCTGGACGCCGGCCTGGGCCAGGATGTCCGGGTTGTAGTAGAGCAGCGCAAGGCTCTTGGAGAACGGCCAGGAGACGAGCGTCTGCTTTCCGTTCACGGGCAGCGAGTTGTCGTTGAGGAGCGCGGGGACGAAGTCTTTGAGCTGGTCGGCGGTGAACCCATCGGGTGAATCGATGAACTGCTGGACTGGGATGAGCGCCTTTGCCTTCCAGTACTGCGCGGTCTGCGGGGGACCGCTCACCATTGCCATGTCCGGCACCGAGCCCGCCTGGATCGCGCTCACGATCTTTTGGTAGAGCTGGTCGTAGGTCCCCTGAAAGGCACCCTGAACCTGGATCTTGTGCGACGAGTTGAACTTCGCGATGAGCTCGTTGAGACGGTCGCCGAGCACCCCGGATTGTCCGTGCCAGAACGTGATCGTGACTGCAGGCTCTGGTGCCGCCGTAGCGTTGCTGGTCGGCTGCTCGGTCGGACTCGGCGATGCGGCCGGCCCGCATGAGGCGAGGAGCAGCGCAAGGAAGAGGGCGTACACCTTATGAACCATCAGTCCACCTCCCGTGACAGGGGCGCATTCTAGTTACGGTGCGTAGCCCCTACTTGCGCGCGCCGGGTAGTCCGGTCCGCGTCGTCGGACATCGCGGCGCGCTGGCGCTCGCGCCCGAGAACACCGTCGCCGCGTTCGAGACGGCCGTGCGCTGCGGTGCCGACGCGATCGAGTTCGACGTGCAGCGAACGGCCGACGGCGTTCCCGTCGTCATCCACGACGAGCGGCTCGATCGGACCACGACTGGGACCGGGCGTGTGAGCGAACTCCGGTTCCACGAGATCCGCGCGCTCGACGCGGGCGCGTGGTTCGGCCAGCGCTTCGCCGGGCTGCGCGTGCCGTCGCTCGACGAACTGCTGACCTGGGCGGGGCCTCGCGCGATCGACCTCATGCTCGAGCTCAAGCAGCCGGTCCCCGCAAGCGGCGAGCCGCGGGACGAGGAGCTCGCTCCGGCCGCCCTGGGCGCGGTCCGAGCGCGCGGCCTCCTCGAGCGCACGCTCTTCATTTCCTTCGACCATCCGACGATCGCGCAGCTGGTCGGGCTCGATCCGTCCGCGCGGACCGCGCTGCTCACTGAAGGGCCCGCGCTCGTCGATCCGCTCTCGCCGGCGCGTGCGGTTGACGGCACGCTCGGCGTACACGTCCGCTGGCGCTGGGTCTCGCGCGAGCTGTGTGACGCCGCGCACGCCGCGGGCATGCACGTGCACGCGTGGGGCCTCGGCCGTCCGATCCCACCCGAGGCCGTGCGGCGACTCGTCGACTTCGGGATCGACTCGCTCTCCGCGGACGCGCCCGACGAGCTTCTGAGGCTCCTCGCCGCGGAGGGGTCGCTGGCTCCTGCGACGACGACGGCCCCGGGGTAGTGCCGGCGATCCTCGGCGTCTCCAGCTCGATGCTGCTCGAACGCTCGATCGAGCAAACGATCGCTTTCGCGGACGACGAAGGCTTTCGTGCGTTTGAGCTATGGGCCGACCACCCGCACGTTCATCCCGACGAGACGCCCAAGGACGCGCGCCAGCGTCTCGCGAAATCGCTCCGGCGCTTCGACCGGCTCTCGGCGCACGGGCCGCTCGGGAACGCGAGCATCGCCTCGATCAACCCTGGCATTTGGCGCGAGTCGGTCCGCCAGCACATCGCTGCGGTTGAGCTTGCGCACGACCTGGGCGCCACGCTGCTGGTGGTTCATCCCGGCGACCTTCGCGACCGTCGGTTCAAGGCCGACGCGCTTCGGTTGTCGTGCGAGGCCTTGGGGAAGATCGCCGGCCGGGCGGCCGAGCTCGGGGTCACCATCGCGCTCGAGAACTGTGGCCCCTACCACGCCGGGATCGATGAGACGGCCGACGACCTCACGACGATCGTGCGGTCGCTCGGGCCGCGCGGAAAGGTGTGCCTCGATACCGGTCATGCCGCGGTCAACAAGAACGCGGACGAGCTCATCGCCGCCCTCGGGGGCGACGTGGTGCACATCCACATCCATGACAATCACGGCGCTCGCGACGAGCACCTGCCGATCGGCGCAGGCTCCATCGACTTCTCGCGCTACGTGAAGCTCCTTGACCGCCTCGAAGGCATCGCCGTCGCGGAGGTCGTCTGGGAGGAGGGCAAGATGAGTGGCACGCCCCAGGACCTTGTCCGCGCGACGCGGATCGGGTGGGAGAAGCTGGTGGGCAAGCGCGTCTGAACGACGCTCGCGTTTGCGTTCCGGTGACGACGCGCTAGCCTCCGGACCCGGTGATGGATCCCCGTTTCACAAGGCGCGACCTGCTGCGATTCGGTGCGACCGCCGCGGGCGCGGCGGCGATCGCGCCGCTGCTCGAGGCGTGCGCCGGTCCCTCGGCGCAAGCCACGCCCATCCCGACCCCGACGGCCAGCGCGAAGCCGACCCTCGCTCCGGCATCGCTGACCGTGCAGGTCGGCGTCCAGAACGTCGAGTTCGCCGGAATCCTTGCCGCGGAAGACCAGGGGTATTTGAAGAGCCTCGCCCTCACCGAGAGTCTTCTGCCCTTCGGCCCGAACGTGCAGCCCGTGACGGTCGTCGCCGGTGGCTCGGCGCAGGTCGGAGTCATCGGAGGAGCCGACACTTTCCTCAAGGCGCGCGCCAGCGGCATCCCCGTCGTCGCGATCGGGACGATGTACCAGAAGGCGCCGTCCGGCTTGGTCAGCCTCGCGAAGAATCCGATCCGGACGCCGAAGGACGCGGTCGGAAAGAAGATCGGTCTGCAGTCTGGGGCGCGCGGTCCGTGGGCAACGATCCTGAGCCTCAGCGGGCTCAAGGAGTCGGACATGACGATCGTGCCCGTGCAGTTCGATCCGACGCCGCTCGTGCAGGGTCAGGTCGATGGGTTCTGGGCGTTCGCCTTCAATCAGCCGCTCGTGCTCCAGGCGCAGGGCCTCGACACGGTATTCATGACCGCGTTCGACGCCGGCTACAAGTTCTACGGCGACGTGATCATCACGACCGATCAAGGAGCCAGGGACAACGCCGACGCGCTCTCGCGGTGGCTCCGTGCGACGTCGAAGGGCTGGGACTACGCGTTCGGTTACCCCGACGCGGTCGCGAAGCTCGTCGCGGACAAGGGACCCGCGCTGAACCTCGACGTGAAGCAACAGACCGCGCAGCTCAAGGCGGAGAGGGACTTCATGAGCTCGAGCAAGGGCATCTATTCGATGGATCAGGCGACGTGGCAAGCCGGCATCGACATCCTCAAAAGCCTGAACCAGCTCGACAAGGCGATCACCGCCGCCGAGGTGATGAACGCGTCCATCCTGGAGATGGCGGCGAAGCTGCCATAGCCGCGACCACGTCCTCCGGCCCGATCGCGATCTCCATCGATCACGTCAGCAAGATCTACTCCCTCGAGGCTGGTCCTCTGACGGCCCTGAACGACGTGACGCTCGAGGTGCACGACCACGAGTTCGTCGCGCTGGTGGGTCCGAGCGGATGCGGGAAGTCGACGTTGCTACGGCTCGTTGCCGACCTCGATACCGCAACCACCGGCGCCATCGTCGTCGGCGGCAGGTCGCCCGTCGACGCGCGCCACGAGCGGCTCTGCGGCGTGGTCTTCCAGGATCCGGTCCTCCTCCCCTGGCTCGACGTCCTCGCGAACGTTCGTCTACCGATGGAGGTCGCAGGCGGCGGTGCCGCGGCACCGGCCGACCCCATGGCGCTCATCGAGCTCGTCGGACTCGGCCGCTTCGCGCACGCGCGCACCTGGCAGCTCTCAGGCGGCATGCGCCAGCGTGCCGCGATCGCGCGTGCGCTCGTTCTTCGCCCGCAGATCCTGCTACTTGACGAGCCTTTCGGTGCGCTCGATGAGATCACGCGCCAGCGGATGAACCTCGAGCTCCTGCGGATCTGGAGCGAACGGCGGACCGCGGCGCTCATGGTGACCCACAGCATCGGCGAAGCGGTCTTCCTCGCCGACCGCGTGCTCGTGATGAGCCCGCAACCCGGACGCATCGTCGCCGAGGAGGCCGTTCCGCTGCCACGGCCACGCGCGATCGAGACGTTCGCGTCGGCCGACTTTCTTGAATGCGTCTCGCGCGTGACCAGGCGGCTGCTCGGGGCAGTGGAGGGCACACCGGCGTGAAAGGCGCGCGCGGTTGGACCGTGACGCTCATCGTCCTGGTCGGGGTCGTCGTGCTCTGGGAGATCGCGGAGCGGCTCGTCGCGGCACGCTTCCCCCTGGTACCCGCACCGTCCGCGATCGGTGGTGCCATCGTGCGCTTCGCGACCCCGATCTGGCTCAACCTGCGACTGACGCTGATCGAATCGGCACTCGGGCTCGTCAGCGGCAGTCTGCTCGGGCTCGCAGTGGCCGCCGTCTTCGTGCGCTGGCCGCGCCTCGAGCGGTCCCTCTACAACCTGATCGTGACCATCCACAGCATCCCGCTGGTGGCCGTCGCGCCGATCCTGCTCATCTGGTTCGGCGTCGGGATCACCGCACCGACGATCGTTGCGGGCCTCGCCTGCTTCTTTCCGATGGCGGTGAACGCGACGCGCGGTCTGCGCGCCGCAAGCGCGAGCTCTCTCGATCTCATGCGCGCTCTCGATGCGAGCCAGATACAGACCTTCCTCCGGGTCCGCGGGCCCGCGAGCCTGCCGTACGTGATGGCGGCGCTGAAGCTCGGCGCGCCTGCGGCCGTCCTGGGCGCGACGGTCGGGGAATGGCTGGGCACCGCGGGCGTCGGCTACCTGCTCTTCTCGGCCATGGTCAACTTCCAGGTCGAGCTCCTCTGGGCAACGATGGTCATCGCGACAGGGGTCGCGCTCGCCGGCTACCTCCTCTTTAGCGTGGCCGAGCGAGTCCTGGTGGCATGGGGCCCGTCCGCGAGGGGCGAGACATGAGATCGCTACGCGGAATCGCGACCCTATTCCGCGACGCGACTGCCGTCGTGGCGTTCGTGGCGATCTGGCAGCTCGTCACGGTCCTCCTCGCCGTGCCCGTCTTCCTCCTGCCGCAGCCGGTCGTGATCGCGCAAGCGTTCGCCACCAACCTCGATGCGATCGGTCTCGCGCTCGCGCAAACAACGGCGGAGGCCGCCGTCGGCTTCGTCGGCGGCAACGTCCTCGGGCTCGTTCTCGCCTTCGTGTTCGTGCGCTCGAGCCTCATCAGCCGAGCCGGCCTTCCGCTGGCCATCGGCCTGCGGAGCGTGCCACTGATCGCGCTCACGCCGCTGCTCACGATCCTGTTCGGTTTCGGTGTCCTGACGATCGTGGTCATGGCGGTCCTGATCAGCTTTTTCCCGGCGCTGGTCGCCGGAATGACCGGTCTACGCGCGCCGGGCGCCGACGCGCTCGCTCTCATGCGCGTCCTCGACGCCCCGGAGCGGGTGGTGTACCGACGTCTGCGGATCCCAGCCGCGCTCCCCTACCTATTCGCCGCATTCAAGATCAGCGCGCCTGCGTCGGTCCTCGCCGCGATGGTCGCCGAGTGGACCGCCGCGAACAGCGGCCTCGGCTACCTCATCATCGATGCGGGCGCGCGCTACCGGTTCCCACTGATGTGGGCCGCGATCGTGGCCGCCACCGCGGTCGCCGTCGTCGCATTCGCCGCGGCGGCCGCAGCTGAGCGCCGCACGATCCACTGGCCCGTCGAGACCGCGTGACCCTCAACATCGCAAGTTACTCGGACGATCCGCGCGCTCGTCTCCTCTCGGCGTTCGCTCACACCCCATTCGTCCTCCGCTGTGGCGAGCGCGAAATCCGCTGCGAAAGCGTCGAAGGCTTTTGGCAGGGGTTGAAGTTTCCGGAGGACTCGGCCGAGCGCGAGCGGATCTTCGGACTGTGGGGTCTCGACGCCAAGAGAGCGGGCGCCAGCGCTCCGTCCTCCGAGGCGATCGACTTCTGCGGCGAGCGCGTCGCGCGCGGGGGTCCAGCCCACCACGCCCTTGCGGAGAGGGCGACGCGCGCGAAGCTCGGGCAAAACGAGGAGGTGCGGCGGGCCCTGATCGAGACCGTCGGGCTCACGCTGACCCACGAGCTCGTCGATGAATCCGGGGCGCCCGTCCCCGACAGCCGCACGCTTCCGGCCGCCGTTTTTTGCGCGATCTGGACCAAGCTCCGCGACGAAATCTCGAGCCAGGGTGCTCGCGACGACACGTCAAGACTCGCCTGACTAATCTTGCCCCGCGTCTTCACAGGCGTCGCAACTCGCGCCACGCCCCTCGCCAGAGACCGCCGCCAAGAACGACCAGCAGCATGAGGGCGGCGAAGATGACGATGGCATCGATGCTCTCGCGTCCCTGCGGCGCCCAGTACACGTCCGCAAGATTGAGGATGAGCGCGAACTCATCGAGCACCAGCGCGGCGCCAACGCCGAAGAGGATCGCGCGCAGCCGGGGCGCGCGCTCCGTCAGATCGATCAGCCCCGAAGCGAGGAGGATCACGAGCCCAAAGACGACGTGATGGATGTGAAGCGAGCCCACGGCGATGCCGCCGCCACCGGATGCCTCGAGGAGGGTGTGCGTGACGACGCGCGTCGCAACGAATGTCAGCAGGAACGCGAGCGTGCCCAGCAGACGCGGTTCCTGGCCGACGTCGCGGACTTCCTTCCCGTAGACGCCGGCGATCCGCGCCGCAAACGGGCTCACCAAGCCAGTCGCCTAGAAGGAGGCTCCGTAAAAGAGCCAGATCGTCAGCCCACCCACGGCGATGATCCCGAGGAAGATCAGAAGAAAGGCGATGTTCGCCTGACGCTCGGGGTCCATCGCCTCAATTCTTGCGAAACCAAACGCGAAACGCCAGCGAACCGAGGCCGAGCTGGCTCGAGCGGCCAGCGCACGTGTCGGCGCCGCGGTCCACGAAGGTCGCTCTACGCGATCGCTTCGTAGGCGCTCCTCCAGAAGTCGCGGAAGACTGGCGGCGGAATTGGGCTCGTCCACGCGGCTTGCGTCATGAGAATGGTGGTCAGGTCCTCCCGCGGGTCCGCGTACCACCCTGTGCCCATGCCGCCGTCCCAGCCGAACGTTCCGATTCGTCGGGGTGTGCTGTCGTCCGCCGTGAGCACCGAGACGCCGAAGCCCCAGCCGTGGTGATCGAAGAAGCCGCCGGGAAAAGCTGATGCGGCCTTCTGCTCCGGCGTGAGCTGATCCCGCGTCATCAGCGCTACGGATTCTTTCGACAGAACGCGCACGCCCGCGTGCTCGCCGTCATGCAGCAGCATGTCCCCGAAGGCGAAGTAGTCGTCCACGCTCGAGACAAGCCCCGCGCCGCCCGATGGGAAAGCCGGTGGGCGGCTCCACTGGCCGGTGGCGGGGTCGTCGAAGAGCACGAGCGCTCCGCTCTGCGCGTCGGTGAGATAGCTCGTCGAAAAGCGCCCCTGCTTCTCGGGCGGCACGCTGAATCCGGTATCGCGCATACCGAGCGGATCGAAGAGGCGCCGTCGCAGGAACGCATCGAACGGCCGACCCGACGCCCGTGCGATGAGCACGCCGAGAACGTCGGATCCGGTGTTGTACATCCATCGCTCGCCCGGCTGGTGCATGAGCGGAAGGCTTCCCAGGCCGCGGATCCACTCGTCGGGCGCCGGCGGTAACGCCGGGTTCGGGAATCCCTGGCCAAGGCGAAGCTCGGTCATCGCTCGTTGGATCGGATAGCTGTCGGGAGGAGCGAAGACGATCCCGAATCCCATCGTGAACGTCAGCAGATCGCGGACGGTGATCGGACGCTTTGCCGGGACGGTCTCCTCGAGCGGCCCGTCGAGCCGCTTCAGGACCCGACGATCCGCGAGCTCGGGCAGGAGACGATCAACCGGCTCGTCAAGTCGCAGAAGGCCTTCGTCGACGAGGAGCAGCGCGGCCACGGCGGTGATCGGCTTCGTCATCGAGGAGATGCGAAAGAGGGCGTCCCGGCGCATCGGCTCGGCGCGTCCGATCGCCTGAACGCCGATCGCCTCGACGTGCAGCTCCCCGCGCCGGCTCACGAGCGTGACGAGGCCGGGGACGGCTCCGCTTGCCACATGAGCGGTCATCGTCTCGTGCGTCCGCGCGAGCCCCGTGGCGGAAAGCGCGCTCGTCGTCTTCATCGCGATCGCCGCGATTCTTTCACGCCGCAGGAGATCCGAGCGGGATCGGCTGCCGTTGGCGCTCGCCCGCGGGTACTGTCAGGGACTCGTCTGCGTGTCGTGGACCTGGCGCACGACGCCGAGCTCGATCGCGAGCGCGACGGCTTCGGCGCGGCTCCCCGCTCCGAGCTTGACGAAGACGCGACCGATGTGCCAGTTCACCGTCCGCTCGCCGATACCGAGCGCTCCGGCGATCTCCTTCGATGTCTCGCCTTTGGCGACGTGTCTGATGACCTCGATCTCTCGTCGAGATAGCGACGGACCCATGCCTCACTCCTGCGCTGGCTCCGGCAGAAATAACGGCCGCCACTTCCCCCAGTTCCGGCGACCGTGGGCCTGTTCGGGCATCCGTTCCGCTGGCGGCCGAGGGGGAAAAACGTACCTGGCGAAAAAGTTGGAGGGACGCACATGAAGACGTACCGGCCTATCACGGGCGCGATCGCGGCGCTCTTCGTGGTCGCTGTTCTCGGCTGGCCGAGCGCCGGCCAGGCCGCGGCCTCGACCGCGACCACGTTCAGCGGACGAGCGACGGTGGTCCAGGGAAGTGTCGCGGGGATCGGGGTCGGACCGATCGTCGATACCGGTCCGGTGAGCGCGGGCGGCGGTCACCTCGAGGCGAGCCTGCTCGACTACCCGGTTCCCGGATTCTTCGATCCGACGAACGGCGCGCTCCAGGCGCAGATCCTCCACGCGACGGTCGTCGCGCATGGGAACAAGAGCAGCGCCGAGGCGTTCGTCGCGCGCTTCTCACTGTCAACGCTGAATCAGTCCATCGGCGCGGAGGTCCTCTCCGCACGCGCGAGCGCGACATGCAATGGAGGTAGCGCGAGCATCTCGGGGAGCTCGGAGATCGCCGGCCTCACCGTGAACGGCCAGACGATCACGGTGAGCGGGCAGGCGAACCAGCAGGTGCCCGTGCCGGACCTCGGCGTCATCGTGATCAACGAGCAGATTGCGAGCGCGTCGGGCCAGAGTGGCGACATCACCGTGAATGCCTTGCACATCATGCTCACGGATCCCGTTTTCGGGACGAAGACGGATCTGATCGTCGCGTCCGCGCACGCCGACATCGCCTGCGGGGCCGCGGACATGGGTGGCTGCCTGAACAAGGACTTCGTGACCGGCGGTGGCTGGATCACCCTGTCCAGCGGGCGAGCGACCTTCGCGATCGCTGGCGGACCGGGCGGCTGGGGCCATCTCCAGTTCAGTGACCACAACGGCCTGAAGGTGAAAGGCACCGGTGTGATGGGGTACGGACCGGGGACGACTGGACCGACATCACGGCAGATCGACGGGACCGCGGACTGGACCGGCGGCGGGGGCACGTACCACGCCGAGGTCGCGGACAACGGCGAGCCCGGCGTGAATGACACGTTCCGACTCGAGCTCTCGAACGGCTACACGGCAGCGGGAACGCTCGACGGAGGGAACATCCAGCTTCACTGCAAGTAATCGGTCTTTGCGAACGGCCCCGGCGATCTGCCGGGGCCGTCGTCGCGGGACGTTTGACGTCTCGCGGATCGTCGCGATTTGCGTGGCTTCGGCTAGTGGTGGCTCAGCGCCGCGACGATGTCGGACCAGGCCCCGCGAATCGCCGGCGCGATACCCGCCGACAGCGATGGATCGGTGGCGAGCACCACGACGAGCAGGACGAGCATGGTCGCGAGGATCGCGACGAAGAAGCCCTGAAGACCCGCCTCAGGAGCGGATGTGTGATCCACTGGGCGTTGCGCGACGATGTAGTACCCGCGTCGGTAGCTTCCTCCTGCGCTCACAGCCGCCTCCCTTCCTAGCCCCTCGGGCTCCGGCGCCCTCCACCCTCGTCCGTCATCTTGAACGTAAAGCGGCGACGTCAGCAACGGACCACGCACGGCGAGGAAGTCCTGGTACCCGGGTTCGTCGGCCATGAACGTGACGCGTTTTCGCCCGAATCCGACGGTTTCGTACACGCGGACGCGATCCTTGTCGCGATATCAGCCGGTTGTGCGTCGCTCTCGCTTCGCTCGATGCGAGGTCGTATCGCCGCTCAGTGCGGTAGGAGCGCGAGGGCATCAATCGAACGACCCGTTTGCAGGCTTGCGAAGTGTCCACTTGCGACGTCGAACGCGTACAGGTTGCTGGAGTCAGTTCCCACGAGCCAACGGTTGTCATGGACCCACCAGAAGCCGAAGTCGCCGGGGAATAAGGTCGGCGTGCCGTTCGGTGCGTAGATAACCATGTAACCGCCGGGCAGTCCGCGAGTGCCTGGGCGCCAGGCGACGACACGACCATCGCCGAGTCGCGCTACCGCCTGCTCGAAGGTCACGCTCTGCGGTGTCAAGACGCGCTCCACACCACCGGCGATGACGCCGACCCTCCTGTCTGCAGACGACATGCTGTCTGTGAACTCGAGGACCGCACTGCCATCGCTCGCTGCCTCGATCAGGCGAGCGTCGCTGAGCTTCCGCCAGCCCACGCCGGTCCAGAGGAACGTGCCCGCCTCATTTCTGCTCACGCCGCCACCGCCAAAGCTGACCGGCTGGAAGTACGACGACCCGAGTACTGTCCATCGCCACTCGTACATGAAGTGGTTACCCGGCGGCAGGATCTCGGTCTCATTCCCGGATGCCAGATCGCGGATCGACCAATGCGAAAGCAGCCATGTCGGGTCCGAGGACCTGACCCATGCGCCGACGATCAACTGCTTGCCGTCAGGGGACAGCGCGCCGACCCCGTAGCCGACCGGCGCGATCTCCTTGATCGCCCCCGACGCAAGATCAACGATGTAGGTCTCGCGAGCGAACCCCGCGTCCGTCGCGCCGGCCGGTGTTTGCCAGCAGACGACGAGGGCGCGCGTTCCGTCTGATGTGACGAGAAGCTCCGCGATCGCCCTTCCGGTGCTTGTCGCACCCGGGCACACGCGCGCGACGAGTTCCCACTTGCCGCCCCGATACCGCTGCAGATCGGCGCCCGTGGCAATAAGCACCGGCAGGTCCGGGAAGGTGGCCGGAGCCGCCGTCGCGGAGGCGGTTGGCACGGCGATCGGCGAGCTGGCCGCAGTTGGACTCCCCGAGACCACGGTCCTCTCTGCGGGGGCGCATGAAACGACCATGAGTGAGACGACGATCGAGGCGAACGGTCGACGCATCAGCGTGCCGAACCTAGAAGTGCCGCGACGGCCGGTCATCTGAGTTCCCGGACCGCAACTCCTACGGCGCGGCGGCGTTCGAGCACGCCCTCCGATGATCAGCTTCTGGATCAACGTGGTGCCCTCGGCCGCTTCGCGACGGGGCATAGACGGTGGTCGTCGGGCACCTGGGGCTCTCCGCTCACCCCGGACGCGGCGCGAAGCCCCGGCGCACGAGCTTGCCCCAACCAACGGGAAGACCCGAGAACGCGGCCCAAAGCGAGCTCGCGACGACAGCCGAGAGCATCTGACGGTAGCCGAGCTGGTAGCCGAGAACGGCCACCGCGTGCCAGGACGGCTCGCCGTCAAGCCGGAGCGCGAGCGCCGCGGCGAAGAACTGCAGCGCGGTGAAGAGGCCGAACGTGTAGAGGTACCCGACCTGCGGTCCAACGAGAAGCCCGTAGAGGAACAGGGCATCCACGGCCGGCCCGAGCAGGGGGAAAAGGTATGCGAAGACGATGAGGTACGGAACGCCGAGGCGGCCGACGTTCGTGGCGCGCCAGCGGAACGGCGCGTCGCGGTGCTTCCAAAGGACCTGGAGCGTGCCGTACGACCAGCGGTAGCGCTGCTTCCAGAGCGCGCGCCAGGTCGCCGGGACCTCCGTCCACGTCCGGGCGTCGGCGACTGTGCGAACGCGGTAGCCCAGCTTGCCGATCGAGACGGTGAGATCCGCGTCCTCGGCCAGCGTGTCGCGCGGGAAACCACCCACGTGGACAACCAGATCGCGACGGAAAGCGCCGAGCGCGCCGGGGACCACGCTCACCGCATTCACGAGATCGAAGAAGCGTCGATCGAGGTTGATCCCCGTGACGTACTCGACGTGCTGGAGCACGCCGAGCCAGCCGGTGCGGTTCCCGACCTTCACGTTGCCCGCCACCGCCCCGACCGACTGATCGACGAATGGCGTCACCAGGCGTCGCAGGGCCTCGCGCTCGAGGATCGAGTCGGCGTCCATCACGACGACGACCGGCGCGTCGACGGCCGCGAGCGCGGCGTTGAGTGCGCTCGCCTTGCCGGCGTTCGGCTGGCGGATGACGCGGAAGCGCGGGTCGTTCGCGCCGGCCTGCGCGGCCGCCGTCGCGGTCCCGTCGGTCGATCCGTCGTCGACCACGACGACCTGGAGTGCGATGAGGTCGCTCGTGAGGATCGAGCGCACGCACGAGCCGATCACGACTTCCTCGTTGTACGCGGCGACGAGGACGGCCACGGTCGGGACCGTCCCCGCCGACGAGACGCGGCGGCGCGCTTGCACCGTCGCGAGGATCGCGACGACGGCGAGCCGCACGACCATGAGCAGCGTCGCGAGCCCCGCGAGCCCGACGACGACATCGGCGAGCGCGCGCCACAGGTCGAAGCCCGCGAACGCGGCGGCCCCGGCGAGGCGCGCGGGAATCGGCAGCGGGGCCGGTGCGATCCCTGCGAGGCTGGCGGCCGGCACGACAGCCACGCCGTTGGCGCGCGCCCCCGCGAGAGCGGTCAACAGGGCCTCGACCTCGTGCGAGTCTCGGACGAGGACAAGGCCGTCGAGGTCGCCGCGCGTCGCGGGCGCCGGCGCGGGGAGGAGGGGCACCAGCCCGCTTCGTTCGGCCCGGCGCGCGGTCTCGAGCGCGGACGCGTTCATGTCCCCACCGGCCGTCGGGATGTAGACGCGGATCTCGCGGCCGGCTGCGCTCTCGACGAAACGTCGGCCCAACGCCGTCTCCGCGGTCCAGATCGGCTCCGGAAGACGGGTCGTGTCCAGATCGGTGTAGCCGGCGAACGCGAGGTCGTGGCCGCGACCGGCGATGAAAAGAGGGAGCTCACGGTCTGCGAGAACGTCGAGCGCGGTGAGGGCGAACGTGACCGTGATGCCGGCCCGGCCCTCGGCGTTGAGCGCGGCTGCGATTTTCCGTGCCTCGGGCGGCGCGGCGCGGACGACGATCGCGAGACGACCCCGCCCGGCCGCCCCGCGTTGTGCGGTAGGCGTGACACGCAGCAGCGGGCCCTGTCCGGCGACGGCGACCGGCCCTGACGATGCGGCGAACGTGCCGCGCGCGGAGAGATCGAGAAGCCCGACTGCGACCGCGAAGAGCGCGAGCGCTGTGAAGACGAGCCGCGTCAACTAGCGCGTCGGTTTCGGGGTGCGGTCAGGCGTGTGACCGGGGAACGTCGCGTTTGGCCCACCGCCAGGGTTCGCCGTCGGCGCGGGCGTCGCAGGCGTGGCCGGGGCGGGCGTCGGCGTCGGGAAGAAGGGCAGCGGCGGGATCACAAGCGCCGGACGCCCGGCGCTCGTCGGCGCCGCGGTCGCGCGGGATGACGGGACTCCGGGTGCGGCCGTGCTCGCGGCCGGCGCCACGGCCTGTTGGAGCGGCGTGACGAAATCTGGTAACTCCACGGTCCCGCCGTTCGGGACGACCGCGGTCGCCACAAGCCCC
>VBFI01000216.1 GCA_005889275.1 Chloroflexota bacterium | reverse complement strand
GTCGCGCTCCTTCCGATCGGCCTCGGCGCGAAGGGCGGCGAGTTCAACAAGGTCCAGCTCGACACGTTCCAGCGAATCATCATCAAGGGCGAGGACATCCAGAAGGTCCTGAACGAAGAGGGAGCGAACCTCCAAACGGTCATGAACGACGCGAAGGCGCCGTGCTGGCGCCCCGACCCCGCGAGCACCGGTCCCTGCCAGGTCAAGTGACCTAGATGGCGGTCGGAGCCCGGAGGGCCGCCTCGTTCCCGGCGGCCATCTTCCGCTCGGAGGCGGCCCTCCCGCTCGGCCTCCTCGCGCCCACGTTGATCTTTCTCGGCCTGCTCATCCTCGTGCCGGTCGCGCAGGCCGTCCTGCTCTCGTTCCAAGCCGCGGACGGAACGCTCGGCCTGGACGCGTACCGGCGAATGCTCAACGATCAAGCCTTCACGGATTCCTTTCGAAACACGATCCTGCTGATCGTCGCGATCGTCCCGATCCAGATGGTCCTCGCCCTCTCGATGGCGCTCCTCATCCACTCACGCTTCCCGGGGCATGGGGCGTTCCTCTACATCTACGCCCTGCCGCTCGCGATCTCCGACCTCGCGGCCGGCATCGTGTGGCTCGCGATGTTCACCGACCAGGGCTACCTGAACACCATCCTCCAGGGCCTCGGCCTCATCAAGGAGCCGATCGCGTACCTCTCGTACGAAAATCTGCAGTGGATCTTCGTCGCCGTCGTCGTCGCCGAGTCATGGAGAGCCACAGCGATCGTGCTGGTCATCATCCTCGCGGGCCTGCAGCTCATCCCGCGCGACTACTTCGAGGCGGCGGAGCTGTTCGGGGCGAGCCGCATCCGGCGCACCATCTCGGTCGTCCTCCCGATGCTGCGGCCGAGTCTCCAGTCCGCGCTCATCATCCGCACGATCTTCGCGTTCCAGACCTTCGCCGTGGTCCTGGCGCTCGCCGGCCGGCAGCTCCCGGTCCTCGGATACGAGGCCTATGACTGGTATTACAACAACCGCAACGAGCACGTCGCGGCCGCGTTCGCGGTCCTGATCCTCGCGCTCACCATCGCCGTGACGATCGTGTACATGCGCCTGCTCCGGGTGCGCGAGACGGAGATCGCGCGATGACCGCGATCGCCGCGCCGGCTGTACGGCGGCGGGCCTCCCGGGCCGTGGTCCTCGACCGCGTCCTGCTCTACGGCGCGGCGGGGTTCCTCGCCCTGTGGACGCTCTTCCCGATCTACCTCATCGCGCTCGCCGCATTCAGCGAACGCGCCGCGATCTACGAGTATCCGAAGCCGCTTCTGCCCACGCGCTTCTCGACGGACACGATGGACTTCTTCGTCAACTCGACGGGCGTGCTTTCGTCGCTGCGCAACAGCGTCATCGTGGCCCTCGGCACGATCGTGCTCGGCCTGCTCATCGGTACGCCGGCGGGTTACGCGCTCGCGCGGTTCAGTTTCCCGGGACGAGGCTTTATCCAGGTCGGGGTGCTCATCTCGAAGATGTTCCCGATCGCGATCCTGTCGATCCCCCTCGCCGTCACGTTCATCCAGATCGGCCTGTACGACACGCTGCAGGGCGTGATCATCATCCACACCGCGATGGTCCTGCCGTTCATCGTCATCGTGACCGCGGGCGTGTTCCTGGGTGTCTCGCGCGAGCTCGAGGAGGCCGCGACGACGCTCGGCACGTCGCGCTTCGGCGCGTTCGTCCGCGTCGCGCTGCCCCTGGCCCTGCCCGGCCTCGCGGCCGCCGCGATCTTCACCTTCGTGACCTCGTGGAACGAGGTCTTCGCCGCGACGATCCTCACGGTCCGCAACACAACGCTTCCGGCTCAGGTGCTCGGCGCGCTCAACATCTCGCCGCTCTACTTCCGATTCGCCGGCGGCTTCTTCCTCATCATCCCGTCGCTCTTCTTCATCTTCTTCATGCGGCGCTACCTGTTCAACCTTTGGGGACCAGGGCGGTGAGCTGATGGCGAGCGTGGGATTCGAGTCCGTCCGCAAGATCTTCGGCAAAACCGTCGCGCTCAAGGACATCGATCTTCTTATCCGCGACGGCGAGTTCATGGTCCTGCTCGGGCCGTCGGGCTGCGGAAAGACGGAAGGACGAGGTCGAACGCCGGGTGAAGGAGGGCGCGGCGCTGCTCCAGCTCGAGCCGTTCCTCGATCGCTATCCGGCGCAGCTCTCCGGCGGCGAGCGCCAGCGCGTCGCGGTCGCCCGCGCGATCGTGACCGACTCGCCGGTCCTGCTCATGGACGAGCCCCTCTCCAACCTCGACGCGCTCCTCCGGCTGCACGCGCGCGCCGAGCTGAAGCGCCTGCACGCCGAGGTGAAGCGCACGACCGTGTATGTCACGCATGACCAGATCGAGGCGCTCTCGATGGGTGACCGCATCGCGGTGATGAAGGACGGGGAGATCGTCCAGGTGGACACCCCGAGCGTGCTGTACGACCGGCCCGCCGACGTGTTCGTCGGGTCGTTCATCGGCTCGCCGCCGATGAACTTTCTGAGCTGCCGCGCCCGGAACGGCACCGCCGCGAGCGACGCCTTCGAACTCCCGGGTCCGCCGGGCATGGACGGGAAGGAGCTGCTGCTCGGCATCCGTCCGGAGAACATCCGGACCGGGGAGGGTCCCCTTCGCGGCAAGATCCTCGTCGTCGAGCCGCTCGGCTCGCATGCTCTCCTCACGGTGCAGGTGGGGAAGGACCTGATCAAGGTCGTCGCGCCCGCGGACACCGCGCTGCGCGCCGATGAGGACCTACGCCTCACACCCGAGCCGCACAAGATCCGCTGGATGGACGCGGCCTCGGGGCGGGCGCTCACGGCGCCGCGCTGATCCCCGCGCCTGCCGCGGCGTGACGCCGCTCGATCCGCGAGAGTCGTACAAGCCGCTGGACTTCGGCAACGGCATCGTCGCCGGATCGCTCGCGCCCAGCGGCCGGCTCGTTTCGCTCGGCATGGCGAATCCCAAGATCGGCCGGCTCTGGCTCACCGCGACCGATCCGTTCCCGGAGTCCTCGCGGGGGGACGAGGACGCGGTGCGCCGGCACCGTGCGGCGCTCGCGGCGCCGGACCGCCCCTCGTTCGGGCTCTCGCTCCTCGAGGGTCGCGCCGAGGCGTTCTTCGTCGAAGACTCGTTCCCACTCGCGGTCCACGATCGCGAAGACGCGCGCATCGAGGTCACGACGATCGCGCCGAACGGGCGGGCCGGAGCGGTCCAGGTGGTCCGCGTCGTGGCCCGCCAGTCGCGGCTGCGGCTCCTGCCGGAATGGACCGGCGATCCGCGACTCGGGCGAGCGGACTACACCCAGATCACCGAAGGCGGACCGATTCCGCACCCGCCGGTCGCGCCGCGCCACGGACGCGATGGCCCGATCCGGTGGATCGATGACGATGCCCTCGAGGCCGCCGTCGCCATCCTCGTTCCCGAGCTGCTCGAGGTCCGCGCGAACGCGAGCGGCTTGCTCGTCCTCGCGCTCGCGTTCGGCCGCGACACCGACCAGGCCATCGCCGAAGTGCGGTCGCTGGCGCGCGACGCGAGCGATGTGATCGATCGCGAGGTCCGGTCGCGGCGCGCCCTCTGGACCGGTCTCGGTCTCGAGCGCGAGGCGGCCCACCCGGTGCGCCGCGGAGTCGCCTATGCGCTTGACTGCGCCGCGTCGCGGATCACCGAACGGGCGATCGCGATCATCACCGACCACGAGATCCTTCCACTCGTCTGGACGCGCGACGCCTACTACATCTGCCGAGCCCTGCTCGGCGCGGCGCCGCAGGAGGCCATGGCGAGGGCGGCCGTCGAGGGGTTCATCACGTGGCTCTTCGACGTCGCCGAGCGGCCTGAGGGCGCGTGGCCACGCTCCTCGCTCGAGACCGGGCGCGCGAAGGACGTCGCCTTCCAGCTGGACCAGCAGCTCTACCCACCGCTCCTCGTCGCCGACCACGCGCGCTTGACCGGTGATGGGGCGTGGCGCGAGCGATACGGCGATGCCTGCCGCGAGACGCTCGAGCGCCTCCTCGCGCGTCGATCGGCGTTCGGCCTGGTCGCGACCGCCGAGACGCCGGCCGACGACCCGCTTCGTCAGCCGTACCACTTCTCGAGCCACGTCCTCCTGTGGCACGTGCTTCGCGCCTTCGATCATCCCGCCGCGGACGAGATCCGCGAAGCGACGCTCCTGCACTTCGCGAGCGACGGGCGATTCGCGTACGCGGTCGCCGGGCCGCGCGGCGAGGGCGCCCGCCACTACCACGATGCGAACGACCTGCCGACGGTCTTCGCTCCGGGCTGGGGCTTCTGCGCGGCGGGCGATCCGGCCTGGCGCGCGACGATCGCCTTCGCCTGGAGCGCGGCGAACGAGGGCTATTTCGCGGGTCCGTTCGGCGGGCTCGGGTCGCTGCACACGCCTCGGCCCTGGACGCTCGGCGACCTCCAGGAGATCGTCGTCGCGCGCGTGACCGCCGATCCGGATCGCGAAGCGCGGGCGCGCACGCGCTTGGCGAAGGTCGAGACGTGGGACGGTCTGCTCTCCGAGGCGTACGACGAGCGCACCGGCGCGGTAGCGGCACGCCACTGGTTCGCGTGGCCCGCGGCGTTCCGTGCACTGCTCGAGCGCGACCCTATGCTCACCGCGCCGTGACTCGCCCGGTCCTCGTCACCGTCATCGGAAAGAGCGCGAAGGACGCTCGCGACCCGGTCCCGCAGAGGGCGCTCGAGTACGCGGAGGAGGTCGGTCGGCTTGTCGCGGAGCGTTCCGGCGTTCTCGTGAGCGGCGGGCTGTCCGGGGTGATGGAAGCGGCGAGCCGCGGCGCCAAGAAAGCGAACGGCCTGGTCATCGGGATCCTTCCCGGGTTCGACAAGCGTGACGCGAACGAGTTCGTCGACATCGCGATCACCACCGGCATGGGCTGGATGCGGA
>VBFI01000215.1 GCA_005889275.1 Chloroflexota bacterium | reverse complement strand
GCGGGAGCGGGGCGCACATCGATCGCTTCGATCGGTGCGGGAGGATCGGCCCGAACAAATTCCTCGACGTCCTCGGGAATCAATGGCGCCCGCTGCAGTGGCTCTGGAATGGGCGCGAAGACGATCTGCGCTGCGGGCTCCGGCAGGGCGGTTGCCTCGAGCGCATCGGCCGACGCTTCCGTTTCGGTCCAAGGAGGCGTCTCCACGTACTCGTCGACGATCGGCGGCGTGACCGGTTCGGGAGCCCAGACCTGGACCGCATCGGTGGGCGCGACGGGTTCGGACGCGCGCAGGTCCTCGACGTACTCGTCGACGATCGGTTCGGTGACCGCGGGCCTCACGAACTCGGCGGCCGGCTCGATGGCCGGCTCGACCGTTTCGATCGGCGCCTCGATGGTCCCGCCCCGGTCAGCGACCGGCGCGACCGTCTCGACATCCTCGACGAGCTGCTCTGGCACCCCAGGCGTTGCCACCGCGGCCTCGGTCGACTCGGCGACCGCGGCCGTCGGCGGAGGAGGCGCGGCTCGAGCGCGGAAGTCCCCGAGAAGCTCAGTGAGCAGCGATCGCATCTCGTCTGCGATAGCGGCCCGGAGGTCGGGCGCGATCTGCCCTTCGATCGCGTTCGCTCCTGCACCCGCGGAAAGTTGACGGCCGCGCACTTCCTGAAATGCTTCGCGCAGCAGCCGCATTTCGTTTGCAAGCATGCGGCGCTCCTCACTGGCGCGCGTCAGCTCATCGTCCGCTTCAACGCGGGTGTCGCGGCTCATCTTGTCAGTGCCGCGACTCACGTCCGCCTTCCGGGCGCTGAGGGCGCGGCCGGACTCGGAGTCGGCGCGAGGCGGCTCCGGTTCGACCTCCGCCAATATCGCGGAGACGCGCGCCTCGAGCTCGGCGATACGTCCCGTGAGCCCCGCAAGGATGTCGTCGGCCGCCAGCGACGATGGATGCGCGCGGCCGCCGCCCTGCCGGCTTGCCAGCCAGACCAGGTTTTCCGCGCCCGTCCCCTTGTCCTTCACCGCGCCAAGCGTACGAGCCGAAACCGTTTGAAAACCTGCCTTCTGGGGGGTCTTCCGGCTACCTCAGGGCGTGGCGCATGGCGCTCCGCGCGGCGTGGTAGCCGCACATCCCGTGTACTCCCCCGCCGGGAGGAGCAGACGACGAGCAAAGGTAAACGTCGCGCGCGGAGGTCGCGTAAGGGTCGAGACGGAAGAACGGGCGCGTCATGAACTGGAACAGGGTGTTCGCGCCGCCGCCGATGTCGCCTCCGATGTAGTTCTCGTTGTGGCGATGGATCTCGGCCGGGCCCATCACCGAGCGCGCGAGAACCCGGTCGCGGAATCCCGGCGCGAAGCGCTCGATCTGCGCCTCCAATCGTTCGGTCATGTCGAATGTGGACCCGTTCGGGATGTGGCAGTACGCCCACACGGTGTGCTTGCCCGCGGGAGCGCGCGACGGGTCGAAGAGGCTCTGCTGTCCGACGAGGATGAACGGGCGCTCGGCAGGCGTGCCGCGCGCGATCTCGGCCTCGCTCTCGGCGATCTCGTCGAGCGTTCCTCCGAGATGGACCGTCCCTGCGCGAAGGCACTCTTTGGCGCGCCACGGGATCGGGCCATCGATCGCGTAGTCGAGCTTGAAGACGCCCGGGCCGTAGCGGAACGAATGGAGCTTCGCGCGATACCCGTCGGATAGACGAGGGCCGGCGATGTCTTCGAGCTGCCGCGGGGTCACGTCGCAGAGATACGCTCGGGCCGCGCCGATCTCGTCCAGGCTTCCAACGTGGCGGCCCGTCTCGATCGTGCCGCCGAGCGATCGCAGGCGCGTGGCGAGCGCGTCGGCAATGCGCTGCGATCCGCCACGCGGTAGTGGCCAGTTCGCGACGTGCGTCGCCACCGCGAACATGAGGCCGAAGGACGCCGTGAGCGGAGCGTCGAGGGGCAACACGGAGTGCGCCGCGAGACCCGCGAAGAGCGCCCGCGCGCGCACGCCGCTGAAGGCGATGCGCGCGAGAGCGCGCGCAGGGAGCACGCCGGGCAACCCGAGCCGCGCCATCACGAACGGATGTCGCGGGATGCGGATCAGCGGTC
>VBFI01000214.1 GCA_005889275.1 Chloroflexota bacterium | reverse complement strand
GCCGGCATCGGCGACGCGACCACGAGCTCCGGTACGCCCGCGACCTGCGCGGGGACACCGGTCATGAGCGCGGTAGAGGGATACGCCGACAGTCCGCGGGGGACCAGTGCGCCAATGCGATCGAGTGGACGCGGCACGAGCCGGACGTCCGCGCCGCGGTCGGACCGGCGGATCTCCCGCGGGCGCTGCCGCTCGTGGAACGCGCGGATGCGCGTGTACGCGAGGTCGATCGCGTCGCGCGTCTCGCCGGAGCATCGGTCGGCCGCATGACGAAGGGCCGGCGAGCGCACGACGAGATCGCGCGGGCCGGCCTGCCGCCGGTCGAAGCGCCGCACGACGCGGAGTACCGCCGCGTCGCCCTCGCGCCGCACGCTCGCGACGACGCGTTCCGCCGCGCTGCGTTCGACGCGACCAAACGCGCCGCCGCGGCGCGCCCGAGCGATGTCCGCTGACAAGAGCGCGAGCGATCGCACCCTCACGGCCGCGCCGCCCACTCCGCGAGCCGGGTGACGAGCGGCTCGATCTCGGTCCGTCGCACGTGATATGAGGCCGGGTTGGCGACAAGCCGCGCGCTGGAGGCGGCGATCTCTTCGACGATCGCGAGGTCGTTCGCGCGTAGCGTCGCGCCGGTCGCGACGAGATCCACGATCCAGTCGGCGAGGCCGACGTAGGGGGCGACCTCGGCGGACCCGGAGACCTTGACGATCTCGACCTCGATGCCGCGGGCGCGGAAGTGGGACGAGGCGACACGCGGGTACTTCGTGGCGACCTCCAGACTGCCGAGGTGGCGGTATTCGTCGAGCGCGCGGTCGACGGCGCCGCGCGGCGCGGCCACGACGAAGCGGCAGGCGCCGAAGCGGAGATCAACGAGCTCGACGACGCGCGCGCCAGTCTCCATGAGGACGTCCTTCCCGACGATCCCGAGGTCCGCCGCGCCGCGCTCGACATACGTGGCGATGTCGCTCGGCCGCGCGAGGACGAACTCGAGGTCGCCGCCGTCAACGACGAGCCGGCGGCCGCCAGGGGTGATCCGCGAGACGTCGATCCCGATGGCGCGAAGGGCACCGAGCGCGTCGTTCAGGAGCAGGCCTTGCGCGAGCGCGAGGCGAAGCGGTCTCATGCGGCGTGCTCGCGCGCGAGCGCCTCGGCATCGACGACCCGGCCATCGTCCAGCTTCACGCGCCGCTCGTCGACGACTTCAGCGTTCACGATGGTCAGGCCTGCGCTTTCGGCTACCTCCCCAATGGCGACCGACAGGCCCGAGCCGCGGAGTGCCGCCGCGCAGCGCATCGTCGCGCGCTCATCGGCCGCGGGCCGGAGCGTGATGAGGGGCGTCGTGCGGCCGGGCCGCCAGCCCTCGGCAAAGAGCGCCCGGTGCAGTCGCAGGACGTCGATCGCGAAACCGATCGCGGGGCGTGGCGCGCCGAAAGTCCCGATGAGGAGGTCGTATCGCCCGCCGGAGGCGATCAGGCCGACGTCGGGGTGGAGCGCCTCGAAGACGATGCCGGTGTAGTAGGGGAGCGCGGGCACGAGCCCGACGTTCGGGATGCCCCAGCGCGGCGCCCTCCCGGGGTATCGCTCGCGCGCCAGGTGGATGACCGTTCGGATCTGCGCGGCCTCGTCGGCCACGAGCCCCTCGATCTCGCGTCCGGCGACATCGAGTGTTCGTCGAGCCCGCTCGAGGTCGTCGTCCGACATGCCGCCGGCGCTCGCCCGCGCCCACGCGCCGACGTGATCCCCGCCTCGCAGGAGCTCGAGCACCTGGTCACGGACCGCGCCGGGGAGACCGCTGACGAGCCGACGCACGAGCCCGACGTGCCCGACATGGATCGCGGTCCGGTCCGGCCGGAGGCCGCAGGCCTCGAGCGATTCGGCGAGGAGCGCGAGGACGTCGGCGTCGGCGACGGCGCCCGAGGTGCCGATGAGCTCGACGCCGGCCTGGAGCAGCTGGCGCTCGCCGGCGGTCATCGCGGGCTCCTCGCGGAAGATCGGAGCGAAATACGACAGCCGCAGCGCGCCGTTCATCTCGCGGTATCGCTGCGCGACGAGCCGAGCGACGGCCGTGGTGAGGTCGGGTCGCAGCGCGACGAGCTTGCCGTCGGTGTCGAGGAACTGGATGCGCCGCTCCCGTGACGGCTCGGCGCCGTACTCCACCATCGGCGGCTCGAGGGGCATGTAGCCGTAGCCCGCGAAGGTCTCCGTCAGCCTTCGCTCGAGGACCCGCAGCTCCCGCGCCTCCGTGGGCAGGATGTCGCGAAAGCCGCGGGGCGGCGCGAGACTTCCCAGCTCGTTCAGCTCTTTCTCCTCCGGGCAACAAAAAAGCCTCCGTTTTTGGGAGGCCTTC
>VBFI01000213.1 GCA_005889275.1 Chloroflexota bacterium | reverse complement strand
AGCACGCGCCAGGCGCTCGTCCCACGTGGGGCCGTCCTCGCGCGCGATGACCTGAGCGATCACCTCGGTGTCGCTCGAGGTCGTGAACGGCACGCCCTCGCGCGCGAGTTCTTCGCGCAGGTCGCGCGCGTTGATGCAGTTGCCGTTGTGACCGATCGCGAGCTCGCCGAGCGCTTCGCCACGCACGACCATCGGCTGGGCGTTCTGGATACGGGAGCTGCCGGTCGTCGAATAGCGCGTATGGCCGATCGCCGCGCGGCCCCCCAGGATCCCGAGGTCGGGCTCGCTGAACACCTGGCCGACGAGGCCCATGCGCCGGACGATCCGCATGTCGCGGCCATCGGTCGCGGCGATCCCCGCGGACTCCTGACCCCGATGCTGCAGCGCGTAGAGCGCGAAGAAGGCGAGGCGCGCGGCCTCGGTCGGATCGGCCCGCTCGCGGTTCCAAATACCGACGATGCCGCACATCTCTCTATGCGTCCCTTCCGAGCGCGCGGCCGAGACCGTGCGCATGGGCCTCGGCGAGCGCGGCTACGGGCGTGCCGAGGACCGGCGCGACCTCGAGGAGATCGCCACCGACCGTCCCGAGCGTCCACAGCGGAATGTCGTGCTCGCGCGCGAGTGCGCGCACCCCGTCCTCGTGCGCGAGCTCGATGACGAGGACAACGCCTGAGGACCCTTCGCCGAACAGCGCGACACGCTTGTCGATACCGCGGATCGCGGGCAGCGTCACCTTCATGCCGATGCAGTCGCGGATGACGAGCTCCGCGAGCGCCACAGCGAGGCCGCCGGCGTCGCGGTCGTGGGCGGCGCGGATCGCGCCTTTCGCGTGCGCCGCGAGGATGAAGCGCTGGAGTCGTGCCTCGACCTCGAGGTCGATCGTCACCGGGCCTTCATGGATGCCCCGCGTGGCGCCGTACGCGGACGCGCCGAGCGAGACCTGCGCGCTTCCCGCGAGGAGAACGAGATCGCCCGGTTTGCCGCTCGTCGGCGGGATGTAATCAGTGACGTCGGCGAACCGTCCGACCGCGCCGATGACGGCCGCCGGCCAGATGTCGGCGCCGTGCGTCGCGTTGTACAGGGACACGTTGCCTGAGACCACCGGAACGCCGAGCGCTTCGCTCGCCGCGGCGATGCCTTCGACCGTCCGAGTGAGCTGCCACGCGCCCTGGGGGCGCTCCGGATTGCCGACGTTGACACAGTCCGTGATCGCGAGGGGCGTAGCGCCCATACACACGAGATTGCGCGTCGCCTCCGCGACAGCGGCTGCAGCGCCCACGAACGGATCGATCGCAGCGACTCGCGGCTGCGCATCGATGGCGAGCGCGATGCCGTCAGCGCGGCCTTTGATGCGCATCACCGCCGCATCGGCACCAGGACCGACGACCGTATCCGTGCCGACCATCTGATCGTACGTGCGATAAATGACCTTGCGCGACGCGATCGCCGGCGACGCGAGTAGATCCAAAAGCTCGAGTCCGATCTTTGCAGTGGCCTGTGGCGAGGACGAGGCGTCACTCGCGCGCAACGGGGGGCGGTCACGTACCTGAGCGCCGGCCCCGCTGGAAACAGGCCCCGTGAGCACGAGCGACGCCTCGGCCTCAGCCGCATGCGAGGCTGCAAGATCGGCGATGTCGTACTCCGGCGCGTCGTCGGCGAGCGCTCGCGGCGGCAGCGATGCGACCAGCTGGTCGGCATCGAAGATCTGGAGGAGAGGCTCGGCGGTCACTTCGCCGATCCGGGTGCCGTGTAGCTCCCAGCGCTTGAAAATGCGCTCGACATCGCGCTCGCGGCCGGGGCGCGCGATGACGAGCATTCGCTCCTGCGATTCGCTGAGCATGACCTCGTCTGGAGTCATGGCGCGTGCTCGGCGCGGCACGAGCGCGACGTCTATCCGCATGCCGACACCGCTCTTTGCCGCAACTTCGCTGACCGCGCACGTAAGTCCCGCGGCGCCGAGGTCTTGCACCGCCTCGATCGCGTCGGCTTCGACCAATTCGAGGGTGGCTTCGAGCAGGAGCTTCTCAAGGAACGGGTTGCCCACCTGGACCGACGGGCGCTTGGCGTCGGAGCTGGAGCCGAGCTCGAACGACGCCAGGAGCGAGGCGCCCGCGATTCCGTCGCGGCCCGTGTCGCTCCCCACGAGGTACACCGCACTGCCCGGTCGCGCACCGCTTGCCTTGCGGAGGTCTGCGGAGCGTGCGAAGCCGACGCACATCGCGTTCACGAGCGGGTTCTCGGCGTAGCAGGGCTCGAACGAGATGTGCCCGGCGACATCGGGGATACCGACGCAGTTTCCGTAGAAGGAGATGCCGCCGGTCACGCCGGAGATCGTGCGGCGGACGGCGGGATCGGCCGGATCGCCGAAGAACAGCGCGTTCAGGACCGCGGTCGGGCGCGCGCCCATCGCGAAGATGTCGCGCAGGATCCCACCTACACCGGTGGCCGCGCCCTGGAACGGCTCGATGGCGGAGGGGTGGTTGTGGCTCTCGACCTTAAAGACGCACAGAAGTCCGCCGCCAAGGTCGACCGCGCCCGCGTTCTCGCCCGGCCCGACGACGACGGACGCACCCCGTGACGGCAACGCGCGCAGCAGCATCT
>VBFI01000052.1 GCA_005889275.1 Chloroflexota bacterium | reverse complement strand
CTCGCCGAGCACGCGCGCGATCTTTTCCCCGAGCGCCGGCGACGGCACGCCGAGAAGGATGCGCCGGACCCCCGCGGGGTTCGCGAGAGGGCCGAGCACGTTGAACACCGTACGGATCCCGATCTCGCGCCGCACCGGCCCGGCGTGGCGCATCGCGGGATGGAAACGCGGAGCGAACATGAACCCGATGTTCGTCTCCTCGACGCATCGCGCGACGCCGTCGGCACCGAGATCGATCTTCACGCCGAGCGCCTCGAGGACGTCCGCGCTGCCGCACGCGCTCGACGCGGCCCGGTTGCCGTGTTTGGCCACCCGGCCGCCGGCACCCGCCACGACGAACGAGGACACCGTGGAGATGTTGAAGCTGTTCGACCGGTCGCCGCCGGTGCCGACGATGTCGATCGCGTCCCGCTCGAGGACGACCCGCACGACCACGTCGCGGAGCGCCGCGGCGCAGCCCGCGATCTCATCCACCGTCTCGCCGCGGACGTGCAGCGCCGCCAGGAGCGCGCCGAGCTGCGCCGGTGTCGCCTCGCCGGCCATGACCGAGGACATCGCCGCGTGCGCCTCCGCACGGGTGAGCGTCCGCCCGCTGGCGACGATGCCGACGGCCTCACGCGCGTCCAAGGAAGTTCTCCAGCATGCGCATGCCGTCCGCGGTCATGACGGATTCCGGATGGAACTGCACGGCCTCGAGCGGCAGCGTCCGATGGCGGAGGGCCATGACGACGCCATCGTCGCTCCGCGCGGTGACGACGAGCTCGGGCGGAAGGGTCGCCGCGTCGACCATGAGCGAGTGGTACCTCGTCGCCTCGGTCGGATCGGGGACGCCGGCGAAGATGCCCGATCCATCGTGCCGCACCAGCGACGTCTTGCCGTGCCGTGGCTCGGGCGCGCGGATTACCTTCGCGCCGAACGCGACCGCCGCGCACTGCAGGCCGAGGCAGACCCCGAGCGTGGGGATTCCCCGCGTCGGAGCCTGCCGCACCAGGTCCGGTGAGCGGCCGGCGGCCTCGGGCCGTCCGGGCCCCGGCGAGATGACCAGCCGGTCGGGCCTCGTGTCGAGCGCCGCGTCGAGCGCGCCGTCGTCGGCGCGGATGACGGTGACCGCGGCGCCGAGCGCCCCGAACGCCTGCGCGAGGTTGTACGTGAACGAGTCATAGTTGTCGACGAGCAGGACCCGGGTCATCGGATCGCGTCCATGCCCGAGAGCATCTCGATCGCGCGGAGCAGCGCGCGGGCCTTCGCGCGCGTCTCCGCTTCCTCGGCCTTGGGATCGGAATCGGCCACGATCCCCGCACCCGCCTGGATGCGGCACACCCCCTTCGCGAGCACCGCGGTGCGGATGGTGATGCACGTATCGAGCGCGCCGTCGAACCCGAGATACCCGACCGCGCCCGCGTAGGGCCCGCGTTGATCCGGCTCCAGCTCGGCGATGCGTTCCATGGCCCGGATCTTCGGCGCGCCCGAGACGGTTCCGGCGGGGAAGCACGCGCGGAACGCGTCCAGGGCGTCGAGTCCCGCCGCGAGCTCTCCTTCGACGACCGAGGTGAGGTGCATGACGTGCGAGAAGCGGTCGACGCGCATGAGCTCCTTCACGCGGACCGTCCCCGCGCGCGAGACGCGCCCGATGTCGTTGCGCGCGAGGTCGACGAGCATGACGTGCTCCGCCCGCTCCTTCTCGGAGGAACGCAGCTCGGCCTCGTTCGCAGCGTCCTCCGCCCCGTCCTCGCCGCGTGGGCGCGTTCCGGCGATCGGGTGCATGACCACCTTCCCGCCCTCGACGCGCACGAACGGCTCTGGTGACGCGCCTACGAGCGTCGCCGCGGCGGTCTCGAGTAGGAACATGTACGGCGAAGGATTCACGTGACGGAGCGCCCGGTAGAGCGCGAGGGCGTCCGGCGCCGGCCGCACGTCGAAGCGCTGCGCGAGCACGATCTGGATGCAGTCTCCGTCGGCGATGAGCTCGCGTGCTCTGGCGACGCGCGCCATGTACTCCGCCGGTGTTCCGTTGGGACGGACCTCCGCGGGCGCGGACGGGTTCGGCGCGAACGCCGGGAGCGGGCCGTCCAGCTTCGCGAACACGCGGTCGATCGCCCGCGCGGCCGCGCCGGGCGCGGTCGCGTCGTCGTGCGCGAGGACGGTGAGCGTGTGCCGCAGGTGGTCGAAGGCGACGACCGTGTCGTAGATCGCGAACACCGCCTCGGGCATGCCCCAGGGCGCGTACGGATCGTTCGCCCCGATCGGCAGACGCTCGAAGCGGCGCGCGGCCTCGTACCCGACGAACCCGACCGCCCCGCCGTTGAACCGGGGCAGCCCCGGTAGCCGAGCGCGCCGGTATCGGGCGAGCTCGTCGCCCACCGTCCGGAGCGGATCGGCCGCCGACTCCTCGCGGATCCTCCCCCCGCCCCGCGATCCGCGATCCGGATCGGTCCACTCCTCGATGACGACCGAGCCGTCGCGGAATGTCAGCGTCGTCCGTGGCGACAGGCCGATGAAGGAGTAGCGGCCCATGCGCTCGCCACCCTCGACCGACTCGAGGAGGAACGCGCCGCCGAGCGCGCGCAGCTTCGCGAACGCCGAGACCGGCGTCTCGAGGTCGGCGAGCCGTTCGCGCGTGACCGGCACGAGGTCCACCACGTTCGCTGCGGTGATCGCCACGACGTCCACTCCCCCGGAAAACAAAAACCCTCGTCCGAATTTCGGGACGAGGGCTCGTGGTGCCACCCGATCTCGGCCCGCCATTGCTGGCGGACCCTCAGCCTCCGCGATCACGGAGCGCCCCGCTAACGGTGGGCATCCGGGCATCCCTACCCGACATGGCTCGGGATGCCGTCTCGCGGGACCCATTCGCGCCGCTTCCGCCTCCCGGGCTTCCACCTCGTCCCCGGTTCTCTCTCGGCTTCGCGCGGCCTAATCGCTCCCGCTCGAGCGACGTTCGCCCGAAATCGTAGCACCCGCCTTTTGGACGCAACCGGCCGCCGCTAGATTGAAAGCGTGAGATCCGTTCGCGGGGGCGGCCGTCCGCTCGGCCCGATGGCCGTGCGCTCGACGCTGCCGACGCACAGCGCGGCGGAGATTCGCGAGATCCTCCACGGGCTCCCGACGGCCACGGGCTACCGCGTCACCGTGAAGCCGCTCCGGTATCGGACGGCCCCGCACCTCCAGGCCTTCACGTACTGGGACGCGCCGGAGATCGTCCTCCAGGTCCCCGAGCCATTTCGCCCGTTTCGCGAGCTCGTCGACCTCGGAAGCGACGGCACGCCGATCGTGCCGTTTCGGACGCGGCGCGAGGTCATCCGCTTCCTCTACCTCCACGAGTTCTGTCACTGGTGGCTCTACCTGACGCACGGGTGGGGCTCGAGCGCCGAGATCGCGTGCGACCGCTACGCCTACGCGAACTTCCGTCGGCGTGGGGTCGTGCGACCCCCGCTCGTGCGCCGCGGAGACCGCGCCGCCTAGCGTCGCGTTCGGGCGATCTCCAAGAGCTCGTCGGCCGAGACCGTGCGGAGGTGCAACGCGGCGGTCGTGACCTGAAGGTTGTGCTGGCGGATCAGCGCGTTCACCTCGCCGACCGCGCTCGCGACCTCGGCCCGGACGCGTCGGTCAGCCTCGCGCGTCAGCGCGACCTCGCCGACGATCCGTTCGGCCGGAAGCCGCCCGACGAGCGCCTCGCGGCGCTCGAGCCAAGACTGATGCGCGCGAAGCCTCGTGACGATGCGAGCACGCCGCTCGCCGATGTCCCGGCGTAGCTCGGCCCACGGCGGAAGCGCCGCCGCGGTGCGGAGGACGTGGCGCGCCGCCCACTCGTCGCCGGCATCCGCGTCCGGATCGGGTGGAAGTGGGCGGCCCGCTCCGGGGAGATCACGGAGCTCGTCGGAGCCGAGGAGGTCGCCCATCGCGCGCTCGAGCCGTCCCTTCGCGGATCGCGGCTGCGCCGTCGGCTTTTCGTGGGTAGGCACGGCGGCGACGAAGGCTACGCCAGCCGCTCGATGACCGCCCCACTCGGCGCCACCGCTACCGCGGTCGGGACGAGCGCGACGCCGTACTTCCGCGCGAGCTCGGGCCGCCGCGAGACGTCGACCGTGACGATCGTGCGGCCACGAGCGCGGAGCTCCTCCTCGAGTGTGTGGCAATCCGTGCAGAGCGGGTGCGTGAACTGGACGACGATGTCGCCGGCGAACCGGCCGGCACCGAGCTCGGCGAGGTCGACCGAGTCGATGCGCCGCGCACGGATCCCACGAAGGCGGGCCGCCATCCGATACATCTCGCAGCCGACGCAGAGGCCGGTCGTCGCCGCGAGAAGCGCGAGCGCCGCGACGATGAGGCCGAGGACCGCGCCGACGACCGACAACCCAAAGAGATACGCGAGCGTCGCCGATCCGAGGAAGAGGGCGCCGACCTGGTTCGCGAACCGTGGCGGACGGCTGTCCTCGATCGAACCCTCGCCGATGCGTGGCTGGAGCACCTCGAAGTAGAGGAGGCACGGGAGGCAGTACCGCCGCCCGAAAGCGAGACCGATCGCGAGCTGACCGGCGAGCAGGCCGAGGATGGGCCACCAACCGGTGAGGACGGCGATGAGCGAGAGCGTCCCGACGATCGCCTGATTCGTCCGCGGGGCTCGCGCGTCGATCACGTCCGTGTCGCGATAGGGATCCGCCGTGCGCTGCATGGCTGCCCTCCGAATTCCGAGTGTAGCGCTCGGAATTCGTGGGCGGGTCATGCGGAGCGAAGAGGCGAGGCCGCGCGGGGGGTATAGCGAGGGCCCTTTGGCGAAAGGACGCTCTCCATCACCCGAATCTCGTTGACGTCGGTCGAGAGTGGGGCCACGGAGAGTGCCTCGACAGCGGCGGCGACCGTCCGAGCCTCGGCGAGGCTCGCGTCCTCGCGGACTCGCGCGAGCGTCAGGTGCGGAGAGAGCGGCTTGTCGTCGAAGCGCAGCGACCGGAGCCGCAGGGCGCTCGCGACACGCGCTCCGGCTCCGGCGACGCCGGCGAGGCCTTCGCCGATCCCGAGCCAGACGACGCGCGGCCGCCCTCGTTCTGGGAACCGGCCGGCGCGATCGAACACCAAGGTGAACGGGGCCTGGCCGCGGGCGGCCTCGTTCGCGGCCGCCACCACGTCCCCGAGCTTCTCGTCGGGCGTCCAGCCGAGGAACGCCAACGTGACGTGGAGGTTCTCCGGTTTGACCCGCCGGAGGCCCGGCAGGGCGTCCGGAAGGAGCGCCGCGGCGCGAGCGGCCAGGTCCGCTGGCAGGGCGATAGCGATGAAAAGACGCACGCGAGGAGGCTAGCCGCGGGGGTTAGAAGCTGGCGGCGTGCACCTGATCGCCGATGAGGAGCGCCAGGAACGCCACGGCGAGCATCACCGTGAACGCCCACAGCGCCGCGAGCCGAGCCGGCTCGCTCTGTCCCATCCGCGCGAGTACTGCCACGACGATTTCTGCCATCGCTTGTAACTACAAGCAAGCGTCATGCCGACTGTTATGCGTGACAGGCAGGCGAGCGCTCGCGACAGGCGAGCGGGGTCAGGCCGGCGTCGGTGCGGGCGCGGGACCCTTTCCCTTTTCGCCCTTCTCGCGGCGGCGCTCTTCGCCGGCCGGCGCGCCCGGGGGCGTCTGGTCGGGCGTCGACGCGGCGACGGGCAGCCCGCCGTCGCCTTCCTCGAAGAGCCGGTTGAACTCGTCGGACTCGAGCGTTTCCTGCTCGATCAGCTTGTTCACGACGAGATCGAGCTTGTCGCGGTTCTGGGTCAGCACCTCGTAGGCCCGCTGGCGTGCCCGGTCGACGATGTCGTGGACCTCCGAGTCGATGACCTTCGCCACGTCCTCGGAATAGTTCCGCTCTTCCTGGATCTGCCGGCCGAGGAAGATGAGCTCGTCGGTCTTCCCGTACTGCAGGGGGCCCAGCTTTTCGCTCATTCCGAACTTCGTGACCATCTGGCGGGCCATTTCGGTCGCCTTTTCGATGTCGTTGGAGGCGCCCGTGGTGGCGTCGCCCCCGAGGTGCAGCTGCTCCGCGACCCAGCCGCCGAGCGCCGCGGCGATGTCGTCCTCGAACTCGTGGCGCGTGCGGAAGTAGCGGTCCTCCTGCGGGAGCGACCAGGTGACGCCCATGGCCATGCCCCGGGCGACGATCGAGATCTTGTGCACCGGGTTCGTGTTCTTCAGCAGCTTGAAGCAGAGCGCGTGGCCGGCCTCGTGGTAGGCGACGATCCACTTCTCTTTCTCGGTGATGACGCGCGATCTCCTCTCGGGACCGAGCGCGACCTTCTCGAGCGCCTCCTCGAAGTCGATCTGCGCGATCTGCTTCTTGTTGCGGCGCGCCGCGAGGATCGCCGCTTCGTTCACGACGTTCGCGAGGTCGGCGCCGGAGAAGCCCGGGGAGATCTGACCGATGCGCAGGAGATCGACGTTCTTGTCGAGCGGCTTGCCGCGGACGTGCACGTCGAGGATCGCCTTGCGGCCCTTGATGTCGGGACGGTCGAGCACGACCTGCCGATCGAACCGGCCGGGGCGCAGGAGCGCCGGGTCGAGGACGTCGGGGCGGTTCGTCGCGGCGACGACGATGACGTTCGTGCCGGTGTCGAACCCGTCCATCTCGACGAGGATCTGGTTCAGGGTCTGCTCGCGCTCGTCGTGCGACCCGCCGAGGCCGGCGCCGCGCTGACGGCCGACCGCGTCGATCTCGTCGATGAACACGATGCACGGCGCGTTGCGCTTCGCCTGGTCGAAGAGGTCGCGCACGCGGCTCGCGCCGACGCCCACGAACATCTCGACGAACTCGGAGCCCGAGATCGAGAAGAACGGGACACCCGCCTCGCCGGCGACGGCGCGCGCGAGCATCGTCTTCCCCGTGCCGGGCGGTCCGACGAGCAGCACGCCACGCGGGATCCGCGCGCCAAGCGAGCTGAACTTCTCCGGGTACTTCAGGAACTCGACCACCTCGGTGAGCTCCTGCTTGGCCTCTTCCACGCCGGCGACGTCGTCAAACGTCACCGTCGGCTTGTTGCCGATGAACATCCGCGCGCGGCTCTTCCCGAAGCTGAGGGCCTGGTTATTCGTGCCCTGGGCCTGCCGCATCATGTAGAAGAAGAAGCCACCGATCAGCAGGACCGGCAACAGGCTGAGGACGATCGAGCCGACGATCGAGAGCGTCGTGCTCTCCTGCTGGTACTTGAGCTCCACCGCCTGCGCCGGGTTGGCGTTGTTGTAGTCCTGAACGGTCTTCAGCAGGCTCTGGTCCTGGTCGGGGAGCTGGGCCTGTTCCTTGTTCGCGGTCGACCGGAACTCGAGGGTCGCCTTGTTCCCGGTCACTGTGACCGACTTGATCTTGCCCGCCTGGATGTCCTGGACGGCCTGGGTGATCGGAACCTCGGGCACCGTCGGCGTCTGCGACCGGTAGGCGTACAGCAGCGCGAGCCCCATCACCACCAGTAGCAGCGTCAGGATGCCGTTCTTGAAGATCCGGTTGTCCAGGTTCAGGTTCGAGGTCCTCCATACGGTCGCTCAGCGACCGCATCTTTGTTCGATGCTACCTGCCTAACGCGAGTAGTCCAAAGGACGTTCCCGGTCTGCTTCGGAGCCGCTACCGCAAGGCGCGTTCCGCGTCCGCTGGCGGGCGGCAGGGTGAGGCCGGGGACCCACCAGACAGCGTCGTCCGTCGCCAGAACGGGCCATTTCGCGCGGACCGGGGCGGGGATCTTCGCATCGGTGAAAAGATCCTGGAGCTTCCCGCCCCCCGCGATCCGGTCTCCGCTTCGACGCGAGCGGACCACAAGCTTTCTTAACAAAGACAGAGGAACGGTCGCCTCGTACGCGCCGTCCACCTCGCCGGTCCCGACCGCGATGCGCCATCCGTTCCAGTCGATCTCATCACCAGCCCGCAAACTCGTCGGAGGATCGAGGCGCGCCTCGGCCGGGGGCGGGGCGATGCGAAGGATCCCGTATTCGCGGATCGCCCGTCCCCCCGGGAGATCGATCGCGCGCGTGCCGTCGGAAGACGCGGCGAGACGGGCGAGCGCGTCGCGATGGCGCCTCGTGAGCGTGTTCCCCGTCGCGCGGAGCCATGCCTCGGCGAGCACGTCGGCGCGTAGTGCGTCGTCGGTCAGGGCGCCCAGCTCGATCGGTCCGTGCGGGTCCGTCGGGACGGCGGCGTCGATCAGCCCCTGCTCGGCGTCGTGACGTTCGGCGGCGGCGTCGGCAAGACGCGCGATCGCGTCGACGACGCGGGGATTCAGCTTCGCGAGCTCGGGCAGAACCTTGTGCCGTACGCGGTTCCGCGCATACGCGAGCGACCGGTTCGATGGGTCGGTTCGCGGCTGGACGCGCGCGCCCCTGCAAACCGCCGCCGTGTCCTCATGGGTGACGGCGAGCAGCGGACGCGCGATCCCGTCGCGGAGCGGGCGCATGCCGGCGAGCCCCGCGATGCCGCTCCCCCGCACGAGATGAAGGAGGACGGTCTCGGCCTGGTCCTCTTTCGTGTGACCGGTCGCGATCGCGGTGGCGCCGATCTGCGCTGCGGCCCGGCGAAGGAACGCGTAGCGCGCCCGCCGCGCGTCATCCTCGCTCTTCGTCGGCCGGTCGGCGCGACCCGCGCGAATGGGCGCGCCCACGCGGTTCGCGAGCTTCGCGACGAAGTCGGCGTCTTCCGCGGACTGGCGGCCGCGAACCCGGTGGTCGAAATGGGCCACGTGCAGAACGAGACCGAGCTCGTCGGCGAGGTCCGCGAGCACCAGGAGCAGCGCCGTCGAATCGCGGCCGCCGGAGACCGCGACGACGACCGGGCCGGGTTCGAAGATCTGGTGCGCGCGGATGTAGTCGCGGACCGTCGCGCGGACCCTGATGGGGATCAACTGGTGGCTGGGGTGGGGATCGGACCCACGAACCTGCCGGTTATGAGTCGGCTGCTCTACCACTGAGCTACCCAGCCGGAGCTGCGATCGATTCTAGAGTTCCGATGATGCTTGGTCGGGCGAAGACCTTCGCCTCGACCGCGCTCGGCTAGCGCTCCTCGCGGCCCTCGTCTTCGCGGTGCTTCGGACACGCCGCGATGCGTAGCGCGGGCCGGATGCGGCGCCCTTCGCTGCGCAGGCGGGCGCAAAACTCGTCTTCGGAGAGCCGATGCTTCCGGGCGTTGCACGAGGGACATGCCGGCACGATGTTCTCGATCGCGGTCGATCCGCCGCGCGAGAGAGCGACGCGGTGATCTGCTTCGAGCGGCCCGGAGCCTCCGCAGTACGCGCACCGCCAGTGCCAGGCGGCCATCACTCCGATCCATTCGGCCGCGGTGTACGAGGACCCTGCGCGGCCCAGCTTCCCCGCTCGCCTGCGAGCGTCACTCGCCTGCCGCACTTCGCGGTGCGAACGCCTGTACGCCGCGAAGTAATCGGCAAGTCGTTTCTTGTGCCTGGCGTAATACGCGCGGCTATCGGCGTTGTGCTCCTCCGGATGCCGCTCGCGCCAGCGTCGCATCGCCTCCCGAGCCTTCTCGGGATGGCGGCGGATCCATTCGCGCCCGTACGCCCGACGTTTTTCGTGGTCTGAGTACGGCACGCGGTCTACGTACCAAACCCTGCGTGCCGTGACAAGGCGACCGAAAAGAGAAAAGACGCGGCCCATGCCGCGTCCTCTGTTGCGGGGAAAGGATTCGAACCTTTGACCTTTGGGTTATGAGCCCAACGAGCTACCGCTGCTCCACCCCGCAACCGTATTCTACCGCCCCGAACGATCCCTACTCGCTAGCGCGATCCGAAAAAGAATCCGATCCACTTCGCGAGTCGCGACGGACCCGCAGGCACACGGACCGACGGATCGCTTGGCTGTCCATCGCGCTGCACGGCGAAGAGCGACTCGTTCGGGCCGATGAGCCCCAGGTTGCGCGCCGTCTGCGTGACGTAGTCGTCGGTCTTCTGCCGCTCGATCCGCTGCTTCAGCGCGGACTGGTCGCTCAGCGTCGAGGCGATCTCCGACTGCAGCGTCGCCTTCTCGCGCGCGAGCGCGTTCGCCTGGACGGTGATGCCGAGGAACGCGGCCGCGAGCACCAGACCCGCCAGGCAGAGCGCGACCGCGGCCAGGGATCTGCCGAAACGAACGCGAGACGGCCGTCGACGGTGTCCGGAGCGCGCGCTCACCGCGCGCATCATGCGCTACGAACCAGCTCGGGGGGAAGAGCGCCGCCCGCGTTCCCGGCCGCGCGGTACGCACACCATCCGAGCACGCCGAGCCACGACACCGCGGCCTCGGTGTCGCGCAGCTTGCGCGTGAAGGCGGCGACCACGACGGTCGGCTCGCCCCGCACGATCGCCGCGTCGTTGCGCGACTCGTCGAGTGTCCCGGTCTTGTTCGCGACGTCCGCGGCGTTGGGCAGATAGCGCCGGAGCATCGTTCGGTCCTGGCACTCGGCGAGCAGCGCCACGACCGCGTCGCTCGTCGCCCTATCCTCGCACTCGCCGCGGACGAGCCGCACGAGCAGCGACGCGGTCTCGCGTGCGGTCATGAGGTTCTCCGCGCCGCGTTCCGCCGCGGCGAAGTCGTACATCCGCCGGGCCAGGCGGGTGTTCGGACAGCCCCACTCGCGCAACCGTTCGTTGACCCGCTCGACCCCGATGCGGTCGATGAGCCGGTTCGTCGCGGTGTTGTCGCTCACGATGACGGCGAGCATGGCGAGGTCCCGGAGCGACAGGGGCTCGACGTCGCGCATGTGCCGCAACACGCCGCTGCCATCGACCCGCTCGCCGACCGCGACGCGCTCATCGAGGTCGACGCGCCCGCGCGCCGCGTCGGCGAAGATCGCCATCACGAGCGGCAGCTTGATGACCGATGCCGCGGGGAACGGCTCATCGGCGCGCTCGCTGAAGAGCTCGCGGCCTGACGCGTCGGAGACATAGGCGGCGGCTTCGCCCGGTAGCGACGAGAGCCGTTCGCGGACCGGCGCGAAGAGCTCGCTCACGTTCGCGAGCGTAACCGCGCTCGCCCGCCCTACGCTCGTCGCGTGCGGAACGGCCACCGAATCGCGTGCTGCGGTCTCGCGCTCGCCCTCGCCGCGGTCGCGTTCGCGGGCTGCGTCACGCAACCGTCCGCGGCGCCCACGCCGACGGCGACCGCGCGGGCGACGACGGCCGGTCCGAGATTCGAGCTCGCGACCTATATGTACGCGCTCCAGACGAAGGGCAGGATCCGGGTCGGCGTGCTCGATGCCGACGCGCCTTTCGCGGCGACCGACGCGAGCGGCGCCCACGCCGGATTCGAGGTCGACCTCGCCCGCGAGCTCGCGAAGGCGATCTTCGGCGCGCGGCCGGATCCCGACGCGGTCATCGAGTGGATCTCGGTCGACCGCTCGACCGCGCTTTCGGCGCTCACGAGCGCGCAGGCCGATGTCGTCCTCGCGCGGCTGGCGGCGACGACGGAGCGGGCCGCGGTCATCGATCAGACCGACCCGTACTTCGTGACCGGCGAGCGCGTCCTCGTTCAGGACCCGAACGACGAGATCAACGACCTCCCGGACCTCGACAGCAAGACGGTGTGCGTGACCGCGGGCACGGGCGTTGGCGCGGACGTCGAGGACGCCAACGCGTACGCGAAGATCCTCACGCTCGACACCTACGCGTCGTGCCTGGACGCGCTCCGGCACAGCCAGGTGGATGCGATCGCGGCGGCGGAGACGACGCTCTGGGCGCTCCGCAGGGACGACGCGAAGACCAAGATCGTCGGGCGGCCGCTCACGACCGAGCGGTACGCGATCGGCGCGAAGAAGAACGCCGGTGGCGATCGGATCGGGTTCGCGGCGTTCCTCAGCGACTGGCTCGCCGGTGCGATCCGCGACGGAACCTGGGCGCGCCTCTACGAGAAGGACATCACGCCGCTCTCCGGCGACCGCAAGACCTCGCCGGCCCAGTAAGGCAAGGACCGGCCGATGTACGAAACGTCATGGAAGACGAAGAGTCGCGCTCGGCCCGGTCACCGCGCGGTTCGATGGAGGAATGCCCCGACTGCGGAAGCGTGACCTTCCGCGGGCAGTGGGCGATCGACGGCGCGCGGACGCTTCCCGAGGCCGCGCTCATGCTTCGCGAGTACGCGAACGAGCTCGAGGACCTCGCCGCCGAGGGCTTCGTGCTCTCGGAGGCGATCGAGCACGACTACGGCTGCGCGGTCTTCCCCGGTGCGGACGAGGAGATTGAGGGCGAGCCCTGACCGCGCATCCGCATCTCCACCTGCTCCCGCGTCCCGAGACCATCGACGCCGACGGCCTCGACCGCGAAGGATGCGACCGCGTTCGCGAATCGCGCGGCCTCCTCCAGCCGCGCTCCGCCGGCGAGCGCGATAGCGAGACCCGCGCAGAACGCGTCCCCGGCCCCCGTCGGATCGACCACCCGTTCCGCGGGAAAGCCGGGTACGACGACCTCCCGCCCGCCGCTTAGCAGTAGCGCGCCGCGCTCGGCGAGCGTGACCGCGACCGCGGCGGATCGCGCCCAGCCGCGGGCGAGCCCGAGATCGCCGTCGATGTCCTCCTCGCTCACGACGGCCACGCTCACACCCGCGAGGACGTCGGCCGCGTCGTCCCACTCGCGTCGGCGGATCGTCCCGTCGGCGTCCCACGTCCGCAGATACCCCTGCGCCGCCAGGACCCGCGGCACCTGTGCGAACGCGCTCGCGAGGTCGCGGCCGAGCTCGTGGGCGATCGAGGCGAGCACGACGGCGCCGGCGCTCCGGAGCTCGGCCGGAACGACGTCGCTGCCGATGCTCCGCGCGCGCGCCTTGAGGCGCAGCTGCCTTTTCCCGTCGACGTAGCGGAAGGCGAACGTCGTGGTGACCTCCGCCTCCAGCGCCCGCAGCTCGATGCCAAGCTCGCGACACCGGGCCGCGAGGCGTTCGCGTTCGTTCGGTCCGACCCGCGTGAGCAGGGCGACGCTCGTCCCGAGCCGGGCGGCCGCGGCGGCGGCGTAGAGCGCGGTCCCGCCGAGACGCCAATCCGCCTCGCCCGCAAACTCGTCGCGCGCCACGTGACCGATCGTGAGCAGGTCGGTCATCAGACGTTGAAGAGGACATGAACCACGTCGCCGTCGGCGACCGGATAGGTCTTGCCCTCGGTGCGCATGAGTCCCTGCCGCTTCGCGTTCGCCTCGCTGCCCGCCTTCAGGAGCTCGTCCCAACGGATCACCTCCGAGCGGATGAAGCCGCGCTCGAGATCCGAGTGGATCGCCCCCGCCGCCTGCTGCGCGGCCATCCCGCACGGCACCGTCCATGCGCGAACTTCGTCCTCCCCCACCGTGAAGAACGAGCAGAGACCGAGCAGCTCGTACGTCGCGCGCACCAGCCGATCGAGCGCGGGCTCGGCGAGACCGAGATCCCCACGGAACGCGGCCGCCTCGTCGGGCGGGAGCTCGGCGATCTCCGCCTCGAGCTTGGCGGAGAACGGGATCACCGCCGTCGAGCGGTGGGCCGCGGCGGACGCGCGGAGCGGCTCGAGGACCGGGTCCGGCTTCGTGACGTCGGTTTCGTCCAGATTCACGGCGACGAGCAGAGGCATGAGCGTGAGGAAACGGAACCCGCGCATGAGCTTGAGCTCGTCCGGGTCGAACTCGACGTCGCGCAGCGGCCGTTCGGCGTCAAGCGCGGTCTTGGCGCGCAGTAGCACCGCCTTCTCCCGCTCCTTGGTTTCACGCTCGGCTCCCTTCGCGGACCGGAGCTCGGGCTCGAGCCGCTCCAGGCGCCGCTCGACCACGCCGTGATCGGCGAAGAGGAGCTCGAGCTGCACGGTCGAGAGATCGCGCAGCGGATCGACGCTGCCGTCCACGTGCGGGACGGAAGGGTCACGGAACGCTCGGACGACGTGCACCAGCGCGTCGGCGGTGCGCAGGTCGCCGAGCTTCCCGGCCGAGATGGCCTGACCGGGCTTTTCCGCGTGAGTGAGTCCGAGATCGCGGTACATCACCTCGGCATGCGTCGTCTTCTTCGGCTTGAAGAGCGCCGCGAGCCGATCGACGCGCTCGTCGGGGACCTTGGCGACGCCGACGTTCGTCTCCGCCTCGGCGCCTGAGAAGGATCCGGTCGCCGCGTGTGCCCCCGTCAGCAGATTGAAGAGCGTCGTTTTGCCGACGTACGGCAGCCCGGTGATCGCGCTGACGACGTTCACGACCCGAGCCGGGTCTCGGTCACCGCGGGGGGATCCTCGTGGAAGATCGCGCGCGCGATCGTCTGGAACCGTTCGACCGGACCGGTCGCGAAGATCTCGTGGTCGGCCCGCCCCCCGGCACGCGCGAGCCGGTGCGACGCGAGGACCTCTCTCACGGCGAGCGCGGTCGTCGTGGCGGAGTCGACCACGCGGACCTCGCGCCCGGCGACGTGCTCGATCTGCTCGCGAAGGAGCGGGTAATGCGTGCACCCGAGAAGCAGCGTGTCGACGACCGGCCGCACGACTCCACCCTCGCTCAGGAGCGGCTCGACGTACTCGCGGATCGCGGCCTCGGCCTCGGGCGTGCCCGCTCTGCCCGCCTCGACGAGGGGCACCAGCCTCGGGCAGGGCTGCTGCGCGACGTCCACGAGCGGGTCGAGGTCTCGGAGGGCGCGAAGGTAGGCACCCGAGCGGACGGTGAGGGCGGTCGCGAGGACCCCCACGGCCCGCCGCGCGGTCGCGGTGAGCGCCGCGGCCGCGCCCGGCCGCACCACGCCGATCACCGGCACGGCCGACTCGTCGCGCACCGCCTCGAGGGCCACGGCCGTCGCCGTGTTGCAAGCGATCACCACGAGCTTGCAGTCCCGATCGGCGAACCAGCGCATCGCCTCACGGGTGAAGCCGAGGACCTCGGCGGCCTCGCGGGGCCCGTACGGCATGCGCGCCTCGTCGCCCAGATAGATGGTGGACTCGCCGGGGAGCTGGCGGCGCAGCTCGCGGAGGACCGTCAGCCCGCCAACGCCTGAATCGAACAGGCCGATCGGCCGGTCTTTGGCCTCTCCCACCCTCGCCTAGCGGCGCTGCTGCTGGACGAGCGTGTTCGCGAGCGCGTCCACGGCCTTGGTGATGGCCGAGTTCGGGGACGAGAGCACGAACGGCTGCTGCTTGTTCAGCGACTCGGCGACCGTCTTCCAGTCGGTCGGGATCTCGGCGACGACCGGCAGGTTGAGGGTGTGTTCGATGCCGCCCCGCGACATGCCGGCCACCGTGTCGGACTGGTTCACGACGAGGAGGATCGGCTTCTGACCCTTGTAGCCGAGAGCCTCGAAGGTGTCGACCGCCGCGCGCGCGTTCGCGATCGAGGCCTGCATGTAGGTGACGAGGAGAAGGATGATGTCGGCGGAGTCGAGGAGCGCGAGCGTCTCGTCGCCGAGCTTCGAGGGCGCATCGACGATCACGTAGTCGTAGTCTTCGGCGAGGAGCTGCATCGCGGTCGCGACGTCGGGCGCCGCCATCAGCTCCGCTTCCTCGGGACGCGGGGGCCCGAGAAGTACCGCGACGCCACTCGGGCCTTCCCACAGGACCTCCGACAGCGAGGTGCGCATGCCTTGTCCGGTGGGAAGGTCGACGATCGATCGCGTCGACGGCGGGACCTGCAGGACGTGGCGGACCGAGCCGAACTGCATGACCCCATCCATGAGCGCGACCGAGCTTCCGCGGCGGCGGAGGATGGTCGCGAGGTTCACCGCGATCGTCGTCTTGCCCGACCCGCCCTTCGGCGAGTAGCAGACGATCATCTTTCCCTTGAGGCGCAGCGTCTCCCGCCTGCCGATCGCGAGCGCCGCCGCGAGCTCGTTGGCCCCACCCGGGAGGACGAAGACCGCGTCGATCGCCTGATCGGGCTTCGGGTCGACTGGGCGCTGCGGCACCGTGACGATCACGATCCGGCTACCGGGCGACGCGGCCCGCACACGCTTGGCGAGATCGAATCCGGTGATCTTTCCCTGGAGGAGCGCGTCGATCATGACGGCGTCCGGTTTCTCCGTGGTCACCCGGGCGATCGCCGCGTCCGCCTGGCTCTCCGCGCCGACGAGCTCGGCTTCCTTCTCGCGGGCGAGCATCTGCTGCAGGTGCTGCGCGACCTGCGGCAGGTCCTCGATGAGCAGGACTCGTTTCATGCGCGGCGAGTGTATCGGCGCAGCGCGAGATGGGCACCGCCCGCCGCGATGAGGGCGAGGGCGACGAACGAGACGGCCACGCCGGCGGTGACCCCCTCCCAGTACCAATCCGGATAGAGCCGGAGGAGATTGCTCGTCGCGGGGTCGAACAGGAAGTTCCCCTGCGGGAAGAAGACCTCGTGGAAGAGCAGGAAGAGCCGATCGAACGCGAGCGCCGCGGCGACGCCGATGCCCGTCACCATCGCCGCCGCGCCGACAGCGCCGTCGCGGACGAGCCGCACCGCCCGCCGGTCACCGCGCGCGCGGATGAGCCGAAACGCGAGCACGCCAAGAGCGAGGACCGCGGCGGTCTCGGCTCCGCGAAAGACGCTCCGCACGTCGGCCATGTGCCGGTACTCGTCCTCGGTGAAGATCTGACGGCCGAAGGCGATCGGCGGCGCGTCGCTTCCCGGCCGCTGCGCCGGACCGATCCCGGTCACATACGCGGCCCACGCACGGTGCCAGCTCAACATCACGTCGAGCGAGACCGGGCCGTCGACGAAGCAGTCCTGCGCGGGAGGGGGGCACGGTCCGTAGGTCGTGAATGTCGTCCCCTTCACCCCGTTCGCGTTCGCGATGGCCAGGTAGGCCCACTCGCCGCTCCACACCAGGGCGAGAGCGACGAGACCGAAGACCGCGAGGGCGATCGCGATGACCGCGACGTCGACCCGATGACCGATTACGCGGGCACCGCCCCGAGGCCGGGCCGATCGGAAAAGACGAAGCGGCCGCGTTCGACGGCGACCGCGCGGAACGGGTCGTCGGTGATCAGAAGATTGCCATCCAGGTCGGCCCACTCCACGGCCGCCGCGAGGTGCGCCGCGGCGGCGATCGCGACGCTCGTCTCCGCCGCGCGGCACCCGAGCATCACCTTCAGTCCGCGCTCGTGCGCGTCGGCGATCATCGTCCGCGCGGCCGCGACGCCACCGCATTTCTGCAGCTTCACGTTGATCCCGTCGCACGCGTCGGCCACGATCGCCACGTCACCGACCGTGACCACGGCCTCGTCGACCACGATCGGCAGCTCGGATCGCTCGTGCACGGCGCGAAGCCCCTCGAGGTCGTCGGGCGGGATCGGCTGCTCCACGAACTCGATCCCGAAGCGGACGAGCGCGGCGATGCGTCCCGGGGCCTCCCGAGCGCTCCAGGCCGCGTTCGGATCGACCCGGATCGTCCCGGTGAACCGCTCGCGGATCGCCGAGAGGACACGAACGTCGTCGCCGTGCCCGAGCTTCACCTTCAGGACCTCGAACCCCGCGGCGGCGGCACCCGCGGCGCGCTCGGCCATGACCTCGGGCTCAGCGATCCCGATGGTGAACGAGGTGGGCGGCGCGCTTGCCGGCGCGAGGCCGAGGTACTCGCGTAGCGGAAGGCCCGCGGCCTGCGCCGCGCGGTCGTGCGCGAGGACGTCGATCGCGCAGCAGGCCGCGCCCCCGCGCGGAAACTGGATCGAAAGGCGCCGGTCGAGGAGCCCGAGGTCGCCGGGGTCCTCGGGCAGGAGCTCGAGCCCCGTCCGGATGTCGCGCTCGACCGACTCGGGAGTCTCGCCGAAGAACGCGTCGGGGACCCCTTCGCCGCGCGCCACGCGGTCGCCTTCGCGAAGCTCGACGAGGACCACCCGCTTCGTCGTGTGCGTCGCGCGCGAGATCGCGAAGGGAACGGCGAGGTGCAGCTCCACCGTGCGGACGAGCGCGTTCACGCCGGGACGGCCTCGCGCAGCGCGCGAACGATGCGGTCGGCGCCCGCGGCGCCTTCGCGGAGCAGATCCGCGGCCGCGAGCCCGGTCTCGGTCGCGGCCGCCCGGATCGCCGTACGCGCGAGCTCCTCGCCGAGCGTCGCGGTGTTGAGCGCCACCGCGACGACACGGGATGGCGGATGTCCGGGCGGGCGCCGCCACGTGGCGGCGTCCTCGTAGATGCGCACGTACTCGCGCAGCGAGCGCAGCGGCAGACCTTCGTCGTAGCCCTTCACGCTGCGCCGCGAGGCATCGTGGCACAGGACCATGAGCTCGGGCGCGCTCCCGTGGAGCAGACCGAGCGTCACTCCCGAGAAGCCCGGATGCGTGAGCGAGCCCTGGCCTTCCACGATCACCCAGTCCGCCCGCTCGGCCGCGTCGCAGACCATGATCTCGGCGGCGCCGGCGATGAAGTCCGCCACGACGGCGTCGACCGCGATCCCGCCGCCGGCGATCGCGATGCCCGTCTGGCCGGTGGCGACGAACTCCGTGCGTTCGCCCGCGCGGCGGAGCGCGGCGGCGATCTCGAGCGAGGCGGTCATCTTGCCGACCGCCGCGTCGGACCCGACCGTGAGGACGACTCGCGCGCCCGCCCGTGGGCTGCGGTGGCCGCCGATCGGCAGGTCGGCCGGCGGCTCGCGGAGCTCGCGCACCCGCGCACCGCCGCGTTTCGCGGCCGCGGCCAGCTTGGGATCGGCGAGCACGCGCTCGTGCAGTCCATTCCAGACGGCCATGCCGCGCTCGAGCGCGATCGCCAGCGCGGGGCGGTACGCATCCGGGATCCGCCCGCCGGCCGCGGCCGTTCCGATGAGCAAGGCCGTCGCGCCCCGCGCGAGCGCGTCTTCGACCGCGGCGACGACCGGAACGCCCCGACCGACGCCGACGCAGTCAGCGGCATCCCTTCCCGCACTGGTCGAGTCGACGACCGCGACGATCTCGAAGGGCGCGTACCGGAGGACTCCGATGGCGGTCTTCGCGGTGGCGGGCGCGAACTGACCCTCGGCGAGGATCGCGACCTTCATCGTCCTCCGAGATCGGCGCCGAGCCGCAGAAAGCGCCCATGCCGCCCGCGCGCGGTCTCGCCCGACGCGAGCGCGAGCCCGCCGTTCACGATCACGTGCTCGATCCCCACGGGATACCGGTGCGGATCCTCGTAGGTCGCGACGTCGGCCACGACAAGCGGGTCGAACACGACGACGTCCGCGTGCGCCCCGCTTCGGAGGATCCCACGGCCGCGCAGGCGAAGTCGCGACGCGGTGAGCGCGGTCATCTTGCGCACCGCGTCGACGAGCGACAGCACCCCCTCCTCCCGCGCGTACCGGCCGAGAACCCGCGGGAACGTGCCGTAGGAGCGTGGGTGGGGCTTTCCGAAGGAGAGCGGGCCGTAGGGCGCGTTCGCCCGCGAATCGCTGCCGATGCAGACCCACCGCTTCGCCATGACGAAGCGCACGTCGTCCTCGCTCATCGAGTGATGGACGATGTCGACGGCGCCTTCGTGCTCGATGAGCGCGTCGCACGACCAATCGAGCGGATCCCGTCCGGCCGCGGTGGCGAGCTCGGCGACGCTCTTCCCCGCCCACTCGACGTGGTGACGTGCCCGGGCGATGACGATGCGGTCCCAGGCCCGGCCGGTCTCGACCTCCTCACCGCGGATCCGTTCGCGCACGGCCGGATCCTTGAGCCGTTCGCACATCCTCTGGGTGCCGCCCTCGTGCACCCAGTTCGGGATGGTGACCGCGAGGCCGGTCGAAGAGGCGGTGTAGGGATACTGGTCCGCCGTCACGTCGACCCCTTCGGCGCGCGCGCGCTCGATCGAGGCGGTCGATTCGCGCACCTTGCCCCAGTTGCTCTGGCCGGCGGCCTTGTGGTGCGAGAGCTCCACGCGCACGCCCGCGCGACGGCCGATCTCGACGTTCTCGGCGACCGCCTCGAGGAGCCTCGTCGACTCGTTGCGGATGTGGCTCGCGTAGAGGCCGCCCTTCTCACGGACGACGGCGCCGAGCGCGGCCAGCTCGTCCGTCGTCCCGAACGCGCTCGGTGGATAGATGAGGCCGGACGCGAGGCCGATGGCACCCTCGTCCATCGATCGGCCGAGGAGCGCGCGCATCCGTTCGAGCTCGGCGGCGCTCGGCGGCCGCGCGTCCGCGCCCATCACGCAGGACCGGAGCGTCCCATGACCGACGAACGAGCACACGTTGATCGCCGGCTTCGCACGGTCGACCGCCGCCGCGTATTCGCCGAACGACGACCAGGTGCGTTTGACGTCGAGTCGCGCGAGCTCTCGATCGAGCTCCGCCTCGGCGAGGCCGCTCACCGGCGCGGACGATCCTCCGCAGTTGCCGCAGACGACGAGCGTCACACCCATGTGCAGCGCGCTCTCGAGCGCGTCGTTCACGAACATCGCCTCGTCCGAGTGCGAGTGGATGTCGATGAACCCGGGCGCGACCACTCTGCCCGCGACATCGAGCACCGTGGCCCCGTTCGCGGCGACGTCGCGCTCGACGGCGACGATCATGTCGCCGCGCATCGCGACGTCCGCGCGGCGCTCGGGTGCGCCGGTCCCGTCGATGACCATCCCGCCGCGAAGGACGAGATCGGTCACGTGCGACGCCGCTCTCGGCCGCTCCCCCGCTCCCGCCGCTTCGCCACGACGAGGAGCTTCCGTGACGAGGGACCCGCGGGGTTCCCGTCGTAGTCGCCGTGCAGCGTCTCCACGTCGAATCCCGCCTCGGAAAAGAGCAGCTCGGCCTCGCGCCGGTAGAGATAGTGGAGGCTCGTCGTACCGGTGATCCGGTGCACCGTGCCGTCGTCGGCGCTCTCGTCGAACCAGACGCGCTGAGTGACGCCATCGACGTTCGCTCGGCTCGACGAGAGCTTCCGTACCGCGCGGCCTGTTTCGGGGTCCTCCCGCTCCCACTCATCGACCACGCCGCCGTCCTTTCCGACGATCAGCTCGGGATCGGGCTGGAAGACGTCCACCGCGAAGCGGCCACGCGGTCCGAGATGTTCGCGGACGCGCGCGAGGCACGCCCAACGGTCGTCCGGCGTGAGCATCAGGAACGAGTTGAGCCCGATGAGGATGAGGCCGAACGCCTCGTCGAACGAAAAGGCGCGCATGTCGCCCTCGACCCAGCGGACCTCGACGTTCGCGCGGCGCGCGCGACGTTCGGCACGTTCGAGCATCGCCGCGGACCGGTCGAGTCCAACGACGTGATGACCGTCCTGCGCGAGCGGCACGGTGATGCGACCGGTGCCGCAGCCGAGCTCGAGGATCGGCCCCCCCGTCCGCCGGGCAAGCCCGCCGAACCACTCGACGTCATCCGCACCTTCGAGCGGCGCGACGTCGAGGTCGTACAGCGCGGCGAGCCGAGCGGCCTCGCGCGGCTCGCGCTCGTTTCCCTGCCAATCAGGCTTTGTGTCCGTTGTGGGCCTCCTTCGCGCGCTTGGCGAGCCCGGGATCCGTGAGCACGTCGATCGCGGTCATCGCGAGTGCTTTCGCGGCGATGTGCATGGTCTCGAGCGCCTGCGGCGTCTTCGCCGCTTCGGCGAACGCGACGGAGTGCCCCGGGATCGGAACGTCGGTGATCGACAGGAACGGATGGATGCCCGGCGCGATCGTGGTCACGTTGCCCATGTCGGTCGATCCATGTGTGTCCGCGGCGCGCCGCGGGTGGAGCGTCCGACCGAGACTCTTCGCGTTCGCCGTGAACGCCTCCGCGAGGGGGCGGTTCGTGGTCACCACCTCGCAGACCTCGCTCCATTCGGCCCGCAGCTCACACCCCGTCGCCTGCGCCGCGCCCTCGAAGCACGCGAGGACGCGCCGTTTCAGATCGGCGAGGTACGCGTTGTCGGGCGAGCGGACCATGAGCCGGGCGGCGGCGTGGTCCGGGATGATGTTCGCCGCCTTCCCGCCGTCGGTGATGATCCCGTGGACCCGCGAGTCACTCCGGATCGTGAGCCGGAGCGCCGACAGCGCGTTCCACCCGAGGAGGAGACCGTCCAGCGCGTTCACACCCTCGTGCGGCTCGGCCGCCGCGTGGGCGGCCTTTCCCGCGAACTCGATGTCGAGGTTCACCATCGCCAGCATCAGCGGGTCGACCTCGTCGCGGTCGCCTGGGTGATACATGAGCGCGGCCGCGACGTCCCCAAAGACTCCCGCCTTGATGAGGTAGGTCTTGCCGTTGCCGCGCTCCTCGGCGGGACAGCCGAGCAATCGCACGCGCCCGCGAACCCCGTCGAGCGTCTCGCGGAGCGCGAGGAACGCGCCGACCGCCGCCGTCCCCATGAGGTTGTGGCCGCACGCGTGTCCGACGCCGGGAAGCGCGTCGTACTCGCCGAGGATCGCGACGACCGGCTCGCCGCTCCCTGCCTCGGCGACGAAGGCGGTCTCGAGTCCGCCGATGCCGCGCCGCGGGTGGGCCCCTTCGCTCTCGAGATACGCGCACAGCGCGTCCGCGGCGAAGCGCTCCTCGAAGGCGAGCTCGGGCCGCGCGTGGATCTCGAGCGCGAGGCGGTCCAGCGCGTCGCGGCGCGCGTCGACGCGCTCGCCGATCCGCCGCTTGCGGTCCGCGGGGCTCACGCGCCGAGGCTAACCCGAACGCGAGACCGGACGCGCGGCGAGCACCAGCTCGGCGAGCAGGAAGCCGGCGACGACGAAGCCACCGGTCACCACGGTCAGCCCATCCACCGCGCGAAGCAGCGCGAGGACGCCGACGAGCGCACCGATCCCGATCCCGCGACGCAGCGCGCGCCCGCGGGCCGGCTCACGCCGGCGTGGCCGAGCCAACGCGGCCGCGCGCTCCTCGAAGGACAGGGCGACGAGCGCGGTCGCGCCGGCTAGGGCGACCGAGAAGCCGACGATCACTCCGCCAACGCTGAGCGCGGTGTCCGGATCCCGGTTCGCCACGAGGTAGGCGACGAGAGTGACGCCGCCGATCGCGAGAAGGCCCAGAACGAGCTTCGTCAGCGCTCCTCGGTGTCGCGCGCGTCGAGGCGGAGCGGCAGCGCGACCTGCTCGCTCCCCGCGGCGATCGGCGCCTGCGCGAGCGTCTCGATCGCACCCGATGCTCGCGCGAGCGCGCGGTCGGTCTCGTCGAACTTCTTCGTCGCGTTCTCCAGATGGCGGCCGAGCTGATCGTGGAGCTCGACGAAGCGCTCGAACTCGCGGCGGACCGCGCCCACTCCCTGCTGAAGCTCGCGCGTGCGCTCCTGCATCGCGAGACCGCGGACACCCAGCGCGACCACCTGGAGATACGCGAGGAGCGTGTTCGGCGACGCCGGGATGACGTGCCGCTCGGCGCAGTACGCGGTGAGGTCTGGCTCACCCTCCTCTTCGCGCAACACGACGTCGTAGTAGACGGCCTCGGAAGGGATGTACATGAACGCGTAGTCGATCGTGCCGTCGGCCGGCGAGACGTAGCGCGAGACCGCCTCGACGTGCCGGCGCACCTGGTGGAGGAACGCGCGGCGTTTCGTTCGCCGCTCGGTTTCGGGCGACTGCGCGAGCGCGGTCCAGGACTCGTTCGGGAACTTCGCGTCGATCGGCACGATCCGACCGGCGTACCGGACGATCGCGTCCACGCGCGACCCGTCACGGAACGTGTACTGGACCTCGTATGCCGACACCGGGAGCGCGTCGCCGAGGAGCCGCTCGAGCAGCAGCTCGCCGAAGCCGCCGCGCGCCTTGGGCGCGCGCAGGAGGTCCTGGAGCGACCCGATGTCCTTGGCGAGCTCGCCGATCCGCTGCCCCTGCTCCGACAGCGCGCCGAGCTGGCGCGAGAGATCCGACAGCGTCCGCTGGGTCGCCCCGGTCTGAGTGGTGAGCTGCTGCTCGGTGGCTCCGAGCGAGCGATGCACCTCGCCGCGGAGCTCGTCGAGCGACGCCGCCAAGAGCTGCACGTTGCCCTGCATCCCCTGCTGGGCCGATTGGATCTGCGCCGACAGCGCCACCGTGCCTCCGTCGCCGGGGCGTCGGCGGATCACGATCGCGAGCGCGGCGACGGCGGCGAGGGCCGCCGCGAGCGCGAGCAGCGTGGCCACGTCCATCGCGCGATTCTCCGTTCCCGGGGTCGTTAGCACAAGTGTTCCAAGCGGACATTCGTCGGGCGCGCCACGTTCAGCCGGACCGGCCGTGCGCTACAAACGCCGGCTGATGGAGTCGCTCGACAAGCGCACGACGGCGCTCTACTCGGCCGGGTCGATCGGGGCGGGCGCCTTCTTCGCGTTCAACAACTTCGTGCTGCCGACGATCCTGAAGGGCGCCGGCGCGCCGGACCTGCTCACCGGGCTGCTCTCGAGCACGAGGAGCATCGAGGGCGTCGTCATCCAGCCGACGGTCGGAGCGGTCTCGGACCGCATCTGGACCCCGCACCTCGGTCGGCGGCGCATCTTCATCGCGGTCGGCATCCCGCTGTCGGCGTTCTTCTTCGTCATCGCCGGGTTCTTCACCCACACGCTGCTCGGCCTCGCGATCGCGATCTTCCTCTTCTCGATCTTCTTCAACGCCGCCGTGGACCCATACGCGGCGCTTCTCGCCGATATCGCTCCGGTCCACGAACGGGGCCTTCTGTCGGGTGTCTCGACGGCGGTCCAGCTCCTTGCGCAGGTGGCGTTTCTGGTCGTCGTCTCGCGGGCCGCGGCCTCGGGCGAGGTGCCGCTCTGGACCTACGCCCTCGTCGGCGCGGTCATGGTGGCCTCGTTTGCTGCAACCGTATTTGGTATCAAGGAGCGGCGGGACCTCATCGCGCGGAAGGAGCACTACTCGTGGGGGCGCTACGTTCGCGCCGTCGTGAGCCACGGCGCCGCGATGCGCTACCTGCTGACGCTCTTCGTTTACCAGTTCGGCATCAACGCCGTGCTGCCCTACCTCACGCTCTTCATCATCGAAGACATCGGCGAGAGCGCCGAGGTCGCGTTCGCGCTCGCGGGTCTCACCCTGCTCGTGACGGCGATCTCGGCGGTGGCGTCAGGAAAGATCGCCGAGCGGTTCGGGACGCGCGCGGTCCTCGCGGCGGGCTGGGCGATCCTCGTCCTCGGGGCGATCGGTGGGACGATCGTCCATGGACTCCCGCAGACCGTCGGCGTCGTGGTGCTCGCCGGGATCGGCAACGGCGCCGCCACGGCGATGTCGTGGCCGCTCCTCACCGAGCTCATCCCGCACGACGAGACCGGGGTCTTCGCCGGCCTGAAGGCGGCCTCGGAGTCCGTCGCGATCCCACTCTCTATCTTCGTCGCGGCCGAGCTCTTTCTCCCGCGCTTTGGCTATCGCGGGATCTTCGCGATGCTTGCGATCAACATCGTGCTCGCGCTGGCCCTCCTCTTCCTGCTCGTGCGCTCACGCGGGGCGGGGCCCGTCGAGCCCGCGCTCGCGGCGGCGGCCTGAGCGAGCTCCCGGCCCTCCGGGAACCAAGGTCAGACGCCGTTGTATGGATGACGAGTGGCGCAAGGGCCATGCAGCCACCGCTGGAGGCACGCATGCGGCGCACCTTGATCCTCGCACTCGGCGCGCTGGGCGCCCTCGTCGCGATGAGCGGCGTGGCGCTCGCGAAGGAAGGCGCGGTCACCAAGTTCGACAGCCTGCCGGGCGAGTGGCACGCCGGCCAGAACTACACGCTCGGCTACACGATCCGCATGGACAGCGTCGAGCCGTACAAGGCGGACACGACGGAGATCGTCATTCGCAACGGGACCGGCAAGGTGCTCTCGTACCCCGGGACGCCCGACGGAACGGCGGGCCACTACACGGCCAAGGTCTACTTCCCCGCCGCGGGCACGTACACCTGGCAGGTGACCCAGGGTTCGTTCTTCGCGCCGATGGATCTCGGCTCGATCACCGTCCTCGGACCGGTCGGGTCGTCCGCCGGCACACCAGCCTCGGCGCCCGCGACCGACCCGCTCGGCGTGGCCGTGCCGCTCGTGGCGGCTCTCGTTGCGCTCGGCGGCGCGCTTCGCCTCGCGCAGCTCATCCGCGCTGATCGACGCACCACCGTCGCCGCATAGCTCTCGCGACCAAAGAAAAGCAGGGAGCTTCGCGCTCCCTGCTTTTTCTTTTCTCCGGCGGCGTCTCTGCGCAGAGACGCTAGGCCGGCGTGGGCACCGCCGCCGCGCCGGCGGCTCGCGCGGTCAGGGAACTCGGACAGATCTGGTGATAGGGGCACTGCTGACATGTCCGCAGCCCCTTGGGATTCGCGGCGAACTCCCGTGCGCGGATCCTCGCGGCGGTCGCGGTCACGAGCGCGCGGACCGCGCCGAGGCTGTCGTCGTTCGGCGTGACCGTGCCCCGCTCACCGCTCTCGAGGTAGTGCAAGACCGCGCGGACCGGGCGCTCGCGGTACACACGCTCGTGGGCGAGGGCGTAGAGGCGAAGCTGGAGGCTCTCGTTCGCCGCGCGCTGCGCGCGGCCGCTCCCCTCCTCATCGGCCCCCGCCTTGTAGTCGACGATGACCGGGCCGTCGGCGGTGCGATCGACGCGGTCCCAGCGTCCCACCACGCGGTCGTTGCCGAGCATGAAGCTGAAGCGCTGCTCGACGAGATCGGGCGCGATCTCCGCACGCTCCTGCTCGTGAAAGCGACGGAGCGAATCAAGTCCTGCCTGGAAGCGCTCGCTTTCGTGAGCCGGGCTGATGAATCCCTCGGCGAGCCACGCCGCGCGGAAGACCGCCTGCAGCTCGGCGAGCGACGGCGTCTCGCCATCGCGCTTGCGTCGCAGATAGTCGCGCACGGCCTCGTGGAGCGCGAGGCCGTAGGTCATCTGCGGCGTCGGCAGCACCGGGATCCGGAGGACGTGCTTGAAGCGATACAGGAGGGCGCAGCGCTGGTAGTCGTCGATGGCCTCGTACGACACCGTGAGCACGTCATCGACGCCGAGGGCGGGAAGCGGCGCGTCGGCCTCGGCCGGCGGGCGCTGAAAACGCTGCAGCTCCTCGACGACCGCAAGACGCGCGGAGAGCCGTGAAGGCTCGCGACCGAGCGCCTCGCCGATGAAGCGGCTCGGCCGGCTCGGCCGCTGGAAGCCGTAGTCGATCGCGCTGGTAAAAGCGAACAGATCCTTCGCGCGGGTCATCGCGACGTAGGCGAGCCGCCGCTCCTCGGCGATGTGCCGTTCGCGGTCCGGCGGCGGGATCCGCGAGAGCCCATCGGGGAGCCGGAACGCGTCGAGCCGCGCCTGCCCGGGAAGGCGCTCGTCGGTCGCGTGCACCAAGAAGACGACCGCGAACTCGAGGCCCTTCGCCTTGTGGATGCTGAGGACGTTCACCTGCTCGCGCGACGCTTCGAAGTCCGCGGCGACCGGATCGTCCCCCGCCTCGCGAAGGAGCTCCAGGTGCGGGACAAAAAAGGAGGCGTGATCGGTCGAAAGGGCGCGGCCGGCGTTGTGAACGAGGCGCAGGAATTTCGCGACGTTGCGGCCCTGCTCCTCGACCAGCGCCGAGTCTGGGTCCAGGTACCGCGCGAGCAGCTTGGAGCGATCGAGGAACTCGTAGAGCAGCGCGGCGGTGGTGAGCTCGGTGGCGCGCGCGGCGTAATCGTCGAGATCGCCGCACAGCGCCGCGGCCGAGGCCGTCGCCTCGGGGCCGGAGGGGATCGCGCCGCTCGCGATCTCGGCGAACACCTCGCGGAGGGGTTTCTGCCGCCGTCCGCTTCGCTCCATCGCGCGCGCCAGCTCATCGGCGGGAAACGCGTAGAGCGAGCTGACCGCGAGGTGGTAGACGTGGCGCGAGTCGGAGGGCAGCGCGACCGCCGACAGAAAGGAGATGAGCAGACGGATCTCGGGGCGCTCGTAGAGCTGTCCGCCCCCGGAGAAGTGCGTCGGGATCTGTCTTTGCGCAAGGGCGTGGAGGAAGGGCGTCGCGTCCGAGTTGTTTCGCACGAGGATCGCGAACTCGCCATAGCGGCGCTGGCGGCGGACCGCCTCACTCGCGATGAGCTCGGCCACCGCGTCGGCCTCGTCGGCGCCGCTGACCTTCTGGATGTGATCGATCGCGCTGGCCTCGCCGGGCGGCCGGCCGCGGAGGTGCTTGTCGATGGCAAGCGTCGTCTCGAGCCGTTCGGGATTCTTGGTGATGAGCCGGTACGCCGCATCCAGGAGGTCCTGCGGCGAGCGCCGGTTCTCGATGAGCGCGACGGTCGTGTGGTCGGGATACGCCTCGCGGAATCTGGCGAAGTTCCGGAGCGTCCCGCCGCGCCAGGCGAAGATCGACTGGTCGTCGTCGCCGACCACGGTGATGTTGTGGTGCGGCTCGCCCAGAAGGTGGAGCAGCTCGAACTGCGCGTCGTTGGTGTCCTGGAATTCGTCGACGAGGACGTAGCGGAAGCGCGCGCGGAGCCTGGCCGACGCCGCGGGGTGATCGCGGAGGAGCCGTAAGGTGAGCGCGATCTGGTCGCCGAAATCGACGACGCCGTGACGCTCCTTGATTCTGGTGTATGCGTCGTAGGTCGCCGCAAGCTCCTCGTGCATCGCGGCCTCGTCCGCCTTCACGTCGGCGTCGAGGGACTCCCCCACGGCCTCGCGCAGCGCGCGCGCGTATCCCAGGTACGCCTCGGGCGAGACGTCCTCGTCGCGCGCGCGGCCAAAGAGATCGAGCAGCGCGCGCACGTGGGCAAGCGGGTCGCCGGCCGGACGGTACCGCTCGAGAGGCAGGGCGATCTCGCACTGCGCGCAGCCGTAGAGGTGCTCGCGCACGAGGATCACCTGCTCCGCCGGGGAGAGGACCCGCAGCTCCCCCGAGCGGCCGAGCTCGAGGGCGAACTCGCGGAAGACCTCGTCACCGAACCCGTGGAAGGTGCGGATGACCGCGTCGTTCAGCCCGATCGGCGTGTTGATGTCGACGCGCTCCTGCATCTCCGCGGCGGCGCGCTCGGTGAAGGTCACCGCGAGGATCTCGTGCGGCTTCGCCGCGAGCGAGGTGATGAGATGGACGATCCGTGCGGTGAGCACGTGCGTCTTCCCCGTCCCGGCGCCGGCCACGACGAGGAGCGGTCCGGCTCCGTGCTCGACCGCGAGGCGTTGCTCGGGGGTGAGCGTGCCGAGGATGTCGGGTTTTGGCTCGCCAAGCGCGAAGCTGAGCTGCTCGTTCATCCTCGCGGCGACGGCGGGTCCAGTGAGCGCCGATAGACCATTCGTTCTATTGTCAGCCCCGCGCGTACCGCTCCGCAAGCGCGACGAGCGTTCGCACGATCGGACCCTGCGGCCCCTTGGGTGCGTGCGATCGGTCGCGGTCGAACCAGAACGTCCCCGCGATGTCGAGGTGCGCCCACTCCGTGCCGTCCTCGACCGCGGAATCGAGGAACGCGGCGGCCTTGATCGCCCCGCCCTCGCGTCCCGCGCTGTTGCGGATGTCGGCCACCTCACCTTTGATCTCTTCGCGGTACTCGTCGGTGAGGGGCATCGGCCAGAGGCGGTCGCCCGCCTCGGCGCCGGTGGCGCGGACGGTCTCGACGAACGAGGCGGGCTTGCCAAAGAGCCCGGTGAAGTGGTTGCCCAGGGCGACGGCGATCGCCCCGGTGAGCGTGGCGACGTCGACCACCCGTGTCGCGCCCTCGCGCTGCGCGTAGCTGATCCCGTCGACGAGGACGAGCCGGCCCTCGGCGTCGGTGTTGATCACCTCGACCGTGCGCCCGCTCATCGCCGTGAAGACGTCGCCGGGTTTCGTCGCACCGCCGCCGGGGAGGTTCTCGGTGCACGGCGCCACGGCGATGACGTTCGCCTTCACGCCGAGCTTTCCGATCGCCGCGAGAGCTGCGATCACCGAGGCCGCTCCGGTCATGTCCGCCTTCATGTGGTGCATGTTGTCGGCTGGCTTGATCGAGATGCCGCCCGAATCGAAGGTGATCCCCTTCCCCACGAGGCCGAGGTCGTAGCCGCTCCCGCCCCGCCCCTTGTGCCGCATCACGATGAACTGCGGCGGCTCGTGGCTTCCCTGCGCGACCGAGAGATACCGATCGCGACGCCGCGGTCGATCGCCTCCTTCGGCGCGTCCTCGGCGACGAGCGTCACCGTGTCGATCTCCGGAAGATGCCGCTCTTCCGAGCGCGTCCGGTGAACCTCGGGCCGCCACATCGCGTAGATCGCCCCCTCGACGCTCGCCTGCACCGCGCGCGCACTGGTGAGCGCGCCGCGCGGAACGCCGATGGCGACTTTGCGCAGAGACGATCGCCAGAGCGCGCGGATCCCCGCGCTCGCGATATTGCGCACGCGTTCGGCGTCGAGCTCGCCCGGCTTCCCGGCTCCGACGAGGACGATGCGCGGATCGCCGTGCAGCGTGTTCACGCCGTAGAGCCGGGTCGTTCCATGCTCCTGCTTCTGGATCCGCGCGATCGCCGTGCGGGTCGCTCGCGGGAGCCACGAGGGCGGCGGCGTGTCTGCGAACAGCGGAACCACGATCGCGTCGACGCTGCCGAGCTTGTCCGGTCGGACGGCGCGGAACTTCATCGAGCCACCTCTTTCCGACGCGTGAGCGTAGCGATGCGCTCGCGCGCCTGCTCCGCCGACACGACCAGGACGCGGTCGTCGCCGCTGCGCCGTGTGACTCCCTGGTCATCGAGGAACTGCAGCAGCGGGAGGACGTGCTTCCGGCTCGAGCCGCCAAGATCGCGCGCCCTCGCGACGGTGACCCGCCCGACGGCGGCCATCTCGACGATCACCTTTTCGGCGAAGTCCGCGACCGCCTCCGGCAGAAAGACGGCCTCGGTCCCGATCCGCACGAGATCGCCGCGCTCCGCGAGCGCCGCGACGAGCTCACGATCGATGCCGAAGTCCGCCTCGAGCACCGCGGGCGACGGTGGCTGCAGCGGATCACGGCCGAGCGCCGCGCGCGCGCGCGACCAGGCCGCCTCCTGGGCCGGGCTCAGGCTGACGACGTGCCCGGGAAGCGCGAGCGCGGTGCCACGCTCGACGACCCGACCCTCACGCGCGAGCTCCCCGACCAGGCCGTTGAACCGCTTCGGTGGTAGGCCGAGCGCGCTCCGCATCTCCTCGCGGGCGAGGCCCGCACGGAGCGGCGCCTTGCGGTGCGCAGCGGCGAGGCCACGCTCGAGCCGAGTCGCGAGCGCCTCGTAGCCCTCGCGACCGACGAGCGCGTCGCCGAGGCGGACCGCGCGGCCGTCGCTGAGGAGCACCGCGATCGCGGCGTCGCGCTCGGTGTCGGAGAGTCCGCTCCGGGTCGCCGCTTCCTCCGCGCCCCGGGGCAGGTCGAGCGTGGCGAGAAGACGCGACTCCGGTGTCGGTGCCGCGCGGCGTTCGAGCGCGTCGACCGCATCGCGGCGCCGGCGGACCCGCTCGCCGGAGATGTCCGCGATCGCGCCACCGCCGAGGGTCTCGGGCGGCGACGGCCGGCGGATGACGAAGCGGTCGCCCACCGCCGCGGCGACCGGCTCCGCGAGCCGAAGCTGCGCCCAGCCGGTGGCGCCGGGGTCGAGAGTCGTGCCCTCGAGCAGCGAGACACGGGCCATCACCTCGGCGGTGCCGAGGTGCACCTTCACGGCCTCGTCGTGTGCGAGCGGACCCGACGCCGCCGGGAGCAGCGAGACGCGCGCCGCGATGACCGAGGTCGGCGCGAGCGCCCCGGGATGCGCGACGACCATGCCCCGTGCGAGATCGTCCTTGTCGACGCCAGTCAGGTTCAGCGCGACGCGGCTCCCCGGACGGGCGAGGGCGAGACCGCGCTTGTGCGTTTGGACCCCGCGGATCCGCGCGCGCCTGCCGGATGGGTAGATCGCGACCTCGTCCCCCAGGGCGAGGGTCCCTTCGACGAGGGTCCCGGTGACGACCGTGCCGAACCCCGCGAGCGTGAACGCGCGGTCGACGGGCAGCCGCGGCCGGCCGATGTCGCGTCGCGGCGGCGCGAGGGCGAGCACGTCCGAGAGCGCACGGCTCAGGTCGTCGAGGCCGCGGCGCGACGTCGCCGACACTTCGACGAGCGGCGCCGCCCCGAACGGCGTGTCGGCGAGGGTCGCGGCCACGTCCGCGCGAGCCAGCGCGGCCCATTCGTCGTCAACGAGGTCGCGCTTCGTGAGGGCCACGACCCCGCGCTCGACGCCGAGGATTCGCAGGATCGCGAGGTGCTCGCGCGTCTGCGGCATGACGCCTTCGTCGAGCGCGACGACGAGCAGGACCGCGTCCACCGAGCCGACCCCCGCGAGCATGTTGCGGATGAAGTCCTGATGTCCCGGGACATCGACGATGCCCACGTCCGCGCCGCCCGGGAGAACGAACCACGCGAATCCGAGGTCGATCGTCATCCCGCGCTCGCGCTCCTCGCGGAGGCGATCGGGGTCGATGCCGGTGAGCGCGGTGATGAGCGTCGACTTCCCATGATCGACGTGGCCCGCGGTCGCGACGACGCGAACGGGACCGGCTTCGGTCACCGGCCGTGGCCGGCTAGCGACGCACCGCGATGCACTCGATCTCCACCTTCGCGCCGCGGGGCAGCGCCGCCACCGGGACCGTCGACCGGGCCGGCCGATGGGATCCGAAGCGCTCCCCGTACACCTCGTTCATGGCGGCGAAGTCGCCGAGATCGGTGAGGAAGACCGTCGTCTTCGTGACCCGATCGAGGCCGGAGCCCGACTCCACGAGGACGGCCGCGAGGCTGTCGAGCACGCGACGGGTCTGAGCGCGTACGTCCTCGCCTCCCGCGAGCTGCCCGGTCGCGGGATCGAGCGCGATCTGCCCCGCGCAGAACACAAAGTCCCCGGCGACGATCGCCTGGCTATACGGACCGACCGGCGCCGGGGCTCGGTCGGTCCGGGTGCTCCGAAGATCCATCTGCTCCCCCTTCTTCGAGCGCGGTCTCGACCGCGCGCGCCAGCAGCTCATCATCCTCCGGCAGGACGCTCCGCAGGTCGAGCGCGACCCGCTCGTCGACGATCCGCGCGATCACCGGCGGATCGGCGCGGCGAAGCGCGGCCGCCAGACGCGTGACGTGCGGCCCCGACAGCGCGACCGCGAACGAGGGCTGGGTCTCGTCGGGGAGCGAGCCGCCGCCGACGGCCGAGCGCGTCTCGATCACCTCCGCCCGCACCCCCGCGGCGGAAAGGCGATCCGCGACCGCACGCGCGCGATCGGCAAGCGCGCGCGGCGCGGCGGCGATCATCCGCCAGACCGGGAGCTCGGTCTCCGCGGTCCCGTCCCGGTAGACCTCGAGCGTGGCGATGAGCCCGGCCAGGGTCAGCTTGTCCGGGCGGAGCGCACGCATGAGCGGATGCGCGCGGATCGCCGCGATCGGCGACGCGCGGCCGACGCAGAGCCCGGCCTGGGGCCCGCCGAGCAGCTTGTCGCCGCTGAAGGTGACGACGTCGGCGCCTTCCCCAACCGCGCCGGCGACCGTCTCCTCCGGCGGAAGACCGTACTTCGCGGTGTCGAGGAACGTGCCGCTGCCGAGATCGTTGATGTACGCGACGTTGTGCTCGCGCGCGAGGGCGGCGAGGTCGCGGCCGTCGGCCCGCGCGACGAAGCCGGTCAGCTTGAAGTTGCTCGCGTGCACGCGAAGGATCGCGCCAGTCCGCTCGGTGATAGCCGCGGCGTAGTCGCGCGCGTACGTGCGGTTCGTCGTGCCGACCTCGACGAGCTTCGCTCCGGACCGCCGCAGGACGTCGGGAATGCGGAAGCCACCGCCGATCTCGACGAGCTCGCCTCGCGCGACGATGACCTCCTTGCGGGTCGCGAGTGCCGCGAGCGCGAGCAGCACGGCGGCGGCGTTGTTGTTCACGACGCAGGCATCCTCGGCGCCGGCGAGATCGGCGAGCAGTCGCGCCGCGTGGCCGTGCCGCTCGCCGCGCTTCCCGGCGGCAAGGTCGAACTCCACGCTCACCGCGCCCGCGGCCTCGGCGATCGCGGCGAGGGCGCGCGCCGAGAGCGGCGCTCGGCCGAGGTTCGTCTGGAGGATCACGCCGGTCGCGTTGAGGACACGGCGGAGCGTGCGGCGAGCGCGTTCGTCGAGGAGCGCGCGGGCCTCGGCGGCGAAGGCGGCGGCGTCGCCGGTGGCGCCCGACTCGCGCGCCCGCGCGAGGACGTCGCGCGCGGCGCGGGCGAACCGCTCGCGATCGGCGTCGGGCGGCCTCGCGGCGCGCAGCACCGCGTCGACCGAGGGGAGCTGGCGGCGGGGATCGACGCGCTTCATCGCGCGAGCACCTCGAGGGCGCGCGGGCGCACACGGATCGAAAGATGCGGCACCGTGGTGACCTCACCATCGAGCTGCGCCGCGAGCGGCCGCTCGAGCTCGATCTCGACGGCGCGCGCTCGCTTCAGGATGATCGTCTTGCCGTCGATGTGGGTCCCGAAGTAGATCTTGCCGAGCGCGACCATCGATGCCCACGGGGAGAGGTCTCCGGCGAGGACGACGTCGAGCTGCCCGTCGTCGAGCGACGCCTGCGGCGCGATGCGCATCCCCGAACCGAAGTGCGTGCCGTTCGCCGCGACGACGCTCAGGAATCGCCCGCTGATGAGCTCGCCGTCGATGAGGACGCGCATCGGCCGGGGCCGGTACGTCGCGATCCCTACGAGGGCGCCGGTGAAGTAGCCAAGCGTCTCGCCGACGATCCGGCTCGTCGCCGTGACCCGCGCCGCGACGTGTCCGTCGATGCCGACGCCCGCGGCGTTCACGAAGATCCGGCCATTCATCTCGCCCACGTCGATGGAGCGGCGGCGGGCGCTCCGGAGGAAGCCGACAACGTCGCGCGGGCGGCGCGGGTAGCCGAGCGCGCGCGCGAAGTCGTTCCCCGACCCGATCGGGTAGAGCGCGAGGACCGCGCCGCTTCCCACGATCCCGTTGGCGATCTCGTTCGCCGTTCCGTCCCCGCCCGCCGAGACGATGAACCGGTAGCCGTCGGCCGCGGCCTCGCGGGCGAGCCGCGCGGCCTCGTCCGGCGCGGGCGTGCGGACGATGTCGACGCGGACGCCCTGGGCCCTGAAGTCGGCGGCCATCCGTTTCGCGAGGCGCTCGCCGGCGCCCTTGCCGGCGATCGGGTTCACGATCGCGAGCGCGCGGTCGTCCGCGAACGAGCTCGCCTCGGTCACGCCCCAGCCGGTGCGAGCGCGCGCCGGATCGCGTCCTGCTCCTCGTCGGAGAGCTGGTGGCGCGAACGCCCGCTCTGCACCTGCTTCGCGAAGATCCGTGTGTCGGTCCGGCCGTGGAGACTCGAGAGGACGAGGCCGTTCCCCTCGGCGTCGAGCAGCGCGATCGCGAACGACTGATCGCCGCCGGTGTCAGCGAACGGGTTGAAGCGCACGACGCCGACCTTCTGGATGCTCCGCTGGGTCAGGTTCTCGAGGTCGTGGTGCAGCTTGTTGAGCGCGTCGACGCGTCCGGCGACCTCGTCGAGGCGGCGCAGCTGCCGATCCAGGACCTCGTCGAAGCCGGTCCCCTCGGCGTCGCCGATGAGCCGCCGCAGACGGCGCCGCAGCACCGCCTCGGAGCGTTGCAGCCAGGCGACCCACACGACGAGGAGGACGACCGCGGCCGCGAGCGCGACGACCACGAGCGAAAGCGTCCCTTCGTCGAGCGGCATCGCGGCGGAGCATAAAAGGTCCGCTATCCTCTCTATTCCCGTGGCCAAGAAGCACCGCGTTCGCTCGCGCTCGCGCCGCTCGGTCGAGGCTTCTCGTCGTGCGTCCGCGCCCCGCGTCGCGACGCCTTACGAGAAGGAGCCCGCCCGTCCCGCCGCGTCCCGCGTGCGCTACGGGGCCCGGGGCGGCACCGCCCGAGCGGTCGGAGCGCCCTCGCAGGGCCTGGAGCGCGCCGCCGCCTCGGAGCGCGCATACGTGCTGCGCGACTTCCGGCGGATCGCCGTCGTCGTTGCCATCGCCCTCGCGCTACTCGTCGCGAGCGGGCTCATCCTGAACGTCGTGGAGCGTCCGGCCTGAGCAAGACGCGCGGGTGAGAGCTCCGCGAAGCGGTCTCGGTGGGCTGTGCTGGATTCGAACCAGCGACCTCTGCGATGTGAACGCAGCGCTCTAACCGGCTGAGCCAACAGCCCGCGCGACCCGACAAGGATAGCGGCCGCCGCTCACCAGCTTCCCCCGCCGCCGCCACCGCCGCCGCCCCCGGCGCCGCCCGAGAAGCCGCTCCCACCGCTCGAGCCCGCCGTCGCCGCGATCGCCGAGCCGAGGTCCGACGAGAAGCCCTGCAGTGACGACGAGAGCTGCGCCGCGTTGAACGCGGAGGTCCCCGAATACCATGCCGCGGTCTGCGCCGCGGTGTCGATCCCCGCGAAGGCGCGCGCCCAGCGGTCCACGCAGCCGAACACGATCGCGAACGGCAGGTAGGTGGAGAAGATGTTCTCGCGCTCGGCGAAACGGGCGCGATCCTTCTCGGCGACGTCCATGTACCTGCGAAAGCCCAGCGTGCGGCGAAGGAGCTCGGCGCCGACGGCCGTCTTCGCGGGCATGATCCGCGCGACCGGCACAGCGACGATTCCGACGAGGACGACCGCCAGGCCGACAAGACCCGCGCCGACACCGCGGCCAAGAACGAAGGCGAGCGCCAGACCCGCGACGATCCCGAGAAGCCCGAGGCCGAGATAGCCGAGGCGCGTGCGGTCGGGGCGTCGCGCGAACCAACCGCGCGCGACCGAGTCCTGGTAGAGGGCGCCCTCGGCCTTCTGCAGCGTCTCCGCGAAGTGCCGCTTCAGCTCCGAGAGCTTCACCGACTCGCGATCGTCGAAGAGGCCGTCGTACACGATGCGCTCGTACGGAAGAAGGTCGGTCGCGACCTTCGCGGTCTTCGTGAGCGTCCAGTCCCGTGTCGCGAAGACGGCATGCTGCGGGATCTCGCCGATGACCAGATAACCGCGGACCGCGAGGTCGACGATCGTCGCGGTCACGTCCTTCGTGTCGGCGCTCTCGTCGAGGAGGAGACCGAGCTGGGCCGGCCGCAGCGAATCCGGTGGCTCGTACTCCGGCACGATCGTTTCGCGCTCCCGGAGGTCGCGGCCCGCGGCGTACCAGCGCCAGAAGAGGAACGCGAGACCGCCCACGAGGACGAGCACCGCGAGCGCGAGGAAGGCGGGCTGCGGCTCGAAATAGGTCAGCGGGTTGTCGCTGTCCCGCTCGATGATCGGGGCGGGCTCGGCGACTGTGCCCTTCGGAAGGGCCGCGACGACGGTGAGCTGCTCGCCGGGATCGAGCGGGCGCGCCGTCGCGAATTGGGCAGACGTCGAAGACGGCGTCGACCGGCAGGGCTCGCGAGATCCCGCGGCGCCCTCATAGCAGATGATCTGGCCGAGCTGGCTCGCGTGCACGCTCGCCGTGACCGCGCTCGTCGGCACCGGCCAATCCGGGCCGTTCACGTTCCAGAAGAGCTCGTCGCGGTCGGAGAACGTGTTCAGCGCGCCAGCGAGGTCGTACGTGACGCGATAGGTCTGGCGGCCGCTCACGAGGCGGTTCGCGTCTCCGATCTTCACGACACGGTAGCCGCCCTGGTCGGTCGCCGCGTACGGGACCGCTCGGTCCGTCGCGTCCGTGACGCTCGTGACGCTCAGCCGGTAGACGCGTACGTGCGTGTCGTCGACCTTGTACCGCACCGGGATGGTGCGGAAGATCCCGTGGCGTTCCAGGCCGCCGAAGTTCACGTCGATCGTCTCCACCACATGGAGCGACGCGTCCGGCCGGATGGTGATGTCCGCCGCGAACCGCTCGATGGTCCAGCCCTCGTCGGCGGTCGCGGCCGTCGGCTGTGCGAGAGCGAGGACCAGCGCGATCGTCGCGACGAGCGGCGCTCGCGCGAAGGTCACAGGGCCGCGGCGAAGATCGTGGCGAGACCGAGGAAGGTGGAGAACCCGACGACGTCGGTCACCGTCGTGAGCACGATGGACGAGGACTGCGCGGGGTCCTGGCCGAGCGCCTTGAGCACGAGCGGCACACCCGCACCCGCCACACCCGCGATCATCATCGAAAAGAGCATCGCCAGGCCGATGACCAGGGTGAGCCCGAACGAGTGGCTCCAGATGGTCACGCCGAGCATCGTGGTGAGCGCGATGGCGAAACCGTTCAGGAGGCCGACGCCAAGCTCCTTCACGATGAGCCTGGGCCACTGCGCCGGCCGAACCTCGCGGAGTGCGAGGCCGCGCATGGTCACGGCCAGGGCTTGCATGCCGGCGTTGCCGGTCTGTCCAGAGACGACGGGCAGGAGCACCGCGAGCGCGGTGTAGCGCGAGATGGTGTTCTCGAAGAGACCGACGACGAGGGCCGCGAGGAACACCGTCGCGAGATTGATCTCGAGCCAGGGCAGGCGCTGGTGGATCGCGAAGGCGACCTTCGAGAGGGCGCGCTCGTCTTTGCTGACGCCGACCATCGTCTGGAGCGTCATGCTCGCCTCGGCCTCCGCCGCGCTGACGAGCGCGCGGTAGCGGATGACCCCGACGAGACGATGCTCCGCGTCGACCACCGGGAGCGTCGCGACGCGCTGCTCGTTGAAGTACTCGACGACCTCGTGGCGTGATGCGTTCACGTACACGGCGGCGGCGTTGCCGCGGACCAGCTCGCTCAGCGGGATATGCGGGAGCGCCGTCGCGATCTCACCGAGTGGGACGGTTCCGGCAAGGCGTCCGTGGGCATCCGTGAGGTAGATCGCGCCGAGCTCCTTCTCCTTGAAGGTCCGCATCTTCTGAAGCGCCCCTTCGACGGTCGTCTCGGGCGCGAAGGCGGTGATCCGCGGATCCATCAATGCCCCCGCGGAATCCGCGGGATAGCTCAGGACCTCACGGATCGCCGTCGCGATACGCGAGTCGAGCGCGCCCAGATGCTCTTCGCGCTCCTGGGGCGGCATGCTGACTATGACCGGCGCCGCGCGGGCCGGGTTCATCTCGCTGAGCACGGCACGCGAGACCTCGCGCGGCAGCAGGAGCAGCACCTCGGCGCCGACGCGGGGGTTCAGCCGTTCGACGAGCTGTGCCGCCGCGGCGGGCGGCGCGTGCAGGAGGAGCGTCGTGGTCTCGTGCGGCGACCGGCCGTCGAGGAAACGCGCCACCTCTTCGGGGTGCTGCCGGACGTACTCGGCGTTCAGCGATCGCAGTGCGTCGACTTCAGCCGGCGGGGTCGTCGCAGAACGCGCACCCACCGGACTGAGGCTCGAGATCGAGCCGGGCTCGTGCACCGCCGCAGTATGCCGAACGAGCAAGGGCTCGACGTGTCGATGAGGTGCGAGTGCTAGCGCACCACGATCGAGCTCGCGCCGGCGGTGATCGTGACGGTTACCCGATCCTTCGCCCCGCCGTAACCGCTCGTCTGAACCGAGCTGCCGCAGGCCACGCATCCGCCCGATCCGCCGCTCTCGCCGAGCCGGCCGTTGTCGCTGCGCAGAGTCAGGAACCCACCGCTCGTCGAGATCCGCGCCTCGACGTCCGGAGGGACCGTGACGACGATGCTCGAGGCGCCCGCGTTCAGGCGGACCCCAACGTCGCCGGTCGGTTTTGGCAGGACGATGCGCGCCGAGGACGCGCCGGTGTTCAGGCGAGCGTCGGTCACGCGCACGTCCGAGAGGTCGACGTCGAATTCTCCCGCGCCCGCGTTCATCTCGAACGACGCCGGCACGTCGCTCGCGATCCGGACCTCGACGTCCGCCGGGTTCGTCGGCCGGAGGAATCCGACCGACTGCGGTCCGACCTGCTCGAGACGCACGTCGACACGATCCTGGCGATCGCTCAGCCGAAGACGCAGGTCGGCGTTCGCGCTGTGTGCCTCGACGAGTGCCGCGGCTCCCCCACTCACGTGGTACCGGCCGGCCCCGCCGTTGATCATGACCGAGGCCGTGGTCGCGGCGCCGCGCGGCACCGAGACGTCCGCCGCGCCGCCCCCGTCACCGAAGACGATGCCGCCGCCGAACCGTGGTCCGGACGCGACGAGCGCGAGGCCCGCCGCGATCACGAGGACCTCGGCGATGAGCGTCGGAAGGGGCCAGCGCCGGGCGAACGCGATGTCGAGGCCGATGAGGACGAGCAGGAGCGGCCAGAGGTTCAGGACCGCGAGCCACGAGACGCCCGCGATCAGACCGTAGTTCGACAGAAGGAAGATGAGGCCGATCGCGATGAGCAGCAGCGGCCAGAAGACGCCGCGACGCGCCGTCACTGCCGCACCCGCTGCACGAGGAGCAGGATGCCGATCCCCACGAGGACGAGCGGCCACACGAGCTGCCACTGGATGGCGCGGAAGATCCCGGTGTTCCCGAGCAGGAAGACGACGCCCACCAGGATGAGCAGATAGCCGAACGCCGCACGGCGCCGGTCGGTCTCCTTCGCGCGCCCTTCGTGGTCGACGACGCTCGGCTCGGCGGCCGCGGGCTCGCCCGGGACCGCCCCGGTCGCGGTGTTCGGCTCACGGCGGAAGCTCTGGGTGATGTCGTCGGCCGCGCGGCGGAGCGAATCGGCGACCTCGGAAGCCGTCGATCCGGCGGACGCGGCGATCCCGGTCACCGGGCGGCCGGGAAGGGGCATCACGAACATCAACGCGACGTACGCGATCACGAACAGGCCACCGGTAAAGATGCCGGCGAGGACGAAGAAGACGCGGATAAGCGTCGAGTCGATCGCGAGGTAGTCGGCGATCCCGCCGCAGACCCCCGAGATGACCCGGTTGGTGGTGCTTCGTTCAAGACGAGCCGATGACATGTGCGCGCTCCCTTCTCTGGCCCTGCTCGTACGCGATCGCGAGCCCCAGACACACGAGGACGGCGACCGGCACGGTCGGGTCCTCGGCGATTCGGAGCGTTCCGTCGATCGGCACCGCGGCGGACGCGAGGAACGCGATCGCCGACGCGAGGATCTCGGAGACGAGCGCCGGCGCGATCGCGCCGATGCCCACGAACGCCGCGGCGACGAGGAGGGCGCCGGCGAGACCGGCGAGGCTCGCCGAAGCGAGCGTCGCGGCGGCGAACCGCGGACGCGCGAGCAGAGCGAACGCGTTCGGGTCGAGGCGCGCTGGGATCTCGCTCGGCTCGAGGCGGAGCGCGCGACGGAGACGCCCCTCGTCGAAGAGGTCGGCACGACGCTCCTCGCTCACGCGCTTCCCTCCAGGGCGCGGCGCAGCAGCGTGCGGCCGCGGAGCAGCTGCACGCCGACGGTCGAGGCCGGGCGTTCGGTCACCGCGGCGATTTCGTCGATCGACAGCTCGTTGAAGTACCGAAGGACGATGACGCTGCGATAGAGTTCGGGGAGCTGCGCGACCGCGGCGCGGATCAGGTCGCGCTCCTCACGCGCGAGTGACGCGGCCTCGGGCGCGGCCGTCGCATCGGCGACCTCGTCCGCCGACTCCACCGCAGTACGGCGACGGAGTTCCCGGCCGGCGCGGCGCGCATGACTGATGGCTTCGTTGGTCGCGATCCGCAGGAGCCAGAAGCGGATCGGCCGCGTCTGGTCGTAACGGGCGAACGCGCGGTAGGCCTTGAGAAAGGTCGTGCTCGTGACGTCGAGCGCGCTTTCGCGGTCGCCGGTGATGCGGAGCGCGACGCCGTACACCTCGTCCTGGTAATCCCGCACGGCGTCGGTGAACGTCGTCCGCGGGGCGGTCACGACGGCCCGCGCGAAGGACAGCGCGACACTTGCCGTCATCTCCCTCAATACGCCGTCGGGACCGGTCCTATTTCATCAGCGCGGCGAGGGCCGCGGCGGCCGAGCCCGGGAGGCTCAGGACCTTGTCACGCGCGGTCTCGCCGGCCTCGATGCGGACGTCGGCCTGCCGGAGGCCAAGACGCCGTGCGAGAAGCGCACGCACCGCGCGGTTCGCGGCACCGGCCTCGGGCGCGGCCGAAACCCGGACCACGAGCCTGCCGGCGCGCTCGCCACCGATGCGGTCCGCGTCCGCGCGCGGGATGACGCGCACGGCGAGGCTGACGCGGCCGGGCACTCCCTACACCGGCGGCGGCAGGAGACGCAGGAGGACCGATTCGGCGACCTGGATGACGAAGAGGGCCACAAACGGCGAGAAGTCGATGCCCGCCATGAGCGGGAGCGCCCGGCGGATCGGCCCGAGGATCGGCTCGCTCACGTTCCACACGAACTCCCCGAGGCCGAACGGGAGCCGCAGGCCGGGGATCCACGAGAGCACCACCCGGGCGAAGATCGCGATCGTGAGCGCCGCGCCAAGGACGTTGATGAACGCCTCGACGAACACGATGAGCAGGCAGGTCGTACACATTGGCTACGGCAGGTCCAGGCGGTAGCGCGACGGCGTCGGGCCGGTCTGTCCCTGATAGGACGAGCCGAGCTCGGGTGAACCGTAGGGATGCTCGGCGGGCGTCGACAGCGGAAAGAACGAGAGCTGGCCGATGCGCATCCCGGCGTAGAGCGTGATCGGGATGGTGTTCACGTTCGAGAGCTCGAGGGTGATATGGCCGTCCCATGCTGGGTCGATGAATCCCGCCGTGCTGTGTATGAGCAGTCCAAGCCTGCCGAGCGAGCTCTTGCCCTCGACCCGCGACACCATATCGTCGGGAAGCCGGATCCGCTCGCGCGTCGAGCCGAGGACGAACTCGTTCGGGTGAAGGATGAACGGGGTCATCGGAGGGACCTGCACGAGCTCGGTGATGTCGTCGAGCGGGCGCGCGAGATCGATGAACGCATGCCGGCTCGATCGGAAGACGCGGAAACGATGATCGAGGCGGATGTCGACCGAGGCGGGCTGCACGCACTTCGGGTCGAACGGGTCGATCCCGATCCGCCCGGCCGCGATCGCCGCGCGGATGTCACGATCGGAGAGGACCACTGGCGCCCGAGTATGCGGGGCCGAGGACCCGTCGCGCCTAGCCGCGCCTGCTAGCGGCGACGGCGGCGCGGGCTCGCGCCGACAGGCTCCGCGATCGGGAGCACGATCTGCTCGGCGACGCGGCGATCCCGCGCCTCTTGCCGGCGGCGTACGAGGGCCGCGAGCTCGTCATACAGCGCGTCGATGTCCTCGATGCGCGAGTAGACGATCTTGAAGCGGAGGTAACTCAGTGGATCGCGCTCCGCGAGGCGCTCGAGGACCATCTCGCCGATCCGTTGCGACGGGATCTCGGAGAGTCCGCTCTGCCGCACCGTCGTCTCGAGGTCTTCGATGAGCCGGTCGATCTCGTCGGAGTGCAGGGACTTCGAGCCCGCCTTCTCGATCGCGCTCGCGAGCTTGCGGCGGTCGAACTCCTGGCGGGAGCCGTCCCGCTTCAGGACCTGGATGCGCGCGGACTCGCTTCGCTCGAAGGTCGTGAACCGTTCCTCGCACCGGTCGCAGACCCGCCGCCGGCGAATGGACGCGCCGTCCTCCGCCTCGCGCGAGTCGATGACGCGGGTATCGGGGTTCGCGCACGCCGGGCAGCGCATGGCACACAAGATATGGGATGGCGGACCACCAAATCTAGTGGTTTCCTGCCGAGGTCCTCACAACACAAAGCCCCCGGCAGGCCGACGGAGGGCCACGCCAGGGGCTTCGCGGTGAAAGGCGGCTCTAGCGGCCTATGCCGAGCAAGAAGAGAAGGATGATCAGCGCCAGCGGCGCGCCGAGCAGCCAGAGCAGGATCAGGATCATCTCGAGCCTCCTCCTTTAGATACGGGTCGTGCGATCGCTCGTGACCGGTCGCGAGCCGACCGTCGTGCCGCGGGTCTTGTAGTGAGTGAGGTTCATCGGCTCGCCTGAGCCCATCCAGCCACCGACGACGCTCCCCGCGAGTCCGAGAAGGACCGCGGCTGCGGCGGCGGTCGCTCCCGCCGCTGCGGCTTTGGCGGCATTCGGGTCGACCGGCTGGCCAGGCGCCGCGGGGACGGCCGGAGAAGGCGCGAGCGCGGCGTACCACCCGCTGTAGACGGCCCCGCCGAAGCTCGCCATCGCGAGAAGCCCGACGGTCGCGACGAGGAAAGCGATCGCTCCGTGCAGCATCGCGGGCTCGGCCCACGTGATCCCACCGACCCGCGCGGTGATCCATCCGCCGATGACGAATGCGAGGAACGACGCGAAGACCGCGTACGCGAGAGCTCCGAGACCGATCCCGCTGAACGTCGTGATCCGGCCCGCAGCGCCTGCCTTGGACGCGCCGATCGCGGTCCCGATGACCCCAAAGAGTGCGACCGCGACGATGGCGGCAAGCGCGCCGACGAGCACAGGAGTCCAGAACACCGGCCACGCCGCCCAGCGGTTCGCGCCGACGGCGGTGGCGCTCTCTCGCATCAAATGAGCACCTCCCGCTCCGAAAACTGAGTCAATTCCCCGAGCGGGGATGCACCCGACGTGCCAACTACGGTGAGCGGCGGACGTCCCGCCGCTCAGTTCAACGGCGTCTCAGGAAGCTTGGGACTTCGAGATCGTCCGCCTCGAACTTCTTCGGCTCATCGACCTTGTGCGGTGCTGAAGCAGCCGGCGCCGTCGCGACCGCCGTCGCCGGTGCCGAGCGCTGCTCGACCGAGGGCGCCTGGCGCTTGTACATCGGTCCTTCCAGCTTGCGAATCGCCCGAGCCTGCTCGAACGCGGTGGCGATAACGGAGATCTTCACCTCACCGCCCATCCGTTCGTCGATCACCGCACCGAAGATGATGTTCGCCTCAGGGTCCGCCGCCGCGTGGATGATCTCCGCGGCCTCGTTCACCTCGAAGAGCGTGAGATCCGGACCGCCGGTGATCGTGAAGAGGACACCGCGCGCGCCGTCGATCGACTGCTCGAGGAGCGGCGACATGATGGCCTGGCGCGCGGCTTCCGCGGCGCGGGTCTCGCCTGAACCGTGCCCGATCCCCATGAGCGCCGAGCCGGCGTTCGTCATGATCGTTTTCACGTCCGCGAAGTCGAGATTGATGAGCCCCGGGACGGTGATGAGGTCGCTGATGCCCTGGACGCCTTGCCGGAGCACGTCATCGACGATCCGGAACGCGTCCACCATGCTCGTCCGCTTCTCGACCACCTGGAGCAGCCGATCGTTGGGGATGGTGATGAGCGTGTCGACCTTGTCGACGAGCTCGGCGATGCCCTGCTCGGCGAGGAGCCTCCGCTTGGCGCCCTCGAAGCTGAACGGCTTCGTGACGACGGCGACGGTGAGGGCGCCGACGTCCTTGGCGATCTCGGCGATGATCGGGGCGGCTCCGGTGCCGGTCCCGCCGCCCATGCCGGCGGTCACGAACACCATGTCCGCTTCCTTCAGGGCCTCGTAGAGCTTCTCGCTGTCGTCCTCGGCGGACTTTCGGCCGACCGTCGGGTCGGCTCCCGAGCCGAGGCCCTTCGTCACCTTGTCGCCGATGCGGATCTTGTGCGGCGCGTCCGAGAGGAGCAGGGCCTGGGCATCGGTGTTGACCGCGATGAACTCCACACCGAGGAGCTCGGCGCGGATCATCCGGTTTACCGCGTTGGATCCACCGCCGCCGACGCCGACGACCTTAATGAGCGCGAAGTTCTCTATGTCGCTTCGGAGGGGCATGGGTCAAGCCTCCATGATGTCCATGCCGCTGCCCCTCCCCTAGCGGTGCGCTCATGGCTATTCAGTTCGCGTCGTGACTATATCCCGCAGGCTCAACGTTTGGCGAGCACAATCTGTGACTCAGACCTCAGGCCGATGGGAGAGCCGTGCCAAGCTCGTGATCACGACGATCGTGACCGAGACGAGAGCCGGGAGGCCGTCGTGCTCGCGGGGCCCCGGCTAACGCGAGACGCGAGCGCATGGATGTTCCGCACCCCGCTGCGCCGCCGACCTCCCACCTCTCGTCTCCCACTCGGATCCGCTCTCGGATCGTCGGCCCAGGCCCGATCGCTCAGCCCTGAAGCATCAGGGCATCCCTTGAAGAGCTGCTCGAGACAAGAGACGGGAGGTCGGCGGCGCAGCGGGGTTAAGTGACCTCCATGCGCGAGCGTCTCGCGTTACCAGGGGCCCCGCGAGCACGACGGCCTCCCGGCTCTCGGATCGTCGGCTCCCCGCCCGATGGCTCAGCC
>VBFI01000051.1 GCA_005889275.1 Chloroflexota bacterium | reverse complement strand
CGGTGAGCAGCGACCCCCCACCGGTCAAGACGAGTCCGGCCTGCAGGCGGTTCGTCGCCCCGGCGGCCTCGATCTCCTTCGCCACGAAACCGAATATCTCGCCGACCCGCGATTCCACGATCTCCGCGATATGGCGCCTCGTCACCCCGTGGGAGGTGTCCTCGCCGATCGAGGTCACCTGAAGGACCTCGTCGGGGTCCACGTCGACTCGGACGGCGTTGCCGTACTTGAACTTCACGCTCTCGGCGACGTCCGGGGTGACCCGGAGGACGATGCCGAGGTCCGCGGTGACGCTCCGCCCGCCCATCGGGATCGTCGCGCAGTGGGAGATCGAGCCGTCCTGGAAGATGGCGACGTCGGTCGTGTCGCCACCGATGTCGGCCAGGACCACGCCGAGCTCGCGGTCCTCCTCGTTCAGCGTCGCCTCGGAGGTCGCGAGCGGCGCGAGCACGAGCTCGTCGATCTCGACGCCGGCGCGTTGAACGCACTTCGTGAGGTTCTGCACGCTCGTGCTGGACGCGGTAACGATGTGCGTCTCGACCTCGAGCCGGACCGCGCTCATGCCGATCGGGTCGCGGACGCCCTCCTGTCCGTCGACGACGTAGCCCCGCGGGATGACGTGCAGGATCTCGCGCGTGTTGGGAATCGAGATGGCGCGTGCGGCCTCGATCGCGCGGACCGTATCGTCCCGGTCGACGTCGTGGCGGGAGCCGGACACCGCCACCATGCCGCGGGAGTTCTGCGACAGGATGTGGCTCCCCGAGATCCCCACGAACGCCGACCGGACCTTGAGCCCCGAGAGCCGCTCGGCGGCGTCGACCGCGCTCATGACCGATTGGACCGTGCGGTCGATGTCGATGACCACACCCTTGCGGAGCCCGTCGGAGGGCGCCTGGCCGATTCCGATGACGTCGACGCCGCGCTGGCTCATCTCGCCGATGAGCACGCAGACCTTCGTGGTCCCGATGTCGATGGCGACGAGGACCGGTTGCTCAGACACGGGCGCCGCCTCTCACACTTTCTCTCCCCATCCCCCAGAGCGTTCCACTAGAGAAAGTGGCGACGGATGACCGCGACATTCTGGAAGATGCGCCATCCGAAGGCAAAGAGCGCGACGAGATACAGGTCGATGCCCAGGCGATCGCCGAGGAACGTCAGCGCCGCCGCCAGGAGCGCGTTCGTGTAAAAGCCCGAGAGGAAGATTCGCGCGTCGAAGTGGCCCTCGAGCTCCGCGCGCGCCGCGCCGAGGAGCGAATCGAGCGCGGCGAGGATGCCCACGGCCGTGTAGCGGGCCCACTCGATCGGGAGATTGAAACGGAGCGCCAGCCCCAGAAGCACCCCGGCGACGAGGCCGAGGAGCGGGAGAAGCACTTAGCGTGGGCTGACGACGATCGAATCCGGAGTGCGCACGTCGAGGTAGTCTAGCTTTCGGCCGGCGTTTTCCCGCAGGAATCTCTTCGCGTCAGCGATCTTCTCGTCGATGCGTTCCGCGCCGCCGAAGCGGATCTCCCAGCCCGCTCCCGTTCGCACCACGAGACCGCCACCGCCCGCGGTCAGCACGACACGCGGCGAGGTCGCGTCCGCGCGCAGATCGTCCGTCCGCAGACGAGCGAGCTTCATCGCGGCGTCGACGAGGGCGGGATCGAGCCGTTCTCCCGGCTGGCGGCCGCCGCGTTCGTCGCTGACGCGGAGGTCCGGCGCGCCGCGGCCGTCGATCGAGGGGAAGAGCACGCCCTCCGCGTCGACGAACCATTCGAGGCCCCCCGCGACCCAGCGACCGATCGCGACCCGCTCGATGACCTGGATCTCGGCCCGGTCGGGAAGGGTGATCGCGACCCGCGCGTCACGGACGGCGGGGAGGCGCAGCAGCCGGTCGCGAGCCCGCGCGGCGCTCGCGAGGAAAGTTCGCTCGCCCGAGAGTGCGGTCGCGGCGACGACGGCGTCGACGGTCGCGTGGTGGGTTCCCGAGACCGCCAGCCGGGTGACGGTGAAGAACGGGCCGCTCGCGCATCCGAGGAGGACCGCCACGCAGACCGCCGCCACGAGCGTCGCGATCGCCCGCGCGGGATCCGCGATGCGCGGCGCACGCACGGTCCGCCGCGACCGCGCGCGGGCTCGAGCGCTCAGCGTCTGCGTCGTCGCGCGTCCTCGAGGGCCCAATCGACGAAACGGGCGAGCAGGTCGCCGAAGTCGATCCCGGCGGCGCGCGCCGCCTTGGGAAGCAGGCTGTTCTGCGTCATGCCGGGAATCGTGTTCACCTCGAGCGCGACCATTCGGTCACCCGACCACAGAAGATCCGTGCGCGACATTCCGCGACAGCCGAGCGCCTCGTGCGCGCGAATGGCGATGTCCTGCGCGCGCTGCGCGACGTCCGCGGGCAGATCGGCTGGACAGATCTCCTCGCTCTCGCCGGCGTCGTACTTGGCGCTGTAGTCGAAGAAGGCGCGCTTCGTCTTGATCTCGATCACCGGCAGCGCTTGCAGCTCGTCGGTCCCGATGACCGCGACCGTCAGCTCCCGCCCGCTGATCCGTTCCTCGACGAGCACCCGGGCCTCCGGACCGGGCGGCTCGTAGCGAAAGGCGTTGGCGATCGCCGGCTCGAGGTCCACGGCGCGCTCGACGATCGAGGCGCCCACGCTGGAGCCGTTCGCCACCGGCTTCACGAACGCGGGGAGCCCGACCGCCCGCGCGGCCTCGAGATCGGCGGCCGCCGTTCCGCGGACGACCGCGCCGCGCGGCACGTCGAGCCCGGCGGCCGCGAGCACCCGCTTCGCCATCACCTTGTCCATGGCCAGGGCCGAGGCGAGGACGCCCGATCCGGTGTACGGGACCCCGAGGGTGTCGAGGAGGCCCTGGATCCGGCCGTCCTCGCCCCAGGTGCCGAAGAGCGCGATGAGCACGACATCGATGGGCGCCCCGTCGTTCGCGATCACCCGCGTCGCGGGGACGAGCGCGCGCGATGCGCTCTCGATCTGCGACTCCAGGCCGCGCGGAAGCTGGTGCGATGGCTCGAGCACGCCGCCGCCGGAGGCGAGGCGCCGGGCGCGTTCACGCTGCTCCTCGGAGAGGGAGGCGTTTCGCGCCATGAACGCGAGCGGATCGAGGAGCACGACCTCGTAGCGATCCTCCGGCAGGCTCGCCGCGATCTGCGCGCCCGCGGCGAGCGAGATATCGCGCTCGGCGGACGCGCCGCCAGTCAGGACGCCGACCCGAATGCGTTTCGTTCCGCTCACCACTCGCCCACGAGCTCGACCTCGGGGACGAGGGTCACGCCGAACTGCTTCTGCACCTCGTCCTGACACACCGTCATCAGCGCGCGTACGTCGCTGGCCGCCGCGTCGCCGACGTTCACGATGAAGTTCGCGTGCTTGGGGCTCACCATCGCGCCGCCGATCGTCCGCCCCTTCAGGCCGGCGGCCTCGATGAGCCGGCCGGCATGATCCCCGGGAGGGTTGCGGAAGATCGATCCGGTATTCGGCTGGGCGAGCGGCTGTTTCTGCATCCGCTCGTTGGCCATCTCCTTGATGCGCTGCACCGCCTTCGCGCGGTCGCCGGCGGTCCCCCGAAACCGCGCGCGGACGCAGACGATCGGCGTTCCCTGGAGGGCGCTCGTCCGGTACGCGTACCCGAGCTCCTCCACGCCCGCGGTCCAGGTATCGCCGTTCAGGTCCATGAGCTCGGCCTCGACGAGCGCGTCTGCCGTCTCGCTGCCGAACGCGCCCGCGTTCCCGTGCACGGCCCCGCCGACGGTGCCGGGCACCGTGGCCATCCACTCCAGACCCTCGATACCGGCCTTCGCCGCGGTCGCCGCGACGTGTGCGAGCTCGGTGCCGGAAGACGCCATGACGGTGGTGCCGTCGGGTGTCGCTTCGCGCCACGAGTTGCGGAGGACGACCCCGCGGATCCCCGCGTCGGCGACGAGCACGTTCGTCCCGCCGCCGAGGATGAAGACCGGCAGCTCATGCTCGCGCGCGACCTGGATCGCGTCGACGAGGTCGCGCTCGGTGGCGACGCGAACGAAATAGTCGGCCGGGCCGCCGATGCGGAGCGACGTGTGCGGCGCCAGCCGTTCGCCGCGAACGCCGAAAGCGGCGACGGTCATACGGCGGTCCGGGAGCGAAGAAGCTCGAGGAGCCGCTCGCCCGCCGGCCGGATGTCGCCCGCGCCGAGCACGAGGACGATGTCGCCGGGTCGGACGCGTTCGGCGAGCGCTTGTGCCGCCGCTTCGGCGTCGCTCACGTAGAGCGCGCCCGCGCGATCGGCGAGCGCGCGCGCGCCGGCGCGTTCGTCGGGAGGCTCGCGCGCGGACGAGAACGTCTCCGCGACGATCCCGAGGTCGGCTCCGGCGAGAGCGGCGGCGAAGTCGTCGAAGAACGCGCGGAGCCGGCTCGGCGTATGCGGCTGGAAGACCACGAGGAGTCGGCCGATCGTGCGCGGGCGAACGGCCTCGATGGACGCGCGGATCTCGGTGGGATGGTGGGCGTAGTCGTCGATGACCGTCACGCCGCCTTCGGCGCCAAGCTCCTCGAGCCGGCGCTCGGTGCCGCTGAACGAGGCGAACGCGATCGCCGACGCGCTGGCGGGAACGCCGAGGGCGTCCGCGGCGGCCAGGGCGCCCGCCGCGTTCAGCGCGTTGTGCGTCCCGGCGAGGCGGAGCCGTACGGCCACGGTGCCCGCGAACGGACCGGCGAGGTGAAAGGCCACTCCCTCGGCCCCCTGCGCGACGTCGACGAGTCGATAGGTCGCGCGCGCTGCGGTGCCGTAGGCGCTCACCGTGCGGCCGGGCAGCTCGCGGGCGAGAAGACGTGCGGCGCCCGCGTCGTCGGCGCAGGCGACGAGCGAGCCGCCGGGGACGACCCGGTCCGCGAAATCCGCGAAGGCATCCTCGACGTCCTGACGGGTCGGGAAGAGATCCACGTGGTCGTGGTCGACGTTCGTCACGAGGCCGACCTCGGGATCGAGCGCCAGGAAGGCGCGGTCGTACTCGTCGGCCTCGATCACCAGGACGTCCCCGGATCCCGCGTACGCGTTGGTCCCGAGGTCGCGGAGGACGGCCCCGCAGATCAGCGAGGGGTCGAGACCGCCGGCCCGCAGCGCGGTCCACGCGAGCGCGGTCGTGGTGCTCTTCCCGTGCGTGCCGGCGACGGCGACGACGCGCTTGCCGCGGGCGAGATCGCGCCACGCGTCCTCGCGCTTCCAGACGGGGATCCCGAGGTGCCGCGCCGCGGCGACCTCCGGGTTGGACTCGCCGTACGCGCTCGAGCGGATGACCACGCCGGCTCCGCGCACGTTCTTCGCGTCGAACGCCGTGGCGACGGCCGCGCCGTCGGCCGCGAGCGCCGCCGCGAGGGGCCAGCTGCCACGGTCTGATCCGGACACGGCGTCGCCGCGTGCCAGCAAAAGGCGCGCGATCGCCGACATGCCCATGCCGCCGATCCCCACGACGTGGTAGCGGCTCTTCACCCGCAGCCGCCGAGCGAACGGAGGTCGGCGGCGATGGCCGTCGCGGCATCCGGCCGTCCCGCCGCGCGCGCGGCCGCGGCCATACGCGCGAGCCGTGACGGGTCATCGAGGAGTCCGCTCACCGTCGCGACGAGGCGGTCGGGGTCGAGCTGGCTCTCCGGGAGGACGATCGCGGCGTTCTTCTCGGCGACGTCGCGCGCGTTGGCGCTCTGGTGCGCGTCGGCGGCGGCGGCGAACGGGATGAGGAGGAGCGGTACCCCAAACGCGAGCGGCTCGGCGATCGAAGAGGAGCTCGCGCGGCCGACGACCAGATCCGCGGCGGCGAGCGCGGCGCCCATCTCCTCGCGGAGGAAACCGAACACGCGGTAGCGCTCGCGCTGGTCCTCCGCGAGGGTCAGGCGCTTGGCCTCGGCCTGCGCGAGATTCGCCGTTCCGGTGTGGTGGATCACATAGGCGCGGCGCACGAGCCGGACCAGCGCGCCCGAGACGGCGGCGTTGATCGCCGCCGAGCCCTGGCTCCCGCCGGTCACGAAGACGACCCGCGCGTCGAGGGGTAGGCCGAGCGACTCGCGCGCGCTCTCGCGGGTCCAGTGCAGGAGCGATCGGCGGATCGGATTCCCGGCGAGCGTCGTCCGGGCGCGCGGCAGGACGCGCAGCGAGGCCTCAAAGGTCGTCCCGATGCGCTGCGACCACCCGGCCAGCAGCCGGTTGACGCGGCCTGGGACGGCGTTGCCCTCCCAGATGTAGACCGGGACGCGGGCCGCGCGCGCGGCGAGAACGATCGGGAGCGAAACGAGGCCCCCGGTCGTGCAGCAGACGTCTGGTTTGAACCGGATGATCTGGCCGAGCGCGTCGACGCTGGCGATCGGCATGAGCAGCCCGCGCGTGACGAGCGAGAGCCGCGAGTCCGGGTCGCGGAGCGAAGGCATGACCGTCGCGTGGAACGGGATGGCTGCCGCGCCCACGAGGTCAGCCTCGAGCCCGCGACGACCACCGAGGAAGAGGAAGGCGGTGTTTGGATCCCGCTCGCGGAGCGCCTCCGCGATCGCGAGGAGCGGGCTGACGTGACCGCCCGTCCCGCCACCGACGAGGAGTACGCGACATCCTTGCGCGCTCGGCGGATGGCGCTCGACCAACACTCAGGAGGATACCGACGGCGATAAGCCCGACGCAGAGCGACGAGCCGCCGTACGAGATGAACGGCAGGGTGATGCCGGTCATCGGCATGAGGCTCGCGACCACGGCCATGTTCACCCAGGCCTGCAGGACAAGCCATACGGTGATCCCGGTGGCGAGGATCGCGCCGCTCGAGTCCCGGGCGCGCAGCGCGACGCGCACGCCGCGGAAGGCGAGCAGCAGGAAGAGCAGCACGACCGTCAGGGTCCCAAGGAGACCGAGCTCGTCGCCAAGCACGGCGAAGATCGAGTCCGTGTACGGCGCGGGCAGGAACCCGAACTTCGCCTTGCCGGCGCCGAGGCCCTCACCGAACGGTCCGCCGAGTGCCAGGCCATAGAGCATCTGGATCGTCTGGAACCCGTACTTCTGCGGGTCGGACCACGGATCGATGAAGACCGTGAGGCGCGCGTAGCGGTATGGCTGCACGACCGCGAGGGCGAGCGCCGCAACGACGGCGAGCGCGCCGAGCGCGCCGAACTCGCGGAGCCGCGCGCCGGCGACGAAGTACATCGCGAGCGCGACGGCGACGACGACGACCGCCGTCCCAAGGTCCGGCTCGGCGACGACGAGGCCCGCCACGAGCGTCGTGATGAGGAGAAACGGAAGGGTCACCTTCCACGAACCGATGCGGTCGCGGTGAGCGCCGAGCCACGTCCCGAGATACAGAATGAGTGCGAGCTTCGCGAGCTCGGCGGGCTGCATGCCGACGATGGGGCCGACGCGCAGCCACCGGGCCGCGCCGCCGGCGCGGACGCCGACGCCCGGCACGAGCACGGCGGCGAGCAGGACGATCGAGACGACGAGGAGCGGGACCGCGAGGACCCGCAGGCGGTGATAGTCCGTCCGCGCGGCGACGACGAGTGCCGCGAGCCCGAGGACCGCCCAGGCGGACTGCTGCGCGAGGTACGTGCTCGGATCATCGTTGGCGTCGAGCGCGGTGATGCCGCTCGCGCTGTAGACCATCGCGAGGCCGAGCAACAGCAGCATCAGCACGACGACGACAAGCGGCACGTCGTAGGTCGTCGTCCGCGGGAGGCGCAGCCTCATCGGAGCACGGTCTCGCGGACGATCTCGGCGAATCGATTGCCTCGCTCGTCGGCGGACGAGAACATGTCGAACGACGCGCACGCCGGCGAGAGGAGCGCGACATCGCCGGGCCGGACGAGCTCACGCATGGCGGCGACCGCGTCCTCGAGCGATGCGGCGCGACGGACGGCGATCCGCCCTTCGGGATCGGCGGCGGCGATCGCCTGCGCGATCTCGTCGGCCGCGCGGCCGATCAGCACGGCGCCGCGCGCACGTCGCGTGAGCGCTCGCGCGAGCCGGCTGAAGTCCGCGCCCTTCGAGATCCCGCCAAGGATCACGACCGCGGGACGGTCGAACGCCGCGAGCGCGGTCTCGGTCGCGGCCGGCGTCGTCGCGGCGGAGTCGTTCACCCAGAGGACTCCGTCCTTCTCGCCCACGGTCTCGAGCCGCCGCGGCACACCTTCGAACTCACGCAGCACGCCGGCGATCGCTTGCGGATCGATGTCGAAGACGTCGCCGACGACGGCCGCGGCCAGCGCGTTCGCCACGTTGTGCCGCCCTGGGACCCGGAGCTCGCTCGCCGCGCACAGGACGACGTGACGGTCGCCCCCGACGAGCACGAGCTCCTGCCGATCGTTCAGGTACGCGCCATGACGCGGACGCAGGGCGAGCGAGAAGCCGCGGACCTCGGACGCCGCGCCGGTGTGGAGCGCCACCGTCGCGGGATCGTCGAGGTTCAGCACCGCGATGTCGCGCGGCCCCTGCCAGGCGACGATGTTCCGCTTCGCGGCGATGTACGCGTCGCGCGTCCCGTGATGGTCGAGGTGATCCTCGAGGACGTTGGTGATGACGGCGACGTGCGGGCTGTGTCCGAGCGTCTCGAGCTGGAAGCTCGACAGCTCGAGGACGACGATGTCGTCGGGCGTGAGAGTGTCGACGTCCTGGATGACCGCGTGCCCGATGTTCCCGCCAACGAGCACGCGTCGGCGCCCGAGCGACAGCACGCGTTCGACGAGCGTCGTCGTCGTGGTCTTCCCCTTCGTGCCGGTGACCCCGACGATCGGCGCGGGGCAGAGGCGGAAGAAGAGCGCCATCTCCGTGAGCACCGGGATCTTGCGGTTGAGCGCGCGGAGGATCGTCGGCGAGCGCGGACGGATGCCCGGGATGACGAAGACGAAGTCAGGGTCGGCGAGCGCGATGTCGTCGCTCGATGGGCCGAGCACGAGCGTCGCGGGAACGTCGCCGAGCCGCTCGATGCCCTCGCGGAGCTCTTCGCGCGGCATGCGGTCGGCGATCGTGACCTGCGCGCCTTTCGCCACCAGGAAACGAGCGAGGCCCGCGGTGGTCCTACCTTTGCCGAGTCCGACGATGGTCACGCGGCGACCGCGGAACTCTTCGGCCCGGACCTCCGGATCGAACAGCACGGTCATGCCCGCCGCCCGATGAACCCGAGCTGCGTCCCGTACCGGCCGTCCGGATCGCGTCCCCGGTACGACCACAGGTCGGCTCCGCCGCTCTTCGTGCAGATGCCCGCGACCTCGATGTCGCGCACGCCGCTCGCCGCCAGCTGCGCGACGTTCGCCGACCAGAGATCGAACACGATCTCGCCGTCGCGCTCGTGGAGATGCTCCTTGAGGCGACCGAGAAGCTTCGCCCGCGCCTCGTCGATCGTGTAGCAGCACGGCCCGATCGACGGGCCGATGCTCGCGACCAGCCGCCGCGGATCGGCGCCGTCGGCGACCATCGCCGCGACGAGGCTCTCGGCCACTTTGACCATCGTGCCCTGCCACCCGGCGTGCGCGGCGCCGATCCTCCCGGTTGACGGATCGGCGACGAGCACCGGCACGCAATCCGCGGCCGCGACGCCGAGGAGGACGCCCGGACGGGCGGTCCACATCGCGTCCGCCTCGGGCCACGGCTCGATCGCCCCGTCCATCCGCACGACCGTGTTCCGGTGCACCTGGCGCATGCGGACGACGGCGTCGAACCCGAGCGCGCGCGCCAGCGCCGCGCGATTGCGCGCCTGCTCGTCGAGCGGGAAGGCCGCCCCGGCCATGCTTCCTTGCGCGCGCGTCGTGAAGCCGGCGACGAAGCCATGCCGCTCGAGCAAGCGCGAGCGAAGCAGCCCGTCACGAATGGTCCACGTGGCGCCGGCGACGCTCATAGGATCGGCGTCGCGAAGGCGAGGATCGCCGCGACGATCCCCGCGAGCGCTCCGATGAGCCAGAAGCGGATGGTCACCTTCTCCTCGGGCCAGCCGATGAGCTCGAAGTGGTTGTGGATGGGCGACATGCGGAAGATGCGCTTGCCGCGGAGCTTGAAGGATCCGACTTGGAGGATGACCGAGACCGTCTCGGCGACGAAGATGACGCCCGCGACTGGGAGAAGCACCACGAACCCCGTCGTGAGGGCGCAGGCCGCGAGCGTCGCACCGATCGCGAGCGCGCCGGTGTCGCCCATGATGAATTCCGCCGGATGGACGTTGAACCAGAGGAACGCGAGGAGCGCCCCCACCATCGCCCGCGATCAAGCCGAAGGCGACCGCCCCGATGACCCACTCGCCGACGAGCGGCACGAAGATGCCGTTCACCGCGAAGTGCTTCTGGATGTAGATCGCCGCGGCGAGCCCGACGATCGTCTGCCACACGAGCTTGTGCCGCCCGCGGATGCCAAAGCCGTAGGTGACGTTCACGAAGTCGTCGATCGCGCCAAGCGCGCCGACCGCGAGGAGCGCGCCGACCGGGACGATGGTCTGCGGCAGGTAGTCGGCGCGCTGGGACTCCGGCAGCAGGAAATAGACGAAGAGCCAAAGGAACGCGACGACGCCGATGAAGAGGCCGCCGCCCATCGTCGGGATCCCCTGCTTCGCGAAGTCTCGGCTGGGGCCTTCCCTCCGGATGTTCTGTCCGATCCGCAGGCGGCGGAGCAGCCGGATGTACGGGCTGCCGAAGACGAGACCGATCAGGAAGCCGGAGAGCATCACGCCGAGGGCGAGGATCGCGGTGGGCATCAGGCCGTCGCCGGCCGCACGAGCGCGTCGGCAAGCCGGTCCAGCGCGAGCGAGTGCGAGCCCTTCACCAGCACCGTGTCGCCCGGCCGGAGGATCCGGCGGAGGAGGAGGAGCGCCTCCGGTCCGTCCGCGACGACGTACGTCTCGCCGAGACCCGCGGCCTTCGCCGCGCTCACCATCGTGCGGGCGAGCTCGCCGACGCCGACGAGTACGTCGGTCTTCCGGGCGGCGTCGCGCCCCGCGGCTTCGTGCGCGTCGGCGGAGAGCGCGCCGAGCTCGAGCATGTCGCCGATCACCGCGACCCGCCGGGTGCTCACCGACCCGAGGACGTCGAGGGCCGCCTGCACCGCCGCCGGGCTCGCGTTGTAGGAGTCGTCGATCACGACCTGGTCCGCGGCCGTCCGGATGCTCATGCGATGCGCCGGAGCCTCCATCGTCGCGAGGGCCATGGCGGCTTCCTCGAGCGGCACGCCGAGCGCGGTGGCGGCGCCGATCGCCGCGAGCGCCGCGCCCACCAGATGGCGGCCGGGAAGCGGGAGCCGGACGTCGGCGCGCGCGTCTCCGTCGTGGGCGACGAAGCGGAGTCCCTCGAGCCCGCTCGCCGAGACATCGGTGGCCCGAAGCGACGCGTCCGCTGACTCTCCGAAGAGGACGACCCGAGCCCTCGTTCTCGACGCGAGGGCGCGCACGCGCAGGTCATCGGCGTTCAGCAGAGCGACGCCATCCGCCGGCAACGCCTCGATGAGCTCGGCCTTCCCGGCCGCGATCGCCTCCACGCTCGGCGTCCGCGAATAGTGGACCGGCTGCTCGGGGATCCGCGTGATGATCCCGACGCGTGGGCGGACGAGCGTGGCGAGATCGGCGATCTCGCCGGGTACGTAGAAGCCGATCTCGATCACGGCGACCTGATGCGAAGGCTCGACGCCCAGGAACGTCATCGGAACGCCGATCTCGTTGTTGAACGACGCCGCGCTCCGCAGCACGCGATAGCGGGCGCCCAGCGCGGCCGAGGCCGCCTCCTTCGTCGTGGTCTTCCCGACGTTGCCGGTGATGCCGACGGCGGGGATGGGATGGGCGTCGCGCAGCGCCTCCGCGAGCCTGCGGAGCGCGTGCTGCGCGTCCGAGACGAGGACGACCAGGGCATCGTCCGGGAGCTCGGGCACGGGTCGCTCCACGATCGCCGCCCGTGCGCCGTGAGCGAGCGCGTCGGCCACGAACTCGTGGCCGTCGCGACGGTCGCGGAGCGCGAAGAACACGCTCCCCCGCTCGGCGATGCGTGAGTCGAACGCGCCGCCGGAGAAGCGCTCGTTCGGATTGGGGACGCCGTGGATGACCCGTCCACCCGTCGCGCGGAGCATGTCCTCGAGGGTGAACACGTTCCGTCGAATGGTACCGAGCGTCAGGGCCGATCCGGCTGCACGCGCGCGTAGCGCAGGGCGTCGCCCGCGATCGCCTTGAACACGTTCATCGCCGGGATCGTCCCAAGGAGCTTGGACTGCGGCCGGTCGAGCACGACGACCACGACCATCCGCGGGCCCTCCGCCGGGACGAACCCGGCGAACGACGAGATGTACGCATCGTCCACGTAGCGGCCGTCGTCGCTTGGGATCTGCGCCGTGCCCGTCTTGCCCGCGACGCTGTACCCCTTGAGCGACGCGAGATTCGCGATGCCGTCGTCGACCGTCGCCGTGAGCATCGTCCGCAGGGTCGCCGCGGTCTCCGGCGAGACCGCCTGCCGGACCGGTACCGGCGCGGTGCGGTGCTCCCCGTCCGCATCGCGCCGGGTCGCCACGACGTACGGCCGGAAAAGGGTGCCGCCGTTCGCGATCGCCGCGTAAGCCGCGGCGAGCTGCAGGGGTGTGACCGCGATCCCCTGCCCGAAGCTGATCGTCCCGAGATCGACGGGGTACCACTCGGCGAGAGGACGCACGCTCCCACCGGTCTCGGCCGCGAGGTCGACGCCGGTGCGGTCGCCGAACCCGAACGCCCGCACATACGAGTAGAGATCGGGCGCCCCGAGCTTGCTGGCGACAAAGACGGCTCCCGCGTTCTGCGAGCGCTGGAGTACCTGGCTGACCGTGGTCGGGCCGTACGCCCTCCCGAGGGCGTTGCTCAGGACGCGGCCGCCGATCACCGCGTAGCCGACGTCGTTGTACGAGGTTTTCGGCGTGACGACGCCCTTGTCGATCGCCGCCGCGACGGTGATCGCCTTCATCGTCGAGCCGGGCTCGTAGGTCCACGCGATCGCGCGATCGCGAAGAGCCTCCGGCGCTGCGCTGCCGACGCGCGCCGGGTCGTACGTCGGAGACGACGCGAGCGCCAGCACCGCGCCATCACGCGGGTCGAGGATCACGATCGACCCGCCTGCGGCCTTCTCCCGCTGCACCGCGGCCGCGAGCTCGCGCTCGGCGGCGGTCTGCACGGCCAGGTCGAGGGTGAGTACGAGGTCCTGCCCCGCCCGCGCCGGAGACGCCGTGCGCAACCCGATCGCCAGCTCGCGGTTCGCGGGGTCGCGTTCGACGACGAGCCGGCCCGCCGTGCCGCGAAGCGCGTCGTCGTAGCGACCCTCGACACCGTACTGCCCCTCGCCGTCATCGTTCACGAAGCCGAGCACCTGCGCGCCGATCCCTCCGTTGGGATAGAGCCGTTTCGGCTCCATCTCGAAACCGAGGCCGCCGATACCGAGGGCGGCGACGCGTGTCGCGATGTCCTCGGGCAGACGGCGCCGCAGATAGATCCAGTCCGCTCCGCTCTCGAGCGCCGCGCGGATCACCTCGGGCTGCTCCCCGAGGATCGGGGCGAGCGCGGCCGCGACGGCGGGCCGCTCGTCGTGCCCGTCGCGATCCTTCATCTGTCCGGGAATCGCGTAGAGCGACCGCAGCTCCACGGTGGTCGCCAGGATCGCCCCGGCGCGATCGCGAATGACTCCGCGCTGGGCGGCGACGACGAGATCGCTCCGCACCTGGTCGGTCGCGCGCGCGAGCAAGTCGCCACGCCCGACGGTCTGCCAGTAGGCGACGCGGGCGGAGAGCACGAGCGACGCGATCGCGAACAGGGCGAAGAGGAAGCGCACCCGCGCCCGCGAGACGGTCACCATCACCCTTCACCTCTCTCACGTCGTTCGAGCCGCGGTCGGCGCGCGAGACGGTCAGCGGTGGGCCGCGACTGCCTCCGGGGCCACGACGCGGATCGCGGCCGCGCGCACGAGCCCGAGCCGCGCCGCGTCCGCCTCGATCCGCGCTGGCGAGTCGAGCCGAGCGCTCTCCACCTCGAGCAGCGCGTTCTGGCGGCGCAGCTCGTCGCGCTGGGCGGCGAGGCGCTGCACCTCGTAGCCCGCAGCCGAGACCGCCGTCGCCTGAGCGAGATAGAGGAGCACGAGGAGAAAGCCTCCGACGACCAGCCCACTCGCGAGCAGGAAGGTCCGGACCTCCCAGCTCGTGGAACGCGCCGGCGCCAGACCGGAGGCGGGAGCGTGACGGCGATGGACGGCCTGCTGACGCGGACGCCGTTCCACGCGCCGCACGTGCGGCGCGCGCACGGCCTGCGCGAGCGTCACGGAAGCTTCTCGGCGACCCGAAAAGCTGCGCTGCGGGCGCGCGGGTTGCGTGCGACCTCCGCCGAGTCCGCACGAAGCGGACGCCGGGTAACGACACGCAAGCCCGCGCGATGCCCGCAGACGCAGGTGGGGAGGTGGGGAGGACAGATGCAGTCGCGCGATTCGCGCGCGAAGAATTGTTTGACCGCGCGGTCTTCGAGCGAGTGGAACGAGATGACCAAAAGACGCCCGCCCGCCTCGAACGGCGCTTTGACACGGCGACGGACGATCGCTCCCGCGACGCGCGCCGCCTCCGGCTCCTCGCCGTACTCGGCGAAGACACGTCGAAGGTCCTTCTCTGCCCAGCTGTTCACGATGTCGGCCGCCGTCTCGCGAAGATCCGGATCGGCACGCATGTCCAAAGGTCCTGGGGACCGGAAGCTGAAGCCGCGATCTTCGTCCGCAAGCTGGATCGACGAGAGTCCGAGATCCAGGAGGACCCCGTCGAGCGGAACGAAGTCGTGCTCGCGGGCCACGACGTCGCAAACCGCGTAGTTCGCTCGGACGAGGACCGCGCGGTCGCCGAATCGGGCAAGCTCGCTCGCGGCCGCTCCGAGCGCTTTGGGATCGACGTCGAGCCCAAGGACCCTTCCTGTCGGAGCGCTCCGCTCGAGGATCGCCGCGGCGTGGCCTCCCGCGCCGACCGTGCCGTCGAGATAGCGGCCATCTTCGCGGGGATCAAGCTGGGCGAGTACTTCGGCCAGAAGAACCGGCTCATGAAGCTTCCCTTCCCGAACATCTCTAGATCCCGAGGTCCCGAAGGTCGCGTTCGATGTCCGTCTGGACCCGCGCGAGCTGGGCACGCCACCGTCCGGGCTCCCAGACCTCGAGGTGGTCGGAGTTCCCGATGACGACGGCCTCGCCGGCGAGCGTCGCGTACTCGCGGAGGTGCGCGGGGATGGTGACCCGCCCCTGACCGTCCGGGTCCGCCTCATGGGCGCCCGCCAGGATGAAATGGCGAAAGCGCGCGACGGCGGGATCCGTGCGCGGGCGTTTGGCGATCTCGGCATTGAGAGCGGACCACTCCGGTGACGGGAAGACGGCAAGACACTCACCTATCCAACGCGTCACGACCGCTCCTTCTTTGAAGCGGCCGCGGAACTTGGCGGGGATGGCGAGCCGACCCTTCTCGTCCAGCGAGTGGGCGAACTCGCCTGAGAAATAGCCTTCCAGGTTCCCTTCCGATTCCGGGAGACGGTTCCCCACCGTCCCCCACTACTCACCACGCGGCGGGTAACGTACACCGCGACGGGTCACTGTCAATAGGTGAAGTCGGGCAACTTCCCCACGTCGGACGCCGGCGGCTGGGGGCGGCCAGCGGGAGGGCGGGCGAGGCGAGCGCGCTCCGGGATCGCGAGGTTAGGCCGGGCGCACCCTCTCGACGACGTCCTCGAGGACCTGGGCGGCGCGCTCGAGCGGCGACGGCGGACGCATGCCGTCATGGGCGCCGAACCACTCGAGCACCGCGGCGCCCCAGGTGAACCCCCCGCCGAACGCCACCAGCAGCACCTTGTCGCCGCGCCGAAGACGGCCGGTCGCCTCCGCCTCGCAGATCGCGATCGGGATCGAGGCCGCCGAGGTGTTGCCGTAGCGCTGGATGTTCACGAACACCTTTTCCATAGGGAAGTGGAGGCGCTTGGCGACTCCTTCGATGATCCGGATGTTCGCCTGGTGCGGGATGAGCACGTCGATGTCGTCGAGTGAGAGACCAGCTTCGGCGATCGCCTCCTCAGCCGCATCGGCCATCGACTTCACGGCGAGCTTGAAGACCTCGCCGCCGGCCATGGTGATGAAGTGGAGACCCCGCTCGATGGTGTCCGCGGACGCCGGGAGCTTCGACGCGCCGGCGGGGACCATGAGCAGCTCGCCCTTCGATCCATCGCCGTGCAGCACCGTCGACTCGATGCCGACCGAGGCGTTGGTGGCCTCGAGGACACAGGCGCCCGCTCCGTCGCCGAAGAGCACGCAGGTGCTCCGGTCCTTCCAATTCAGAAGACGCGAGAGCGTCTCGGCGCCGATGACGAGCGCGTTCTCGTAGACCCCGCTCACGATGAGGCCGCGAGCGATCGCGAGCGCGGAGATGAAGCTCGTGCATGCCGCTTCCACGTCGAACGCTCCGGCCTTCATGGCGCCGATCTCGGCCTGCACCAGACACGCGGTCGCCGGAAACAGGTAGTCGGGCGAGGCCGTGCCGACGATGACGAGCTGAACGTCCTGCGCGCGGAGGTGAGCCTTTTCTAAAGCCGCCCGCGCCGCGCGCACGGACATCGTCGAGGTCGTCTCGCCGTCGGATGCGATCCGCCGCTCCTTGATCCCGGTGCGGCTGGTGATCCACTCGTCGGTTGTGTCGACGATGCGCTCCAGGTCGGCGTTGGTCAGGACACGCGATGGCGCGTAATAGCCCCAGCCGGTGATGACCGCGTTCTTCGCCACGGCCTACGAGGGGTCGGTCTCGGTCGTCCGCACCTTGTCACGCCGCGCGAAGAGCGTCCGAACGTCGCCCTGGTACCGCTCCAGGAACTCGTGCGCGTCGATGACCTCGTCGGCGGTGACCGCCGGCCGGCGCGGGCGCTCGGGCTCTTCTTTCACCGGGGTGATCGCCGCATGGTGCTCGTCGACGACGACGAGGAGCTTGAAGGACGTCTGGCACTTCGCGCAGGTGACCCGGACGATCCACGCCGACTCGAGCTTGCCGAGCACGCGGATATCCGATCGCGAATGGTTCGACCCGCACACGCTGCAGTCGTAGTCCTTCGCCTGGTCGCGAAGCAACCGGAGGATGTTCACCCTCAAACGAGCATACCCGTTCCCTTCACGGCGAGACCGGTTTGCCAAGCCAGGAACGAATACTGGTCGGCGAAGTCCTCGACCTGATTATCGAGGGGCTTCCCCACGCCGTGTCCGGCGTCGCGATCGACCCGAAGGAGCACGATCGCTCCGGGGTCTTCACCTTGCGACTGGAGCAGCGCCGCCATCTTCCGGGCATGCATCGGGTCGACCCGGCTGTCGCCTTCGGCGGTCGTGAACAGCACCGGCGGATAGCGCACCCCCGCGCGAACGTTGTGGTACGGCGAGTAGGCCCGCAGCCAGCGGACCTGCGATGCATCCTCGGCGGAGCCGTACTCCGGGATCCAGATCCGAGCGATGCGGAAGTTCTGATAGCGGAGCATGTCGAGGAGCGGCACGGCGCACACGATCGCGGCAAACAGCTCCGGTCGCTGCGTGAGCGCCGCGCCGACGAGGAGGCCGCCGTTCGATCCGCCCGAGACGGCGAGATGCTCCGGGCTGGTCCAGCCTCGCGCGATGAGGGCTTCGGCGGCCGCGTGGAAATCGTCGAAGACGTTCTGTTTGTTCGCGAGCATCCCCGCGCGATGCCAGCGCTCGCCGTACTCGCCGCCGCCGCGCAGGTTCGGGATGGCGAAGAGACCACCGGCCTCGACCCATGCCGCGATCCCGGCCGAATACACCGGCGTGCGCGAGATGTTGAATCCGCCGTAGCCGTTCA
>VBFI01000201.1 GCA_005889275.1 Chloroflexota bacterium | reverse complement strand
CACCTGGTACCAGCAGTCCGCGTTCCGCTGGAAGGGCCCGAAGCTCGTGCTGTACATCGATCCGTGGGGTCTCGGTGGAGACCTGCCGCCGGCCGATCTCGTCCTGATCACGCACGCGCACGGCGACCACTACTCGAAGGACGACCTCGCGAAGATCAAGGCGACCAAGACTGTCTTCGTGGCACCGGCCGACGTCGCGAAGGAGCTCTCGGGCAACGTGAAGCCGATCAAGCCCGGCGACCGCATGGAGGCCGCCGGCGTGAAGATCGACGCGCTGCCCGCGTACAACATCGATCCGGCACGACTGGCCTCCCACCCGAAGGCGAACAACTGGGTCGGCTACCTGCTGCGGCTCGGCGAGCACATCTATTACCACGCGGGCGATACCGATCACCTTCCCGAGCTCGAGAAGGTCCGCACCGACGTCGCGTTCCTCCCGATCGGCGGCGCGAACTTCGTGATGACCGTGGACGAGGCGGCCGGACTCGCGCGGGCCATGAAGCCCAGGGTCGCAGTGCCGATGCACTACGGCTTCTACCCGGGCGTCGGCGTCGCCGGGGACGGTGAGCGGTTCAAGAAGGCCGCGGCGGGGGTCGAGGTGAGCGTGCTCAAGCCGGTGAACCCCTTCGTGAACCGCTAGCGAGAGCTATCCTCGAAAGAGATCCCGATGGCCACGACGACGACGCCGATCCTCTCGCTCAACCCGGCGACCGAGGAGGTGCTTGCCTCCTTCGACCCGTTCACGTCGGAGCAGGTCGGCGACGCCCTGGCCGATGCAGATCGCGCGTTCCGGGTATGGCGGGAGCGGTCGATCGAGGAGCGCGCCGGCCCGATGCGCCGCCTTGCCACGATCCTGCGCGAGCGATCCGACCGGTACGCGCGGCTCATGACCGAGGAGATGGGCAAGCCCATCGCGGAGGCCCGCGCGGAGATCGAGAAGTGCGCCTTCGCCTGCGAGCACTTCGCCGAGAACGCGGCCCGCTACCTCGCCGACGAGCCGATCGTCGCGAACGCACGGCGGAGCGTCGTCGCGTTCGAGCCACTCGGCGTGGTCCTCGCGGTGATGCCGTGGAACTTCCCATTCTGGCAGGTCATCCGTTTCGCCGCGCCGGCGTTCATGGCCGGGAACGGCGCCGTGCTCAAGCACGCCTCGAACGTGCCCCGGTCGGCGCTCGCTATCGAGGAGGCGTTCAGCGACGCGGGGTTCCCGCACGGGCTGCTGCGGACGGTGCTCGTCGCCGGCGGAGCGATCGAGCCACTCATCGACGACCCGCGCATCCGCGCGGTCACGCTGACCGGGAGCTCAGACACCGGCTCGCGCATCGCCGAGCGGGCCGGCCGCAATCTGAAGAAGACCGTGCTCGAGCTCGGAGGTTCGGACCCCTTCATCGTGCTTCGCGACGCCGATCTGGATGCGGCGGCGGTCACCGCGGCGCGCGCCCGTAACCAGAACACCGGTCAGTCGTGCATCGCCGCGAAGCGATTCATCGCCGAGCGTGGCGTGGCGGAGGACTTCGAGCGGAGATTCGCGAAGGCCGTCGAGGATCTCGTCGTCGGCGACCCGCTGGATCCGAAGACGCAGGTGGGCCCGCTGGCCCGCCGCGACCTGCTCGAGACGCTCGAGCGGCAGGTCGACGAGTCGGTGCGACTGGGCGCGCGCGTCCTCACCGGCGGCGAGCGGATCGGCGGAAAGGGCTTCTTCTACCGGCCGACCGTGCTCGCCGAGGTGACCGAGGCGATGCCCGTCTTCAAGGAGGAGACCTTCGGCCCGGTCGCGGCGGTGCTGCGCGTGCGCGACGCCGACGAGGCGGTTCGCGTCGCGAACGACTCCCAATACGGGCTCGGCGCGAGCGTCTGGACGCGCGACGTGGCCTTCGGCGAGAGGCTGGCGCGCAAGATCGAGTCCGGCAGCGTGTTCATCAACGGCATGGTCGCGTCGGACCCGCGCCTGCCGTTCGGCGGCGTGAAGCGCTCCGGCTACGGACGCGAGCTCTCAGCGTTCGGGATCCGCGAGTTCACGAACATCCAGACGATCTGGATCGGCCCGGCAGAAGGCAAACCGTCGGCGTCGCCGCCGGCGGAGTGACGGCCACCCGCTAGACGTTGTAGTCCGCAGGGAGATGCGGCGCGAAATGCTCCTCGAGGAGCGCGGCGGACTCGTCGATCGGCAGCGACCCATCAACGCGGACATGCCGTAGGCCGAGCTGCTGGCAGGCCGCCGCGATCCGGGACGCGAGGATCGCGTCGCGCTCGGCGATGTTCCGTGACGCCCGTTCGGGATCGGTGGTCTTGGTCGCGGAGCCGCCGCCACGCCGGTCCAGGACGAAAGCGCGGAAGTCCGGCGTCGGGAGCAGGAAGATCGCCTGTCGCGGCGACGCGATCACCGGCGCGACGGACCAGGGGAAGAGCGATGGTCCCTCCGCCAGGATCGGCCGCGCGCTCGGCATGGCCAGGAGGTCCTCGACGACCAGAGCGAAATGCGCCGTCCAGCTACGGATCTCGCGCTCGGCGAGCGCGACCGGCGATGGCTGCAGCCAGCGCTCGTCCATCGAAAGCGCATCCCATCCGGCGGGCACCCCGCCGGGCCGGCCGCGATGCTCGCGCACGTGATGCCAGTCGGCGTTGTAGATCTTTAGGTCGTACTTACCCGCGATCAGCCGCGAGAGCATCGTCTTGCCGACGCACGGCCCCCCGCCGATCCAGAGGACGTGTGACAGGCGCTCGCGCAGATCGTTCACCGTGCGGCGATGATGTGCGTGCGGTGTCGCAAAGAACAGTCTTCCGCGCGCGCTCGGATTCCGCGACAATGATGTCGTCCCCACAGTGAATGTCGCCGAGCTCCTGGTGCGTTGTCTCGAGAACGAGGGCGTCCGCTACGTCTTCGGGATCCCCGGCGAGGAGACCCTGGCGCTGAACGCCGCGCTCGCCGCCAGCGAGAAGATCAAGTTCGTCCTGACCCGCCACGAGCAGGGCGCCGCGTTCATGGCCGATGTCTACGGCCGGCTGTCGTCGTACCCCGGTGTGTGCCTGGCGACGCTCGGCCCGGGCGCGACGAACCTCTTGACCGGCATCGCCGATGCGCAGCTCGACCGCGCGCCCCTCGTCGCGATCACCGGGCAGGTCGGCCTCGAGCGCGCGCACAAGGAGTCACACCAGTACATCGACATCGTGCGCATGTTCGGCGCGGTCACGAAGTGGTCGACGAAGATCACCGTCGGCGAGGCGACGCCGGAGGTCGTGCGCAAGGCGTTCCGGCTCGCCCGGCTCGAGAAGCCCGGCGCGACGCACATCGAGCTTCCCGAGGACGTCGCCGGCGAGGACATCGACGCGAAGCCGCTCGAGGTCCGCCGTACGTCGTACCCGAAGGCCCAGGACGCCGCGCTCGGCAAGGCGATCGAGCTCATCGGGTCGGCGAAGAACCCGGTGATCCTCGCGGGCAACGGCGTCGCGCGACGAGACGCCGCCGGCCACCCGACCGTCGACGCCCTCCGGCGGTTCGTTCGGCAGAGCGGCCTGTACGCGACGCACACGTACATGGCCAAGGGCGTCGTTGACCCGTTCAGCCCGCTCTCGCTCCCACCGGTCGGGTTGCAGCGTCCGGGCGCCGAGCTCGCGAACGTGACCCAGCTCGCACAGGCCGATCTCGTGGTCGCGGTCGGCTACGACCTCGTCGAGTGGGCGCCTTCGCTCTGGAATCCGAAGCGCGACAAGGTCGTCGTCCACGTCGACAGCACGCCAGCGGAGCTCGACGGGCACTACCAGCCGTCGGTCGAGATCGTCGGCGAGCTCGACGAGTCGCTGTCGGCGCTTGCCGAGCGTGTTGAGCAACGGAAGGACCGTCCGGCGATGAAGAAAATGCCGCTCGACGTGGCGCGCGACGCCGCGGCGCCGCTTCCTCCGCAGCACGTGGTCGCCGCCTTGCGCGAGGCGCTCGCGCCGGACGACATCGTGATCAGCGACGTGGGCGCGCACAAAGTCTGGCTCGCGCGGCTCTTCACGACACCGGTCGCGAACACGGTCGTGATCTCGAACGGTCTCGCTTCGATGGGCATCGCGCTCCCCGGCGCGATCGCCGCGAAGCTCCTCTTCCCCGAGCGCAAGGTCGTCGCCTTCGCCGGCGACGGTGGCTTCCTGATGAACGTGCAGGAGCTCGAGACCGCGAAGCGGCTCGGCACTGCGATCGTCTGCGTCGTCCTCGTCGACGATCGCCTCGGCGTCATCGAGGCGAACGAGCGGCGGATCTACGGCCGTACGTTCGCGACCGAGTTCGGCAACCCGGGTTTCGTCGAGCTCGCCCGGGCGTTCGGCATCGCCGGGTTCGCCGTCCCCACGGCGCGCGAGCTCTTTCCGACCCTGCGCCGCGCGCTCGACCTCGGCGAGCCCGCACTCGTCGCCGTCCCGTGGGACTACCGCGCGAACGAGCGGATCGCAGACAAGCTCTTCTAGCCGCGAGCGCGAAGACCGACGCTCCGGCGCCAGTGCTGCTGTCCCAGCTCGAAGCCGATCGCGCAGCCGAGATCGACGAGCTCAGGTTCGGTGAAGTGCCGGTGCAGCCGCGCCCAGAGTTCGTCGCCCGCCCGGTCCGACGCGAACGCGATCGCGTCGGCCCAGTCGAGCGCAGCGCGCTCGCGCTCGCCGAACGCCGCGGAGTCCGTGACCGCCGGATCATCCGCCAGGTAGCGGAAGCAGAGCTCTTTGATCCGCTGGTCGGCCACGCCGCGGTCGAGCACGTCGTCGTTGATGCGGCGCCAGCTCTCGCGCGCCGCGGGGACGAGGCCACGGATCTCGTCGGCCGTCCCGGCGATCCGCGCGGTCATCGGTCCATCTCGGTCGGGGCGAGACCAGCCGCTGGATGCGCCGGGAGCTCTCCGTGGCCGACCGCCCACGTCTTGATGACGCGCTGCTGACCGTAGGTCAGCGCGACGAAGGAACCGAGCTCCACGATCTCCGCGTCGCTGAAGTGTTCGCGAAGCTTCGACCAGACGCGATCGTCGGCCCCTTCGGGATCCCAGACGAGCATGCTCGTGTAGAGAAGCGCCGCCTTCTGACGCGGCGTGAAACGTTCAGACCGCTCGAAGTTCAGTAGATCCGCGTAGTCGGCCTCGGTGAGTCCTTGCTCTCCGCCCCGGAGAGACCGCTGCGACCCTCAGTAGTTGCACTCGATCGTCTTGGAGACGTAGACACGGCAGAGCTCCTTGAGCGAGTGCTCGAGGACGCCGTCGCGGAAGATCGCGTCCCAGGCTCGTGAGAACGCCTTCGCCACGGCGGGGACGCGCGAACGGATGGCCTGCGTCTCGGGACGCGGCGTTCCATAACGACGGGACTGGTCCATATAGGCGCGGAGCTCGTCGTCGAGCGAATCCACGTCGGCATAGCCGATCCGCGCCACGCGCCGATGCTAGCCCGCGCGCCGCGGGGCGGCCCGAGCCCGGCCCTGCGGGCGTGCCCGGCCCGCCGTTTGCACAAACGATTGCGCAAACAGATCGGCCGCTCGATACTGCCGCCGTTCCCGAACTATCACGCGGCTCGGAGGTCGCCGCCAGTGCCTGACCGGGTCACGATCATCGACGTCGCGAAAGCCGCGGGCGTGCACCCGTCCACGGTCTCGCGCGTCCTCAACGCGAGCGGCCAGCTCAGCCTGCTGCCCGCGACGAGACAGCGGGTCGTCGCCGCCGCGGCGCGCCTCGGCTATCGGCCGTCGGCCCTCGCGCGGAGCCTCCGCCTCCGGCGGACGTTCACCCTGGGGATGCTCGTCCCGAACATCGACAACCCGCTGTTCCCGCCGATCATCAAAGGCGTTGAAGACACGGGGCACGCGCGTGGCTACAACCTCGTCCTCTGCAACACGGAGGATTCGTCCGAGCGGGAAGACGCGTACCTCCGCGTCCTTCGTGAGCGCCAGGTCGACGGGATCCTCATCGCGTCGAGCTTCATGGCCGACGCGACCATCGGCGAGCTCCGCCGCGACCGCTTCCCGTTCGTGCTCGTGAACCGGGGATCGCGTGGCGCCGACGACCTCGCCGTCCTCGTCGACAACGCGATGGGCGTCGCTGAGGCGATCGATCACCTGGTCGCGCTGGGGCATCGGCGGATCGGGATCGTCGCTGGGCCGCAGACGACGATGACCGGCCAGCAGCGGCTCGCGGCTGCGAAGGCGGCGCTCCGCGCGCATGGGATCCGACCCGAGTCGGCGCTCATCTCGGTGGCCGAGGCCTTCCAGCAGGAGGCCGGGTACCGCGCGGCGCGTCGGCTCGTCGCCGGCGGCGACCCGCCAACGGCGATCCTCTGCGCGAACGATCTCGTCGCGCTCGGCGCGCTGCGCGCCGCGCGGGAGGCGGGGCTCGAGTGCCCGGAGCAGATCTCGCTCGTTGGGTTCAACGACATCCCCTTCGCGGAGTTCTTCGCCCCGCCGCTCACGACGGTGCGCATCCCGCAGCGCGAGATGGGCGTCCTCGCGGCGGGCCTGCTCCTCGCGGCGATCGAGGCCCAGCCGATCACCACGCGCCGGCTGCTCGTCGAGGCGCACCTCGTCGTTCGTGGCTCGACCGCCGCGCCCGCGCGCGCGAGCGCGCGCATCGCCTGATGGCCACCGCCGAACGCGTCGTCGTGGAGCGCGCGACCAAGCTCTACAACGCGGGCACGCTGAACGTCTTCAGCGAGCTCGGGCTCTCGGTCCGCGACCGCGAGACGGTCTGCGTGCTCGGCCCCTCAGGCTGCGGGAAGACGACGCTGCTGCGCGCGATGCACGGCCTCCTCTCACTCGACGGCGGCCGCATCCTCATCGACGGGACTCCGGTCCGCGGGCCGCGACGCAACGTCGCGATGGTCTTCCAGCACTTCGGCCTCATGCCGTGGAAGCGAGTGCGTGCCAACGTCGCCTACGGACTCGAGCTCGCTGGGGCAGCGCAGCCGACGATCGCCGAGCGCGTCCGCCGGTACATCGACCTCGTGGGGCTCGTCGGCTTCGAGCGTGCCTTCCCGCACGAGCTGTCCGGCGGGATGCAGCAGCGCGTCGGCCTCGCGCGGGCGCTCGCGATGGAACCCGACATCCTGCTCATGGACGAGCCATTCGGATCGCTGGACGCCCAGACGCGCGAGATCATGCAGGACGAGCTTCTGCGCATCTATCAGCAGGACCCGCGCACGATGGTGTTCATCACACACTCGATCGAGGAGGCGATCGCGCTCGGCGACCGGATCGTCGTCCTTACGGCCCGGCCGGCGCGCGTACGTGAGACGCTCGTCGTCGACATCCCCCGGCCGAGGACGGTCGCCGGCGTGATCGCGCACCCGCGCTTCCTCGAGCTCCGCGACCACTGCTGGCGTCTCCTGCGTGAGCGGGTCGCGGCGTGACCGTCCGGGAGGCGCCGTCCCCGACCGCTGCGCTCGCCCCGCGTCGCGCACGCGTGCGGCGGCTGCGGCTCGGAGACTGGGGCGTCCGCCTCGGGTCGATCGCCGTCGTGCTCCTGATTTGGGAATTCGTCGCGCCGCGCTTCAACCCGCTCATCATCCGTTCGCCCTCGGCGATCTTCCGCGCATTCCTCGAGCTGGTGGGGACCGGCGAGCTGCAGGACGCGCTCGGGCAGAGCCTGCGCGAGCTCTTCGCCGGGCTCGCGATCGCGATCGTGGCCGGAGTGCTCATCGGGATCGCCTCGGGCCGATGGCGCTTCGTCTACAACGCGCTCGACCCCTGGGTGAGCGCCCTGTACTCGGTCCCCTCGGTCGCGCTCGTGCCGCTCATCGCGGTCGCGTTCCGCTCGCTCGGCGATCCGCCGCGGATCGCCACCGTGGCGCTGTTCGCGGTGTTCCCGATCCTCATCAACACGCAGCAGGCCGTACGGAACCTCGACCGCTCCCTGCTCGAGGTCGCGCGCGCCTTCAACACGAGCGAGCGCCGGCTGTGGACTGACCTCATCGTCCCGTCGGCCGTGCCGTTCATCCTCGCCGGCGTACGCCTCGGCATCGGCCGCGGACTCATCGGCATGATCGTGGCAGAGTTCTTCGTCGGTCTGGTCGGGATGGGGTATCTCATCGTCGCGTACGAGAACGTCTTCCGGATCGACCGAATGTTCGTCCCGGTCATCATCGTCGCCGCGATGGGCATCATCCTCATGGGGTTCGTGCAGTGGCTGGAGGGCCGCGTCGCGCCGTGGCTGCGACGCGAGCAATAAGGAGGTCGGTGGCATGAGGCTTCGCGTTCTCTCGTCGGTGGGACTCGTGCTCGCGATGGTCGCGACGGCCTGCGGCGGCGGTGGTGGCGGGGCTGGTGGGACCCCGGCGACTCAGGCGGCGGCCAGCCCGGCACCGTCCGCGGTCGCGAAGGCGACCTGCGCGGCGAAGAAGGTCACGATCGCTGTTCCGGTCACACCTCCCAACGTCGTGCATCTCACGCCGTATGTCGCCGACGCGTTCGGCTATTTCCGCGACGAGAATCTGACTGTCGAGCTCGTGCGGTTCGACGGCGGCGTCGGCTCGCTCCGAGCGTCGGCGTCCGGCGCGATCGATCTCGCCGGGACGTCGAGCGAGCCGGTCCTCGACGCGATCGCCAACGGCGCCGACGTGAAGATCGTGTACTCGTACGCGCCGAACGTCGACGTGTCGTTCGCGGTCGGACCGGGGATCAAGACGATGGCCGACCTGAAGGGCAAGAAGATCGGCGTGCAGGAGGCCGGCGGCTTCGCGGATGTCATGAGCCGGATCATCCTGAAGAAAGCGGGGATCGACGCGAAGGACGTCTCGTTCATTACGACGACCACGGCGGGTCGCGTGCAGGCGCTCGCGACGGGTCAGACCGACACCGCCGTCCTGCACATCGACCAGATCAAGACGGTGCAGAAGCAGAACCCGCAGATCACGGTGCTCGCGAACATGTGGGAGGTCCTGACCGATTACCAGTACGCGGTCTACATCGTCCCGACGCAGGTCCTGAAGGATGACCCGGCGACGCCCGAGTGCATCATCCGCGCGCTGATGCGCGCGAACCGCGCGATGTACGACGCGAGCAACCGCGCCAAGATCGTGGACGTCGGCGTCACCCAGACGAAGGAGGACAAGGCGGTCATCGAGGAGACCTTCGACACGCTCGTGAAGGCCAAGGCCTGGCCGCAGAACGAAGGCGTGCCCCAGGCGAACATCGACGGGACGATCGCGAGCGAGAAGGGCTTCGGCAAGATCACCAAGGACATGAAGTTCGCGGACGTGACCGACCTCTCCATCGCGAAGAAGGTCGTCGAGCAGCTGGGTCGCATCCAGGGATTCCCGTGAGCATCGGCCACGGATGAAGCTCGTCGACCTGACCCAGCCATGGGGCGACCGGATGCCGACGTGGCCGCAGTTCGCATCGATCGAGGTCAGCGACATCACGACGCACGCGCGCGATGGCAAGAGCACGGTCCTCGTGAAGACGAACATGCACACGGGGACGCACATCGACGCGCCCATCCACTACTGGCCGACGGGCAAGCACCTCGGGGAGATCCCGATCGCCGATCTTTACGGCACGGCGCTGGTGATCGATCTGCGGCCGGTCACCAGGCCGTGGTCCTACTACTCGCTGAAGGACGTCCTCGGCGCCGTGCCGAAGGGCGAGCAGATCCGCGAGGGCGACGTCGTCCTCTTCTACACGGGCTGGGATCGATACAACTGGACGAAACCGACGCGTGACGACGTCATGTACTTCGACCGTCATCCGGGTCCGCAGCCGGAGGTGTGCGACTACCTCGTCGAGAAGCGCGTGAAGATGTTCGGCGCGGACCTCGCCTCGATGGACCACTCCCTCCACGTGCGCGTCCGCTACTTCCGACCGGACCTCGTGAAGGAGTACGAGGCCGAGACCGGCAAGCCCGTGGACGAGACGCTGCCGATGAAGGACTTCGAACACGTTCACTACCACATGGCCAGGGCGAACATCCCCATGCTCGAAAACCTCGGGGGTGAGCTGGCCGCCGTCGCGGGGAAGCGCGTCGACGTCGGCGCGTTCCCGTGGCGCTGGGTCGGCGGCGAAGGTTGCGTCTGCCGAGTCGTCGCGTTCGTGCCCTAATGAAGGCCCTCGTGCTCACGGCGCCGCACGAGTTCGCGATCAAGGAGATCGCGTGCCCGAAGCCCGGACCGAACGAGGTCCTCTGCCGTGTCCGCGCGATCGCCATCTGTGGGACCGACGCCGAGATCATCGAGGGCACGTTCGCGGGCAGGTGGCCGAAGGCGTACCCCTTCGTCCCGGGTCACGAGTGGGCCGGCGAGGTCGTGGAGGCCGGCGAGGTCGCGCGCGCGTTCGGCTTCGGTCCGGGCACCCGCGTCGCCGAAGAGCGTGTTCCCGATCCCCCACACCATGCCGTTCGACGTGGCCGCGCTCTGTGACACTGCATCCATCGCACTGCACTCCGTGAAGCGTCCCGGCATCCAGCCCGGCGACACGTTCGTCGCGGTGGGCTCGGGTGGTATGGGTCTGCTCACCGCGATGTGCGCCCGGGCGCTCGGCGCGGCGCGGGTGCTCGTCGTCGGAGGAGGCAAGCGGCTCGAGCGCGCGCGCGGCCTCGACTTCGAGACCGTCGACTACCACGACGGCGATCCCGTCGCGCGCGTTCGCGCGCTCACTCAGGGGCTCGGCGCGGACGTCGCGGTCGATTCCGCGGGCACGAAGGAATCTGTCGGCCAGGCCATCCGCATGGTCCGCAAGGGCGGCCGCGTCGCCTTCACCGGCATCCCCAAGGAGCCCTCGTCGATCGACTTCCAGAAGGTGGTGCTCGAGGAGCTCGATCTCTACGGGGTGCGCGCGAACCGCAACACGATGGAAGAGATCATCCCGCTCATCGCCGACGGCAGGGTGCCCGCCGCGAAGCTGATCACGCATCACTTCAAGCTCGCCGACTTTGGCGAGGCGCTCCGCACGTTCAACGAGCGCGTCGACGGAGCGCTCAAGGTCATCGTGGAGCCCGGATGACCGTCGACGCCCGAGGGTCGGTTGGCACGCTCATCCGAACGCGGCGCGCGGTGAGAAAGTTCAAGCCGGGCCTCGTACCCGACGCCGACGTGACCGAGGTGCTGGAGGCCGCGCGCTGGGCGCCGTCGCCTGCGAATCGCCAGCCCGCGCGCTTCATTTGGGTGAAGAGCGCGTCGGTGAAACGCGAGCTGCAGGAGCTCGCCCGCGAATCGAAGGAGCTCTCGGCCTACTGGGATCCGATCTTCCGGCCCGACGGACCGAGCGGGCTCGTCAACGATCTCGAGACGCCCGAGGTCATCGCGGTGATCGCGGACCCGACGAAGAGCCTCACGAACGTCCACGCGGACAACGGCTTCGAATGGGCCGCCGCGATGTCGATCTACGCGATGTGGCTGCGCGCGTACTCGCTTGGCTACGGCGGCGTCTTCGTGCAGCACTGGATCACCGAGAAGGCGAAGCGAATGCTGAACGTGCCGCTCACCTGGACGTTCCTCGGAACGTTCACGTTCGGCCACGCCGCGGAAGCGCCGACGACGGACCGGCTGCCGCTCGACCAGCTCGTGTACGTCGACCGGTTCCCGGGCCGTCCACGACCGTGACGACGATGCTTCGCCGGGGATCCGCCGCGCCGGACGTGCCGCTCACCATGCGCGCCGTGGTCTTTCACAAGCCGAACGAGTTCGGTATCGACACCGTCGACGTCCCGCGGCTCGTGCCCGGCCAGGTCGTCGTCCGCGTTCGCGCGTCGATGATCTGCGCCAGCGACCAGAAGATCCTCGCCGGGAAATTCTCGACGCTCTACCCGCATATCCCCGGGCACGAGTTCTCGGGAGAGATCGCGGCGAGCGAGAGCGAGGCGTGGCCGGTCGGGCGACGTGTCGGCGTCGAGGTCCACGTCGGGTGCGGCGTCTGTGTGCGCTGCCGTGAAGGGATGTACACGCTCTGCCTGAACTACGGGAAGCGCGAGACCGGCCACGCGCACGTGGGGTTCACCATCCCGGGCGGTCTCGCGCAGTTCGCGGCCGTACCGACCGCCGCGCTGCACGCGCTTCCGGACCGGATCTCGTTCGAGGAAGGCGCGTGGACGGACAACCTCGGGATCGCGCTCTGGGCGCTCGAGCGCGGGCGGCTCGCGGCGGGGGATCACGTCATCGTCGTGGGATCGGGCGCGATCGGACTCTGCGCGACGCAGCTTGCGCGGGCCCTCGGCGCGGGACGGGTGACCCTCGTGGGACGCGGCGCGCGGCTGGGACGCGGGCGCGAGCTCGCCGACGAGGCCGTGGCCGAGGCCGACTCGGCGCGCCTAGAGGGGACCGCCGATCTCGTGGTGGAGTTCGCCGGGACCGCGGAGGCGGCGCGCGAGGCCATCGGGATGGCACGCCGCGGCGGGCGCGTCGTCCTCGGCGGCGCGACCGGAGCTGGTGTCGAGCTTTCGGGTGTCGACCTCTCGACGATCGTGCGAGGGAATCTCGACGTCCTTGGATCGCTCGCGAATCCGAGGGGCGCGTCCGCGCGCGCGCTCGCGCTGCTCGCCGACGGTAGGGTGAGCGTCGGCGCGCTCATCACTCATCACTACCCGCTCGAGGCGTTTCGCGATGCCTGGAAGACGTTCGCCGAGCGGCGTGAGGGCGCGATCCGCGTCATGCTTGCACCGTGATGGACCGCAAGACCGCGCGCGACGTCTATCGGGTCATGCGCAGGATCCGTGGGTTCGAGGAGCGCTCAGCGACGCTGTTCGGCGAGAACAAGATCTGGGGAACGATCCACAGCTACGCCGGCGAGGAGGCGATCGCGGCGGGCGTCTGCGCGAACCTCCGAGACGACGACTGGATCACTTCGACACACCGCGGCCACGGCCACTGCATCGCGAAAGGCGCGGATCTGGGAAAGATGTTCGCCGAGCTCTTGGGCCGCGAGACCGGCTACTGCCGCGGCCGGGGCGGGTCGATGCACATCGCCGACACCTCGAAGGGCAACTTGGGGGCGAACGGCATCGTCGGCGGCGGCATCCCGATCGCGACAGGCGCCGCGCTCACCGCGAAGCAGCTCGGTACCGATCAGGTCGCCGTGTCGTTCTTCGGGGACGGCGCCGCGAACCAGGGCACCTTTCACGAGTCGCTCAACCTCGCGGCGATCTGGAAGCTGCCGGCCGTGTACGTCTGCGAGAACAACCAGTACGCGGAGAGCCTTCCGGTGAAGCGCGCGTTCGCGGTCGACGACATCGCGGTGCGTGCCGCCGGGTACGGGATGCCCGGGCTCCGGATCGACGGACGGGATGTCCGCGCGGTCTACGACGCGGCCCGTGAGGCGATCGCTCGCGCGCGCGCCGGAAACGGCCCGACGCTTCTCGTCGCGGACTCGTACCGCCACGAGGGCCACTACTACGGCGACCCGCGCAAGTACCAGAGCAAGGACGAGATCGAGGGCTGGCGGAAACGCTTCGACCCGCTCACCGACGCGCGCGCGTGGATCGTCGACGAGGGCATCGCGAGTGCCGCGGACCTCGACGCGATCGATCGGGAGGTCGCGGAGGAGATCGATCGTGCGGTGGCCTGGGCCGACGCGGGGCCGCTCGCCTCGCCGATCGCGCTCCCCGGTGACGTGTATGCAGGCGACTGAGGCCCGCGCTCCGGCCGCGGCGCGCGAGATGTTCTACAGCGAGGCGCTCGGCGACGCGCTGCGTCTCGAGATGGCCCGCGACGAGCGCGTCATCGTGATCGGCGAGGACATCGCCGAGCACGGCGGCGCCTTCCAGGTGACCGCCGGCCTCCTCGAGCGGTTCGGTCCGACGCGTATACGGCAGACCCCGATCAGCGAGATCGGCATCGTCGGCGCGGCGGTGGGCGCCGCCCTCACCGGGCTCCGTCCGGTCGTCGAGCTCATGTACGTCGACTTCGCGGGCCTGGCGATGGACCAGATCGTGAATCAGGCCGCGCAGAACCGCTTCATGTTCGGCGGGCAGGCGCGAGTCCCCATGGTGCTCCGCACGCAGGGCGGGTCGGGCCGCGGAAACGCCGCCCAGCACTCGAAGTCGCTCGAGGCGTGGTTCGCGCACGTCGCCGGGCTGAAGGTCGTCATGCCCTCGACTCCAGGAGACGCGAAGGGCCTGCTCACCGCCGCGATCCGCGACGACAACCCGGTCATCTTCCTCGAGCACAAGCTGCTCTACCGGACGAAGGGTCCCGTGCCCGAGGGCGAGCACCTCGTGCCGCTCGGCAAGGCCGACGTCAAGCGCGCCGGACGCGATCTCGTGATCGTGACCTGGTCGCGCGAGGTGCTCTTCGCGCTCGAGGCCGCGGAGCGGCTCGCCCGGGACGAGATCGAGGCGGAGGTGGTCGACGCCCGCACCCTCGTGCCCCTCGACAAGGAGACGATCCTTGCGTCGGTGCGGAAGACGCACCGGGTCCTCGTGCTCCACGAGGCGGTCAAGCGAGGCGGCTACGGCGCCGAGATCGCGGCGATGATCGCGGAAGAGGCCTTCGACGATCTGGACGCCCCTCCGCGCCGGCTCGCCGGTCTGGAGACACCCATCCCGTACGCGCAGCACCTCGAGAGGTCCGTCGTCCCGCAGGTCGACGACATCGTGCGCGCGGCGAAGGAGCTCGTGGCCTGAGCGTCACGCGCGTGATCCTCCCGAAGCTCGGGCTCACGATGGACGAGGGCCGCATCGTCGCCTGGCACAAACGCGAAGGCGAGGCCGTGGCTCGTGGCGACGTGCTCTTCGAGGTCGAGACCGACAAGGCGACCATGGAGGTCGAGTCCGCGACCGCCGGGATCCTCCGCAAGATCCTCTACGACGCCGACGCCACGGCCCCCGTCGCCACGGTCATCGCGCTCATCACCGACACGGCGGACGAACCGCTCCCCGCGGACGCAGTAACGCTCGGGGCTGCGGCTCCGAAACCCTCTTTACGCGCCGACCCCCAGCCTCGGTCGGCTGGGGGTCCCCCCGGCGCGCGGGGTCCCTCGGAGCCGCAGCCGCTCGCTCCATCGTCTGACGGTGATCGTGTGCGATCCTCTCCCGCCGCCCGCAAGCGAGCACAGGAGCTCGGCGTCGCCATCGCGGCGATCTCGGGCACCGGTCCTGGCGGTCGGGTCACGCTCGAGGACGTCGAGGGGGCCGCGACGGCGCCGGCGTCGCCAGCCACCTCCGGTGGTGAGCGGCGCGAGCCACTCTCGCGGATGCGCCGAGCGATCGGCGAGCGCATGACCCAGAGCGTGCGTGACCAGCCGCAGTTTTCGATCTCGCGCGACGTCGACATGACCGCGGCGAACGAGAAGCGGAGTCAAATGGGCGCGTCGTATACCGACGTGATCGTCGCGGCGTGCGCGAAAGCCCTCCGCGATCATCCGCGGCTGCGGGCGCGGATCGACGAGGGGTCGCTCGTCACGCCGGACGCCATCAACGTCGGCATCGCGGTCGCGCTCGATGATGGCCTGCTCGTCCCGGTCATCGGTGACGCCGATCGCAAGGGGCTCGGCGAGCTCGCGCGCGAGCGCGAGGACCTGGAGCGCGCCGCGCGGAGCGGAAAGCTTCGCGCCGATGCGGTCGCCGGCGCGGTGGTCACCGTCTCGAATCTGGGGACGCTCGGTGTCGATCGCTTCACGGCCATCGTCAATCCGCCGGAGGCGGCGATCATCGCGGTGGGCCGGGTGAGCGATCGCGTCGTCGCGAAGGGCGGCTCGCCGGCCGTGCGGCCGGTGGTGACGCTCACGCTCTCGGTCGACCACCGCGTCGCAGATGGCGCGACCGCGGCGCGCTACCTCTCGGCCGTGGCCGACCGGCTCGAGCGGGGCGACCTGTGACCGTCGAGACGCAAAGTCGCGTCCAGCTCGCGGCCGCGCACTGGAAGCCGCGGTTCGTAGCGAATGGGATCGACGTGAACGACTTCGAGCGGGTGCTCGCCGCCGCGACGGACTGGCGTGACTGGGCGCCGAGGTGGCAGCGTGTGGGAGACGAGCACCTGAGCCTCGCCGAAAGCGCCGAACGGAAAGGCCGACTGGTGAGCGCGACCGAGGCGTACCAGCGCGCTGCGTGGTGCTACCACCTGGGGAAGTTCCTCTGGTTCGAGGACCGCGCGCTCCACGACCTGCTTCGCGAACGGAGCGTGGCGACCTACGCGAAGGCGCTCGCTGGACTCGACCCGCCCGGGCTACGGATCGAGGCGCCGTTCGAAGGGGCGAGCATCCCGGGGATCCTGCGGATCCCGGAGCGCGCCGCGCGGAGCGGAAAGCTTCGCGCCGATGCGGTCGCCGGCGCGGTGGTCACCGTCTCGAATCTGGGGACGCTCGGTGTCGATCGCTTCACGGCCATCGTCAATCCGCCGGAGGCGGCGATCATCGCGGTGGGCCGGGTGAGCGATCGCGTCGTCGCGAAGGGCGGCTCGCCGGCCGTGCGGCCGGTGGTGACGCTCACGCTCTCGGTCGACCACCGCGTCGCAGATGGCGCGACCGCGGCGCGCTACCTCTCGGCCGTGGCCGACCGGCTCGAGCGGGGCGACCTGTGACCGTCGAGGCGCAAAGTCGCGTCCAGCTCGCGGCCGCGCACTGGAAGCCGCGGTTCGTAGCGAATGGGATCGACGTGAACGACTTCGAGCGGGGCGTGGTGCTACCACCTGGGGAAGTTCCTCTGGTTCGAGGACCGCGCGCTCCACGACCTGCTTCGCGAACGGAGCGTGGCGACCTACGCGAAGGCGCTCGCTGGACTCGACCCGCCCGGGCTACGGATCGAGGCGCCGTTCGAAGGGGCGAGCATCCCGGGGATCCTGCGGATCCCGGCCGACGCCGCGCGGCCACCGCTCGTGATCCTGGTGCCCGGACTGGACTCCGTAAAGGAAGAGCTCTACGCGATCGAGAACGAGTTCCTCCGTCGCGGAATGGCCACGCTCGCGGTCGACGGCCCGGGCCAGGGGGAGAACGCTCCGCGCTTCCCGATTCGCGCGGACTGGGCGAGCGTCATCACGCCGCTGCTGGACCATCTGCGATCTCGCGAGCTCGGGCTTGATCCCGAGAGGATCGGCCTCGTCGGGATCAGCATGGGCGGCATCTACGGGCCGCGCGCTGCGGCGAAGGAGAAGCGCCTTCGCGCGATCGTCGCCCTCGCCGGACCGTACGACCTCGCGGAGTGCTGGGCCGGCCTCAACGCGCTCACGAAGGGCGGCTACGTCTTCTACACGAAGTCGCGCGACGAGGCGGAGGCGTTCGAGCGAGCGAAGGCGCTCACGCTCCGCGGCGTGCTCGGCGAGGTTCGCTGCCCGCTTCTGGTGATCCACGGGGGCAAGGACCGGCTCTTCCCGCCGGAGCAGGCCGAACGCATCGTGAGCGAGGCGCCGAACGCCACGCTGCTCCTCTATCCCGAGGGAAATCACGTCTGCAACAACATCCCGTACAAGTACCGTCCCGCGATGGCCGACTGGATGAGCGAGCGGCTCGGGGCGACGGACTGATCCAGCCGGCGCGGATACTGGCAGCCGTGCCGAAACCACTGGAGGACGTGGTCGATCGTTCGACGACCGACGAGCGCGCGCTCAAGCGTGATCTCGTCCTCGCGTGTCGCGTCCTTGCCGGCGAAGGCCAGGCCGACAACATCTACGGGCACGTGAGCGGACGGCTCCCCGGGTCGCAGGTGGTCTGGATGAAGGGCGCCGGAGTCGGGCTCGACGAAGTGCGCGAGAAGCACCTCGTCCGCCTTGATGCGAACGGCGAGCGCCTCGACGGCTGGGCGCGCCGTCACGAGGAGTATCCGATCCACACCGAGATCCTGCGCGCGCGGGCGGATGCCGGTGCCGTCGTGCACACGCATCCGAAGTTCGCGCTCGCCTTCATGGCACGAGGGCTCGAGCTTCGGCCGGTCTCGCACGAGGGCGCGTATTTCTGGCCACCGGGTGTGCCGACGTCCGTCGACGCGAGCGACCTCGTGCGCACGCCGGCTCTCGGCAAGGCGATCTCGAAGGCGCTCGGGAAGTCGCGAGCGCTCTTCATGCGGAACCACGGGGTGGTGGTGATCGGCCCGACCGTGGCGGAGGCGTGCTACGCCGCGGTGATGCTCGAGCGCGCCGTCGAGATCCAGCTGCTCGCGCAGCCCACATCCGACTCCGCGTTCCATCACACGAGTGAGGAGGAGTCGCTGCGCAAGAAGAGCATCTGGTACCCGGGTGCTATCCGGGCCGCGTTCGATTACCTCGCGCGGAAGCACGGCACGGCCGACCTCCTCTAGCCGCGCGGCATCGCACCAGTACGAAATACCGGATGCCACCGGAAACCGAATCCGGTAGGCTTCCGCCGCTACCGAAATAGGGAAGGGGAGCGCTCTTGCTGCGGACCGTCGCCCACGTCGAGCAGCGACCGTGGCTTCTGCTCGCTCTCGTGTTCGCGATCACCTGCCTCTTCGGGTTCATCGTGCAGGCGGCGGGGAGCGTGTGGCTCCGCTGGCAGGCGGACCCCATCGCCGCGAACTACCGCACGACGCTCTCGTACACCTCGGCACTGATCGGTGACGCGGTCCTCATCCCGCTCGTGAACGTTTTCATCGTGAGCCAGCTGAGCGTTTGGCGGCGCCGCCCGCACGTCGCCGAAGTCGCGGGCGCGATGCTCGGGGGAGCGCTCATCACCGGTTTCGTGCACCTGTATCAGGCGGCGAACGCGCTGCTCAACTGGACCATGACGCAGCCGTACCGCTGGAGCGGCATCGGCTACGAGCACGCGGCGTTCATGTTCGCCGAGATCAGCCTGGTGCTCTTCTTCTGGGGTCAGGTCGCGATGATCGCGAAGGAGAACCCGCGCGCGATCCTCTCGCACCGCATCGCCTTCGTGATCCTGTGCGGGCTCGCCTTCCTCCGCCTCGTGTTCACCGACTACGGCTACTTCAGCTAGGGGTAGATCTTCCCCGGGTTCAGGATCCCCTTCGGGTCCATCACGTCCTTGATGCGCTTCATCACGTCGAGCGCGTCCCCATGTTCGGCGCGCATGTAGGGCGCGCGCACCGCGCCGGTTCCGTGCTCGCCGGTCACCGTCCCGCCGACCTCGACCGCGAGCTTGTGCAATCGATCGGCGAGCTCGTCGGCGCGGCGGACCTCATCGGCGTCGTCCGGGTCGATGAGGATCGCCGAGTGCACGTTCCCGTCTCCGAAGTGGCCATAGAAGACGACCGCGATGCCGAGCTCGGCGCCGAGCTCGCGGGCGCGGCGCACCGTGTGCGGGATCTCGGTGAGCGGCACCGCGAGATCTTCGCCGGCGAAGATGCGGTGCTTCCCGGGATGGGCGAGCGCCGTCGCGGCCGCGAGACCGCTCCGCGCGGCCCAGAGCCGCGCGACGTCCTTCTCGTCTTCGGCGAATCGCGTCACGGCCGCGCGTTTCCGAAGGATCGCGTCGGTATACCGAACGTTCGCGGCGACCTGCCTGGTGTAGCCGGCGAGGATGACGGCGCGCGCGGGCGGCTTCGGCTGCACGCGCAGGCGGAGCTTCGTGAAGATGCCGAGGGTGCCCTCCGAGCCGACGAAGAGCTTGGTGAGGTCGATCCCGCTGGACGACTTCAGGGCCTTCGAGTGCACGCCACCCGTCGTGATCACCGAACCGTCGGCGAGGACGACCTCGGCCCCGAGCACGTACGCGGACGTCGTTCCCCAGCGCACGGCGTGAGGTCCGCTCGCGTTGTTCGCCGCCATGCCCCCGAGCGTGCACGCGCGACCGCTTCCCGGATCCGGCGGGAAGAAGAGCCCCTGCTCGGCGAGCGCGGCCTGGAGATCCAGATACACCAGGCCTGGCTCGACGATCGCTTGCAGGTTCCTCCGGTCGATCTCCTGGATCGCTCGCATCCTCGCGAACGACACGACGATCCCCCCGGCGGGCGCGATGGCGCCGCCGGTTTGGCCGGTGCCCGCGCCGCGGGCGACGATGGGCGTGCCCGTCTCGTTCGCGACGCGCACGACAGCGACGACGTCGGCGAGCGACTCCGGGACCACGACCGCGTCGGGCATTCGCCGTTGTCGGAGCGACCAGAACGAGGCGTCGTACATGTACGGGATGAGCGTGGTGCGATCGTCGATCACGCGATCGCGCGCGATGACCTCGCGCAGACGGCTCGCGATGCCCGCAGTACCGACCGCCATCGTCCGTATGCTAGGGACATCGTCCTCCCATCCCACGTGCGTCGCGAGGACCTCGCGACGTGCATTTCCTGCGGTCTTTGCCTCAACGATTGCCCGACGTATCGGGTCCTCGGCGAAGAGGCCGACTCTCCGCGCGGGCGGATCCAGCTCATCCGCGGGCTCGTCGAGACCGAGGGCGCCCCGACCGAGACGACCCGGGATCATCTCGAGGCCTGCCTCGTCTGTCGTGCCTGCGAGACGGCGTGTCCTTCGGGCGTCCCCTTCGGTCGCATCATGGAGGGTGCGCGTGAGGTCCTGCGCGAGCGCGAGGACGGAGGACTGGGCGAGTCACTCGGTCGTACGGCGCTCGATACCGTCGCGCACCGCCGACGCCTGGCCTGGTTCACGCGGCTCACGGACCTCGCGCGTCGCGTAGGGCTGCTCCGCCTCTCGCGTGCCCTCGGGGGACGCATCGCCTGGGCCGCGTCGCTCGCGCCGGCACGCGAAGGCCCGTCGTTCGAGGGCATCGACCGGCCCGGCGCGACGACGGCGCTCTTTGCCGGCTGCGTGATGCGCGAAGCCTTCGGCGAGACCGAGCGGGCGACCGTGCGCGTCCTCGAAATCGACGGCGAGACGGTGTCCGTACCCGACGAGCAGACCTGCTGCGGCGCGTTGCACGCCCATGCCGGCGAGGGCGAGCGCGCTCGCGAGCTCGCCCGCTACAACATCGACGCGTTCGCCGGGAGCGACACGAAGATCGTCGTGAACGCGGCAGGTTGTGGAGCTCACCTGAAGGCGTACGGAGAGCTCCTCGCGGAGGATCCGGCCTGGGCCGACCGGGCAAAGCGATTCGCCGCGCGTGTCCGAGACCTGAGTGAGGTGGTGAGGCCACGTGCGGCGAGGGCCTCCCGTCCCCTCCGCGTCGTCTACCAGGACGCGTGTCACCTCGCGCACGGCCAGCGCATCCGGACGCAGCCACGCGCGTTGTTGCGCGCGGTCGAAGGTGTCACGCTCGTCGAGATCGCCGACCCCGAACGCTGCTGCGGAAGCGCGGGCGTCTACAACCTGACGCACCCAGAGATCGCGCGCGCTCTCCAGCGCGACAAGGTGAAGGCGATCATCGCGGCACGACCGGACGTGATCGTGAGCGGGAATCCCGGCTGCATGCTGCAGATCGCGGCAGGGCTCAAAGACGCCGGCTCGTCCGCGCGCGTGATGCACTTGGCCCGCTTTCTCGACGACCCGGACGCAGCATTTCGGTAGCAGTCCCTAGCACAATCGTCAAGCGGACGAGCAGCGGCTTCCGGCGAGCGGGGCACGCCGATTCATGCGAAAATATGTCACAGAGATGAGCGTTTCTCGATCCACCTATCGCCACCGCCTCAGCTCTGAGGATGTTCGCAAGACCCGCATCCTGATCACGAAGGACGCTTGGAAGCTCTTCCCAGGACCCGGCGAGCGCGTCGCCCTCCGCATCGGTGCTCGTCGTTTTGACGCCGAGATCAAGAGCGAGCGCTGCGAGTGCGTGCCTCCCGAGCACGAGCACTACCACCTCATCTGCCCGGCGCTGAAGGGACAGACCGGCTTCAAGAACGGCGCCCTCGTCGTGATCGCCAAAGACTCCGACGGCGGCTACCGTTTCGTCGAGGAGCGCGGCTAAACTCCCGGACGTGGCGGCGTCGACGTACATCTTGATCCACGTCTTCGGGACGGTCCGCGATGAGATCGATCGGGCGGACCGCGGCAAGCGCACGACCTCCGGCTGGCTCCGCGAGTACGTGACCGAGACGCCGCAGCGGCTGACCGAGATCGCGCGGTTGCTCGACCTCCTCACCGAGAACGGCTGGAAAGTCGTCGGGTCGCCGTACGACTGTGACGTCATGCTCGAGCGTGAGGTCTCGCGCGATCAGGCGGAGCAGGACATCCGTCGGGCGGAGTTCTGGGATCGGCTCGTCCGCGTGGCCTCAGCCGACGACGACGGTCACGTCGTGTGGCGCGACCATCCCGAGGGCAAGCCGGCCGGGCCGCGCCGCCGCCGGCGCGTCCGACGACCGCCGACACGCGAGCAGGGAAGCTAACCCGCCGCTAGCCTTCGCGCGATGCCGCACCCGCTCGGCGACGAGCTCACCGAGCTTCACGTTCATCTCGGAGGCGCCGTCGATCCCGCGGCGATGTGGGGGATCGCGCACGAGCAGGGCATCCGGCTACCGACCAAGGACTACTGGGAGTTCGTCGACCTCATCACCGTCCGCAAGCAGACAAAGAAGTCATTCGAGGACTTTCTCGCGCTCTACCGCTGGACCGAGCTCATCCAGTCGAGCCCGCTCGCGGTCGAGCAATCGGTCTACCAGGTCGTCGGCGGGGCCTATCGCAAGGCGAACATCACCACGCTCGAGCTGCGCTACAACCCGATGAAACGCAACCGCGGCGGCGAGCGTGACCTCGACCACATCATCATGGCCTCGATCCGCGGGCTCGATCGAGCGCTGCTCGAGTATCCGGTGAAAGCGGGGCTCATCTTCTGCCTCGACCGCACCTTCGACGAGACGCTGAACGCGATCCTCGTGGAGAAGGCGATCGCGTATCGCCACCGGGGGGTCGTCGGCATCGATATGGCCGGCGGCCGGAGTCCCGCGTTCCACTACCGCGACTATGCGGGGCTCTTCACGAAGGCCCGAAAGGCGGGTCTGGGGATCACCGTCCACGCCGGAGAGGACGACGACTGGCGGAGCGTCGATGAGGTGCTCCGCTTTCTGGAGCCAGACCGCATCGGGCATGGCATCCACGCGGCGCAGGACCGGGATCTCTGCAAGCGGCTGGCGGAGCGCGGAGTGCTCCTCGAGATCTGCCCGTCGTCGAACCTCGACTCGAAGGTGGTGAAGGACGCCGACGAGCTTGGCGGCTACATCGCCACCTTCAAGCGCCACAAGGTCCGGTTCTCGTTCAACACCGACGGACCGGAGATGCTCGAGACGACGCTGCGCGACGAGCTCAAGCTCGCGGTCCGCAGCGGCTGGGTCACCAAGGACGAGCTCGCCGAATGCGGCGCGTGGGCGAAGGAAGCGTCGTTCATCCACAAGGACGGCGCATGACCCAGGCGCTCTGGCGGCTGCTGCTCATCTGCGCGGTGGCGGCGGCGGGCGAGACGGTCGCGATCGTTGTCGGTGCGTACGACGTGGTCCCGCTCGTGGGGTTCGCCCTCGGCGCGGCCGCCTACGTGCTCACCCAGGACATCGACCGTCCGCGGCGCCGTGGCGGCGGGGAGATCAGGTACTGGCGCGGCCGCCGGATCGACGACGACGACGGTCCGAAACGCCTCAACTAGCGTTCGGCCACCGGCGCCGCGGTCACTTCCCGGCCTCCACCTCCTCGCGCGGTGGTGCGGGCGGTTTGGTCGGCTGGGTACCGGGCTTCACCCCGGGGACCGCGCCGAACGACGCGGCGCGCATCCCGTCCATCTCAGCGGCGTTGTCGTGCCGCATGACGAACGGCGCGAGGGCCCACGCGATCGCGCGCAGCGGCTCCGGCTCGGCGATGCGCTTGCCGAAACGCGCGGCCAGGAACGCGAGGTACTCGTTCGGCCAGATGAGCCGACGGACCTCCTCGCGCTCGCCGTTCTCGGCGGGGACGTGGCCCTCGTGCGTGAGCGCGAATCCGGACTCGGCGCCGTCCTGACTACGCCAGGAGACGACCGCATCGGTGGGCGCGCAGGGCGCGCCGCACGCGTCGCACACCAGGTCGTACTCGGGCACTTCTCCGTACGATATCCGTGATGAACGAACGGTACGGATCGTGGGGCCGGATCCTCCGCGTCGACCTCACCGCGGGTACGACGGCGGTCGAGGAGATGGACGAGCGCACCTTCCGCCGGCACCCCGGCGGCCGCGCGCTCATCGCGCACTACCTGCTCACGGAGCTGCCGCCCGGTGCCGATCCCTTCGGTCCCGAGAACCTCCTCGTCTTCGCGATGGGTGTCCTGACGGGCACGCCCCTCTCGGGGGCTTCGCGCCACGCCGTCGGCGCGAAATCACCGCTCACCGGCGGCTTTGGCGAGGCCGAGGTGGGCGGGTTCTGGGGCGCCGAGCTGAAGCGGGCGGGCTGGGACGGGATCGTCGTGAAGGGCGCCGCGAAGTCGCCGGTGTACCTCTCGATCAAGGACGATCAGGTCGAGATCCGCGACGCCACGCACCTGTGGGGGCTCGAGATCATGGACACCGAGGAGAAGCTCAAGGCCGAGATGGGCGAGCGCCTCGCGCGTGTCTGCGAGATCGGCCCGGCGGGCGAGAACCTCGTGCGGATCGCGGGCATCGTCAACGATTTCAAGGACATCGCCGGTCGCGCCGGACTCGGCGCGGTCATGGGGTCGAAAAAGCTCAAGGCCATCGTCGTACGTGGATCGAAGAACCTCCCGATGGCGGACGCCGCGAAGGTGAAGGAGGTCGGCCGCTGGGTCGCGGACACGCTCCAGGAGAACCACTGGGCGTTCCACAACTTCGGGACCGGGATGGGTCTCGACGGCTACACGCGTATCGGCGGCATGGCCGTACGCAACTACGAGGGTGGGGCTTTCGAGCGGGCGGCGGACATCAGCGCCGAACAGCTCGTCGAGAAGGGCTACCGCATCAAGATGGAAGCCTGCTGGGCCTGCTCGGTGCGCTGCAAGAAAGTGGTGAAGCTCGAGCAGCCGTACCAGATCGACCCGAAGTACGGCGGACCGGAGTTCGAGTCGATCGCGGCGATGGGCTCGCACTGCGGGGTCGGCGACCTGGCGGCGGTCTCGAAGGCGAACGAGCGCTGCAACGCGCTCGGCCTGGACACGATCTCGTTCGGCGCGACGGTCGCCTGGGCGATGGACCTCGCGCGGCGCGGGATGCTTCCCGATGCCGAGGTCGACGGCGAGCCGCTCGCGTTCGGGAACGCGGGCGCGGTGGTCGCGGCCGCCGACGCGATCGCGCATCGTCGGGGCATCGGCGACATCCTCGCGGAAGGGTCGGCGCGCGCCGCCCTGAAGCTCGGCGGCAAGGAGCTGCTGACCGACGTGAAGGGTCTCGAGATCGCGATGCACGATCCTCGGCAGCGGACCGAGTACGGGAAGCAGGTCCGCATCAGCTATGCGACGAGCCCGTCCGGCGGCGACCACATGAATTCCAATCTGCCTTCGCGGAGCGCGCGGAACACCGTCGGGATGTGTTTCTTCCTGCGGTACGACGATCCCAAGCTCACCGACATCGTGAACGCGGTCACCGGCTGGGGGATCACGCCCGCGGAGCTCGCGGACATCGGTGAGGCGGGCCTCGCGCTCGCGCGGCTCTTCAACATCCGCGAAGGCTTCGGGCCTGAGGACGACCGGCTGCCTCCGCAGGTCATGCAACCCCACGTGAGCGGGGTGCTCTCGAAGGTGAGGCTCGACGCCGACGATCTCCGCCAGCAGATCAAGGCGTACTACCGTGCCCGAGGGTGGAGCGACGATGGCGTTCCGCTCCCCGAGACGCTCGCGCGCCTCGACATCTCCCAGTACGCCTAGTTACTCGTTCGCGCCGCTCCGCGAAGGCGACCTCGCCCTCGTACGGCGTTGGCTGCTCGAGCCGCACGTCCGCCGCTGGTGGGACGACGGCGTCCAGCTTCCGTATCCGGACGCCGTGATCGAAGGCTACCGTGCCGCCCTGCGCGGGGAAGATCCGACCTATCACCACATCGCCCTGCTCGACGGAGTCCCCGCGGGAATGTTCCAGCACTACCGGATCGGCGATCACCCCGACTACGCGCGCGCCCTCGCGCTCGGCGAGGAGGCGATCGGCGTGGACCTGTTTATCGGCGAGGCCGATCTCGTCGGCCAAGGACACGGGCCACTCATGCTTCGCGCGTTCCTCCGCGACGTCGCGTTTCCCTTCCACGCGGTGGATGTTTGCGTCATCGGTCCGTCGGTGCGGAACGAGCCCGCGATCCGCGCGTACGAGAAAGTGGGCTTTCGCTTCATGCGCGATGTGCTCGTTCCGGGGGAGCCCGACGCCGAGCGCCTCATGCGCGTCACGAGCGCTGAGCTCGCCACGGCGGATTCGCCGACACGACCGCTGTAGCGAAATCCGCACGACGCGTGGACCGCGCGCGCTTCCGCGTGGGATGATGCGACCGCGCAGCGAGGAGGAGTCGCATGGGTCTGCTCGAGGGAAAGAAGGCGCTCGTCATGGGCGTCGGGAACAAGCGCAGCATCGCCTGGGGCATCGCCACGGCGTTCCAGCGCGAAGGCGCCGACCTCGCGTTCAACTGGCCGACCGAGCGGCTGAAAGAGAACGTCCTCGAGCTCGTGAACACGCTGCCGCGACACGAAGAGATCCCCGTCGGCCCGTGCGACGTGTCGAAGCAGGAGGAGATCGACGCGTTCTTCGCCGAGATCGAGCGGCGGTGGGGCAAGCTCGACATCCTTGTCCACTCGATCGCCTTCGCGGCGATCGATGACCTGAAGGGCCGCTTCCACGAGATCAGCCGCGAAGGGCTGAAGACGGCGATCGACATCAGCGCGTACTCGCTCGTCGCGCTCGGGCGCGCGGCGCTCCCGCTCTTCGAGAAGGCCGGCGGCGGATCGGTCATGAGCCTCACGTACAACGCAGTGGACCGCGTCGTGCCGAGCTACAACTCGATGGCCATGGCCAAGGCCGTCCTCGAAGCGGAGACGCGCTACCTCGCGGCCGACCTCGGTCCCCACAACGTCCGAGTGAACGCGATCTCGGCGGGACCGCTGAAGACGCTCGCCGGCAGCGCCGTGAAGGGGATCTCCCAGGCACGCGACCTGATGGTGGAGAAGGCTCCACTCCGCCGGAACATCACGCAGGACGAGGTCGGGAACGTCGCCGTCTTCCTCGCGTCCGATTGGTCCCGAGCGGTGACCGGCGCCACGATCTTCGCCGACAACGGCTTCAACATCCTCGGCGTCACCGAGTAGCGTCCGCGGCCAGCCGGAGCTCGTAGCCGCCCCAGCTGCCGACGATCGCGTACCCGAGCGAGATATTGAGCGCGACCGCCGCGGCGTTTGCCGTGCTCGTGTGGATCTCCCGATAGCCATGTGCTCGCGCCCAGGCGTGCACGCGAAGCTTGAGGACCCGCGCGATACCCCGGCGCCGGTACTCCGGCAGCACTCCGGTGATGAGGATCCGGAGCACCTCCTCGGCGGAGGGGTGGACCCCCGAGCACCCGACGAGCCGGTCGCGATCGCGGGCGACGAAGAATGCGTCCGGCAGGAGATGCAGCTCCTCGAAGACCTCGCGGCGCCAGTCCGCGAACGGGCGGGCGGTCACGTGCCCGAGCGTCGGCTGGTCGAGACGCGACGCGGTGTAGAGGTCATGGACGCGCCCGAGGCCGTCGTCGCCGTCGCGGTCGAGCAGCGCGGAGAGCGTCTCCACGGTGATGCCTTGAGCCGCCACCGCCTCTTCCGCGGCCGCGAGCGGTAGGCGGGCGGTCGCGAGCGCGACGACCTGCTCGTAGGCGCGGACGACCTCGACGAAGCCGCGCTCGGCGATGAACGAGTGACACGCGGTCGCGTCGCTGACCCAAAGGCACGCGACCGTCGCCGCGCGCTCGTCGAGCTCCGCGCGAAGCTGGCCCCACATCGCGGCGCCGATGCCGCGCCGCCGGAGCCGGGGATCGACCGCGAGCCGCACGAAATACCGTAGGCGCTCGAAGCGGCTTGCCTCCTGATAGATCTCGCCGTAGCCGAGCGGCGCGTCCTCCTCGTCGACGGCGACGACCCTGACCCGCTCGAAACGCGAATGGTCCCAGCGGCCGTCCTGTTCCCGCGCCGTCTCGATCGAGACGTCCTGCTGCTCCGCGAGCCTCCTGATCCGCACGAATCCCGCGTAATCGCGGTCCGCGAAAAGCCGGACTCGCAGCGTCACACCTTCAGGCCCGGCAGCACGCCCGCCTCACGCATGACCCGCAGCGTCCTCACCTCGGCGCCGAGCGTCGTGGTGGCGCCGTGACCGGGATACACCATCGTCGCCGGCGGCAACGTCATGAGCCGCTCGAGGCTTCGCTCCATCTGCTCGCGATCTCCGCCCGGCAGGTCCCATCGTCCCGTCGAACCCTTGAAGATCACGTCTCCCGAGAACAGCACGTCCTCGGTCGGGAAGTAGAAGCAGGTCGAGCCCTCGGTGTGCCCGGGAAGGTGGAGGGCGCGCATCTCGAGGTCGGCGACGTAGCCGAGCGCGCCCTCGTCGAAGAGATCGTCGGCGTCGCACGGCGGGATCTCGAAGGTCGTCTCTGGACGCTTCGATCCGAGGCGATACGCGTCGAGCCGATGGATGGCCAGGCGCGCGCGGGTCGCCTCCTTCACCGCCGCGTTGCCGTAGACGTGATCGGGATGGCCGTGCGTGTTCAGGATCTCGACGAGCCTGAAGCCGCCATCCTCGACCGCCGCGATCGCCTGCCGTTCGCCCATGGCCGGATCGATCAGGAGCGCCTCGCGACGGTCATCAACGACGAGGTACATACCGTTGTCGTACGGGGGCACGCGCCACGCGTGGATGCGCACCGGCCGAGCCTAACCACTACAGTTTTTCGCGTGCGCGAGATCCCGGTCGAGAACACCGCGCCACCGATCGCCGTGCGGCAGGGCCGGCCCGCGCTCCTCTCCTCCCGGTACATGGTGAGCTCGTGCCATTACCTCGCGACGTTCGCCGGCACGCGGATGTTCGAACGAGGCGGGAACGCGATCGACGCCGGCGTCGCCGCGGGGATCGCGCTCAACGTGCTCGAGCGGCATCTCACGGATTTCGGCGGCGTCGCGCCGATCATCGTCTACCGCCCGGGGATGCCCGAACCCGAGACGATCGACGGTCTCGGACACTGGCCGGCGTCGCTGGACCTCGCGACCTACCGCGCGCGCCACGGCGACGACATGCCCATCGGGGTCGACCGATCGGTCACCCCTGCCGCCGCGGACGCCTGGCTGACCGCGCTCGCCCGCCATGGCCGGCTCACGCTCGCGGAGGTGCTCGCGCCGTCGATCGAGCTCTGCGACGGCTTCCCGGTGTACCCGCGGCTCGCGTCGGCGATCGAGCGGCTCGCCGAGCGTCTCCGCGAGTGGCCGACGAGCGCGTCGGTGTTCCTGCCGAACGGGCGTCCGCCCCGCGTCGGGGAGATCTTCGTTCAGCGGGAGCTCGGAGGCCTGTTCCGCAGGCTCGTCGCCATCGAGCGCGCGCACACCGAACGCGGTCGCTCCGCCGCGATCATGGCCGCGCGCGACGCGATCTACGAGGGCGACATCGCGAACGAGATCGCCTCGTTCATGCGTGACGCCGGAGGGGCCATTACCGCAGCGGACCTCCGCGAGCAGCGAGTCCGGATCGAAGCGCCGGTCCACTCGACCTATCGCGGCATCGACGTGTACGCCTGCGGCCCGTGGTCGCAGGGGCCACTCGTCCCAATGGCTCTGAACCTCCTCGAGGGGTATGACGTCGCCTCCTTCGGCCCCGGATCGCTCGAGTTCTTTCACACGTACACCGAGGCGTTCAAGCTCGCCGCCGCCGATCGGGAGGGATTCTTTGGCGATCCCGAACAGGTCGACGTGCCCATCCGCGGGTTGCTCGACAAG
>VBFI01000212.1 GCA_005889275.1 Chloroflexota bacterium | reverse complement strand
AGACGACCTTGCCGTCCTTGTAATACGCGGGCATCCCGTACCAGAGCTTCGGCGACAGGCCGGGCGCGCTGGCTTTGACGATCGCGTGGACCCGCTTCGCCATGGCGCGATCCGAGTCCGTCATTTCGGCGATCTTCGCGAGCAGGGCACTTGCGTCCTCCTCCTTGCTCGCGGCGGACTTCCGCTCTTTGACGAGCTCCTTCATCGCGCCTCGTTCCTCGTCCGTGAGTACGCCGCCCTTCTTGTTGGTCGCGGTGGCGCTCTTCGCGGGCTTCTGCGTGATCTTCGTTGGGCTCATAGAAACCTCCCCGGTTAGTGATTGCTACTCCGCGTATGGCTGATCGCTGCCTTGCGCGCTGTAACCGATCCTCCAGACGTAGCCGTCGGGGTCTGCGAACGAACCGCCGTACCCACCCCACTGCAGCTTCGCCGCGGGCTTGAGGATCTTGGCGCCGGCCTTCTTTGCCTCGTCGATCACCTCGTCAACGCGCTTCTCGCTGCGAACGACGTAGTTCATCACCACGCCGGGGAAGCCGCTGCCCTGCGGGTTAACGCCGACATCCGCCGCGAGGCCCTCGCGTCCGTAGAAGCCCACGAGCGACCCCCCGTGCGGAACGAAGAACACCGAGATCTTGTAGTCGTTCTGGATCTTCCAGCCGAGGCCTTCCGTGTAGAAGCGCTTCGACTTCTCCATGTCATTGACGCCCAGAAGGATCGCGCTGACGTGCGCATTCATTTCGCGCCTCCCCAAGAGCTATTTAGAGTTTGACCCAGCCTATTTGTGAGCCGCTCGCGCGCTCGTGACGTACGCGGCGAGCGACTCGAGTGTCTGTTGCGCGCCCTGCGCGGCGTAGAACTTCGCGACCTTCTCGTCGCGCTCTTCCTTACTGCCGAAGAGCAACCGCAGTGTCGCCTCGGTCGTGTTGCCACGCTCGGCGAGCGTGAGGGTCGTCTTCACCGGGTTTGGGTCGTCCTTCTTCAGCGAGTACATCCAGACGATGCGCTCCGGCGGCACGATCTCCTGCCACCTCCAGTGGTTTGGATAGGCCTTGCCGTCGGGGCCCTGGATCGTTGCGTCCCACACCCCGCCCGGCTTGAAGTCGAACGCGTGCGTGGTGATCTTGCTGCCCTCCCACGGGGCACACCACTGGGCGAGGTGGCTGGCGCTCGTGAACGCGTCGAACACGAGTCGCCGAGGGCCCTCGATGATGCGAGAGACGACGATCTCCCGGTCCGCCTCGTTGCTAGCGTCGCTTGCCATCTGCATGCTCCTTCTGCTGAAGTCTCTTCACGTACTCGTTCAGCCGGTCGAAGTTCTCGTTCCAGTACTGCTCGAAGCCGATGACCCACTCGTGCACCGGCTGGAGGCCGCGCGCGTCGAGGCCGTAGAGCCGCTGCTGCCCGGCCTCGCGGACCCGCACGAGTCCCACTTCGCGGAGCACGCGCAGGTGCTTCGACGTTCGCGGCTGCGTGATCCGCAAGGCCCGTGCAAGCTCGTTGACCGGACGCTCGCGCCCTTTAAGAAGGACGAGAATCCGCCGCCGCTGCGGCTCGGCCACTGCGTTGAACGCATCTGAGGTCGTGGCGGCTCGTGCCATGAGGAAAATATATGTCCATATCGGCATATGTCAAATTCGAGAGCGCAAGGAAGAGCTCCAGAGGACTGGTACGTTACGACGGAGATGCGAAGAGTCGGGTTCTACATCACCCTTACCGTCGACGGCATGTATGCCGGTGCGGACGGCGGCCTAGCGGAGTTCGGGCCCGCCGAACCGGAGCATCGCTTCGCCAATCGCCTGCTGCGCGAGGCCGGCGATCTGGTCATGGGCCGAAAGATGTACGACGTCATGGGTTACTGGGATACGGTCGATCTGGACGACCCCGCAACACCGGAGGTCGAAGCCGAGTTCGCGCGCTTCTGGCGCGAGACCCCCAAACATGTCGTGTCCCGTGGTCGGCCGACGCTGGGACCGAACGCCGCACTGCTCAAAGGCGATGTTGTCGAGGTGCTTCGGGCGATGAAGTCGGCAGATGGGCCGCCGATCATGCTGGGAGCCGGGGCCGAGCTGCTTGCAACCGTCGCCGAGGCCGGCTTGGTTGACGACTACCGATTCCTCATCGCGCCCACGGCACTGGGTCACG
>VBFI01000050.1 GCA_005889275.1 Chloroflexota bacterium | reverse complement strand
TCGTTCGATCTCTGGGAGGAGCGCCGTGGCATCCATGCGTTCACGACGGCGGCGGTCTGGGCGGGACTCACGGCGGCTCGCAACTTCGCGGTCGCGTTCGGGCAGCACGAGCTCGCCAAGCGGTACGCCGTGGCCGCGACGGAGATCCGTGAGGCCGCGCTGCAACATCTCTGGGACGCCGAGCGCGGGCGGTTCGTCCGCACGATCAACGTGCTCCCCGACGGGACGGTCGTGAAGGACGCGACGATCGACATCTCGCTGGCGGGGATCTTCCTCTTCGGCCTCCTCCCGGCGAGCGATTCGCGCGTCGTCTCGACGATGCGCGCCGTCGAGGACCGTCTCACCGTGCGGACGCCGGTCGGCGGGCTCGCCCGCTACGAGAATGACTCGTACTTCCAGGTCTCGACGGACATCCCGAATGTCCCCGGGAATCCGTGGTTCGTCGCGACGCTCTGGCTCACCGAGCACTACATCGCCCTCGCCGAGAACGCCGACGGTCTCGCCGCGCCTCGCGCGTTCCTCGAGTGGTGCGCGACGAGAGCGCTCCCCTCGGGGGTCCTCTCCGAGCAGGTGCACCCGTACACCGGCGAGCCGCTGTCGGTCTCCCCCCTCACCTGGTCTCACGCCGCGTTCGTGAGCGCGGTCCAGAGGTACGCTCGCAGGTCGAGCGCGATCAAGGACCGCGTGCGAGCGCAGGTCCGTCGCGCCGGCGAGGTGATCGTATGAGGCGTCGCGCCGCGTACATCGCGGCTCTGCTCGTCGCGGGTGGCGCGTTCGTCGCCTGCGTGACCGCGCCTCCGCCGCCCCCACCGAGCGGTCAGGGCGTCGGCCAGAACGCGAACTTCGTGCTCGCGAATCCGGCGGGCCTCCTCGCGCTCGACGGCACCGGGCACGCGCTCGGCCGGGTCGTGGACCTGCCGCCGCAGAGCGCACCGGCGACGCCGACCCTGCACCCCTCCGGGAAGTCGCTCGTGTTCGCGATCACGCAGCAGCCGAACAAGAAGACCGGGTTCGGATCCGATCTCTTCACCGTGAACCTGGACGGAACCGGGCTGCGCCCGGTCGTCGAGCACGAGGCGGACAACGTCTTCTACGCGAGCCCGCGCTTCGACTCCACCGGCAACGTGCTCTATTTCCACCGGCGCGCGGCGCTCATCCAGGGCGGCTCCTTCATCGGCAACGAGGACGGCATCTTTCGCCTCGATCTGCGGAGCGGCGAGCGCAAACAGGTCGTGCGCGATGGCGCCGACCCGGCTCTGTCGCCCGACGGGACGTGGATCGTCTACGTGCACCTCACGCAGGGCCAGCCCGACGGCCTCTGGCGCGCGAACGTGGACGGCACCGACGCGCGCCCCTTCTTCAAGACGAAGGACACCTGGTGGTACATGCAGGCGCCGCGCTTCGGTCCGGTGGGCTGCCAGATCGTCTTCTCCGCTGCCGGGCACAGCGTCACCGCGGCACCCGCCCCCTACGTCGCGGGCGCGAACTTGCCGGCGGGCGCGCACAAGCCCGGGCTCGCGCACCTCAACATCCCGTCGGATCTCGACATCGCGCCGTGTGACGGATCGAGCGTGAAGACGATCGCGACGACCGGCGACGACGTCGTCCCGGCGTGGTCGCCGACGGGCAACGAGATCGCCTACGTCGGGACCGGCGCGTTCTTCGTGGTCACCAACGCGAACGGAAACGTGCGGACGCTCATACAAGGACAGGACTTCTTCTTCGGCGATCTGGTCTGGCTGAAGTAGCCCGCGCGACGCGCCCGTTCCCGCGTGATCAGGCCTCGTCTGGCGAGGCGAACCGGTAGCCCACTCCGCGGACCGTCTGGATGAGCCGCGGATCGTTCGGGTTCGGCTCGATCTTCTCGCGGAGCCGGCCGACGTACACCTTCAGGTACTGCGTCTCGTAGCGGTACTCGGTGCCCCAGACCCTCGTGAGCAGCGTCTCGTGCGTGAGCGCCTCGCCCGGGTGCGTCGCGAGCTCCGCGAGGAGGTTGAATTCGGTCGGGGTGAAGTGGATGTCCTTTCCTCCGCGGCGCACGCGCCGTGCGGCGAGGTCAAGGACGAGGTCGTGCGTCTCCACGACGCCGGACTTCCGCTCGCGCGGGACGCTCCGCCGCAGGACGCTCTCGATCCGGGCGACGAGCTCCCCCGGCGAAAACGGCTTCGTCAGGTAGTCGTCGGCACCGAGCTGCAGACCCTTGATCTTGTCTTCCTCGAGGCCGCGCGCGGTGAGCACGATGATCGGCAGGTCGGTCTTCTGCCGGACCTGCTCCAGGACGCTGAAGCCGTCGCGCCGCGGAAGCGCGAGGTCGAGGACGACGAGGTCCGGCCGGTCGGTGTAGATCATCGACAGCGCTTCGTCGCCGTCGGCCGCCTCGATCGCGGTCATATCCTGGCGCGCGAGGGCGAGCGAGCTCCGTACGAGCGATCGGACGTCCGGCTCGTCGTCGACGATCAGGACCTTCGTCACTGCGCGGCGAGTGGGAGCGAGGTCACGAACGCGGCGCCGCCACCGGGGTTCTCCTCATACACCAGCGTGCCGCCGTGAAGCGTAACGAGCGATTTCGCGATCGCGAGTCCGAGTCCCGAGCCCGGTGTGCCGTCCGCCGTCTGCCCGCGGAAGAATTTGTCGAAGATGCGCTGGCGGTCCTGTGCCGGGATGCCGGGCCCGTGGTCGCGGACCTCGATGCGCATCGCGTCGCCGCTTCGGTGGGCTGCGACGAGGATCGGCGTTCCCATAGGCGCATACCGAATGGCGTTCACGATCACGTTCGCGAGGGCCTGCTGGATGCGGCTCCGGTCGGCGACGACGTGGGGCGGATCGGTATCCACGTCGAGGGAGATCCATTGCTTGCGCTGCTTGGCGAGGACCGCGTGGTCCGCGACCACGTCGCGGACGAGGGCGACGGGGTCGAGATCCTCCTTCTCGAGGGCGATCTGCCCCTCTTCGAGGCGCGCCATCTCGAGCAGCTGGGCGGTGAACTCCTCGAGCCGCTTCACGTTGCGCTCGGCGCTCTCGGCGAGCTCGCGCTGCGCCGCGGTGAGCGACCCGGGCCGCTCTCCGAGGAGCAGCTCCACCGCGCCGCGCACCACGGTGAGGGGGCTGCGGAAGTCGTGCGACATCGCGGCGAGGAACTCGCTTTTGATCCGATCGGCCTGGCGCAGCGCGGTCGCCTCCGCGGCCTGCCGGACGAACTTCTCGCGCTGCGCGCGGAGCGCCTCGAGCTCGCGCAGGATCCCGGACATGAGGTACGCGGCCAGGATGAACACGCTCACGTGGAACGCGAGCCGCGGCGGTTCGACGGTGAGGCCATAGGTTTCCGAGCGGAATGCCGCGATGACCACGTACGCGATCGAGATCGACCCCGCCGCCGCGAACGCCCCGGCCGTGCCGAAGCGGAAGCCGCCCGCGATGATCACGAGATTCGCGATCACGAACGTCGTCCAGTTTGGGTCCGACGCGAACACGAGCATGCCGAACGAGACGATCGCGATGTCGATGACGAACATCGTTCGGGCGAGACGATCCAGCGACACGACGAAGCGCGGCGAATGGAGGAAGAAGTAAATCAGCGCGGCGTAGACGAGCACGAACGTCCCGAGGCCGAACACGAACGTGATGCCGATGTTCGGAAAGAGCGGCCCGAGGACGAAGATGAGCCCGGCCCCGCCGATACGAGCCCAGTTGAAGGTGCGCTCGAGCCGCTCGGTCACCGGCGCTAACTTAGCGCGAAGGCGGCCCACGCGAACGGCGCTCACGCCGCCGATGCCCGGTCGATACGCACCGCTGAACGTCGCTCCTGATCCATCATCTCAATGAACGCGTCCACGGCCCGTTCGCGCCACTGCTTGCCCCGCTGACGGATGAGCTCCGCGCGTACCACGTCCCAGGCGAGACCCTTTCGATACGGGCGGTCGGTGCTCATCGCGTCGTAGGTGTCGGCCACGGAGATGATCGAGACCTCCAGCGGGAGCTCGTCGCCGCGGAGGCCGCGCGGGTATCCGGTGCCGTCATGACGCTCGTGGTGCGACAGCACGAGCTCGGCGCCTTCCCAGAATTCGGGGAGCCGCTTCAGCAGGCGATGACCGATCTCCGCGTGTCGGCGCATCTCGGCCTGCTCCTCCTCCGTGAGCGGGCCCGGCTTCAAGAGGACCAGGTCGTTCGTCCCGATCTTGCCGATGTCGTGCACGCGCGCGGCGTCGCGGATGAGCTCGACCTGCGCGAACTCGAGCTTCAGGCGCTTCGCGAGGCGTTCCGCGAGCTCGGCGACGCGCTGCGAGTGGCCGTGCGTGTACGGGTCGCGCAGGTCGATGAGGTCCGCCAGCTCGAGGATCGCCTCGCGCGTCTGCTCGCGGACGCCGGCGCTGTCGCGCAACGTCAGGAGCACGACCGCCATGGGCACGGCGAAGAGGACCAGGGTCCACGGTTGCGCCTGCGCCGCGATCGCCGCGAGGGCGCCCAAGACGAGGAGCGCCGACTCGTACGGCAGAAGCCGGCGGTGCAGGCGCCACCAGCCGGTGAGCGGATTGCGGCGGACCTGCAGCGCGACCACGACGTCGACGAGCGCGGTGTGCACGACGTACTTGGTGATGGCCGCGAGCAGGATCGCCCACGGCTCGCGGACGACCATGGAGCCCGGCCCCGCGATGCTCGCGTAGACGACGGCCGCCGAGCCGGTGGCGAGGATCGACGACGCGGTATTGAAGCCGCGGTTGTACCAGCGCTGCCGGACGCCGCGGAAGTGCAGGGCGATGAGCGTCGCCGCCGCGGTCGCGACCATCGCGTAGAAAGGTCCGAGGAGCAGACCCGCGGCGAAGGTCGCGGTCTCGTCGACCGTCATCTTCACCTTGACCGAAAGGTGCACCGGCCGGAGCTGGCCGACCGCGGCCATCGCGGTGACGAGCGCGAGGATGACCGTGTCCGGCGCCCGGAGGTCGGCTCGGAACGCGGCGCTCACCGGGAGGGCGATGAGCGCCGCGCCGAGGACCGCGAGGATGTAGAGCCGAAGCGGCCAGCGAAGGCGCGACACGGGCTACAGCCCGATCAGCGTGACGCTCACCTTGGTCGTCGTGTTCGACTTGCCGGCGGCCTTCGAGCTCAGCCAGAGGTACGTCCCCGTGATGCGGGTCGACGTGGCGAAGCTGGCCGTCGCCGGAACGGTCACCTTGACGACGACCGGTATGAAGAGCAGCCCCGTCGCCGGAAGCGAGCGGGTGGCCATCGCGGTGACGAGCGCGAGGATGACCGTGTCCGGCGCCCGGAGGTCGGCTCGGAACGCGGCGCTCACCGGGAGGGCGATGAGCGCCGCGCCGAGGACCGCGAGGATGTAGAGCCGAAGCGGCCAGCGAAGGCGCGACACGGGCTACAGCCCGATCAGCGTGACGCTCACCTTGGTCGTCGTGTTCGACTTGCCGGCGGCCTTCGAGCTCAGCCAGAGGTACGTCCCCGTGATGCGGGTCGACGTGGCGAAGCTGGCCGTCGCCGGAACGGTCACCTTGACAACGACCGGTATGAAGAGCAGCCCCGTCGCCGGAAGCGAGCGGGTGATCTTCGCGGTGACCGGGACCGTGCCGGGGAGCGAGACCACCGCCGCCACGACGTTCGACGGAACGAGAAGCTCGAACTCCACCGGACCCTTCACCGAGCCCGCGTACTCGTACGCGAAGGTCGTCGAGACGTCGACGAGTGCGCCGTTCACCACGAACGTGGGGTCCTCTTCACACCACTGCGGACTTGCCGACGCCCCGGCGCCGAGCAGAACGCTTGACACGACGAACGCGATCGAGAACGCGACGCCCGAAAGGAATCGCCCAGCCGAACTCAGTCTCATCGCCCACCATCCCCAAAATCTCTCGTGTCCCGTGACCGCGTGCTACGAGGTGACTAGGGCGAAAGGATGAGTCGATGACGAATCCGGATGCGTTTCGTCTTGGTCGCAGCGCGGGTCAATGGATGGTCCGTCAACGCGGGGTAAAGAGGTCGCGAGAAGGTTAAGCGCTGGGCGGCAGTGGATAGCCGGCGAGAGCGGGTTCACCGCGAAGGCGCGCGTAGCCAGGCTTGATGCGCGCGTAGATGATCGCGACGCGCTCGTCGTATCCCGCGAACGCGCTCTTCATCGCGTTGATCGAGAGACGTTCGACGTCCGCGAGCGTCAGACCGACGACGCGCGACAGGCGCTGGAGCTCCTCGGACAGGGTCACGTTGGACATGAGCCGGTTGTCGGTGTTCACGGTCACCCGAAAGCGCTCGGCGATGAAATGGCGGATCGGATGCTCCGCGAGGGTCGGCACAGCGCCCGTGTCCACGTTGGACGACGGGCAGAGCTCGAGCGGGATCCGTTTGTCCTTCACGTACTGCGCGAGCGGACCCACTTTCACGACCTTGCCGCCGTCGATGGCCATGTCCTCGACGAGGCGCACGCCGTGCCCGATGCGGTGCGCGCCGCAGTACTGGAGAGCCTGCCAGATCGAGGGCGGCCCGAAGGCCTCGCCCGCGTGGATCGTCACCGAGAAGTTCTCGCGGTGGCAGAGATGGAACGCCTCGAGATGCGCCTTGGGCGGATGACCCGCCTCCTCGCCGGCGATGTCGAAGCCGACGACGCCACGGTCGCGGTTCGCGATCGCCAGCTCCGCCATCTCGAGCGAGTCGGTCCGATCGCGCATCGCGCAGATGATCTGGCGGAGGCTGATCTGATGATCGCGCTCGGCTCGCGCGAAGCCGCGCTCGACCGCGATGACGACCTGCTCGAGGTTCAGGCCCCGTTCGGTGTGGAACACCGGCGCGTAGCGCACCTCCGCGTACACGACGCCGTCGCGCGCGAGGTCCTCGCCGCATTCGTATGCGACACGCTCGATCGCCTCCGCGGTCTGCATGACCGCGATCGTGTGCGCGAAGCCACGGAGGTAGAGCGCGAGCGATCCAGAAGCCGCGCTCGCGTGGAACCAGCGTCCGAGCTCGTCGGGGTCTTTGGTGGGCAGGCCCTCGTAGCGCAGCTCGCGCGCAAGCTCGACCACGGTGGAGGGCCGCAGCCCGCCGTCGAGGTGGTCGTGGAGAAGGACCTTCGGCGCGGCGCGCAGCGTCGCGAGCGGGATCATCGAGCGAAGGCTACCGGCCGATCCAGCGCGCGGCGAGCATACCCACCGAGAGGGTCACCGCCGCGAGCCAGAGGAGCCGGAGCGCGGCCTCCGGTGCGGCGAGCAGGGCGTCCCGACCGAGCGCCTCGGTGGAGCCATCGCGGTACCGCACGACGCCGGTGATCGCGGTCGCCCGGCGACGGATGCGGCGCACCGGCGTGGAGAGGCGCCGCTGCGCGAGGCTGAGGAGCGAGGCAGCGACCGCCACGAGCGCCGCCGGGACTGGCGGCGCGCCGGTCGCGAAAGCGGCGGTCATCACCGGGAAGCCTCCCCAGCCCAACGCGAAGCCGAGGTCCGAGTGCACGAGCGGCGCCTCGAGGCCGTACAGCAGGACGAGCGCGGCGCCGGCCACGACGAAGACGAGAAGACCGCCGCCGACCTGTGCCGCCGCGACGAGACCGAGCGCGACCGCTCCGAGCAACCCGAAGGAGCCGAGCACGACGAGCACCCCGGACGGGATCCGCGTCCCGAGCGGCCGACCCTGCAGCTCGTCAAAGGAGTGCGCCGCGACGCCGACTCCGAGGAAAAAGGCCAGAAGTGCGCCCGCGACGATCCGCGGATCGGGCGCCGGCGCGAGCGAGGCACCGAGCAGCACGTACGACAGATGCCAGGCGGTGTAGGGCGGATGCAGCAACGTCCAGTAGTCGCGCGCTCCGCCGGGTGCGAGCGCGTAGAAGGCCGCTCGCTCCGGCGGCGCCGCCGGTCTTAGCGTCTCGGTCGCGGCGGGGCCGGCGGCCGCCTTCGTCGCGCTCATGACGACGCCACCCCCGAGGCTCATGCGCGCGACGCGGAGGTCGCGCATCCCGGCGTCACGCCAGGACCGTTCGACCTCGTCTTGCGGATGGGCCGCGTAGAAGCGCTCGATGCTCGGGCCAAGGAACGCGCCGACATCGCTCCATCGCTCCGAGACGAGTCGGCCGAGGACCGGCAGCCCGACGCGGGTCCAAAGGCGCCATGCCCAAAGGAGCGGCCCGCTGGGGACGCCGAACTCGAGCATCGCGATCCGCCCGCCGGGCTTCACGACGCGCGCCAGCTCGCGCATCGTCGCGGCGGGGTCGTCGACGTAGCGCAGGAGATAGGTGAAGGTGAGATGGTCGAAGGACTCGTCGGGGAATGGCAGCCGTTCGGCGCGCGCGCGAACGAGCGGCACGTGGCCGTCGCGTTCGACCGCGGTGCGGAGCATGTCCGCGCTCTGATCGAGGCCAACGACACGACAGCCATAGCGGCTGCCGAGCTCGCGCGCGACCATCCCCGTGCCGGTCGCGACGTCGAGCACGACGTCGGAGGGTGCCGCGGCGACCGAGGCGACGAGCGCGTGGCGCCAGCGCGGATCCTGGCCGAACGAGAGGATCGCTCCGACGCGGTCGTAGGTGTCGGCGATGCCGCTGAAGATGCGCGGGGCGTCGGCGGACGGAGTCGAAGGCACGCGACCTACGCGCGCACCGCGCGCCGTGGATCGTCCCCGGGCGTGATCCGCCATCCCGAGCGGTAGGGCTCGTCGAACACGATGTCGTCGGGACGGACCGGCACCCGGTGGAGCGTCCGTCCCGTCGCGGCGCGGATCGCGGCGACGATCGCCGGCGTGCTCGAGATCGTCGGCGGCTCCCCGACGCCTTTCGCGCCGTACGGGGCGTCGGGATGCGGGTGTTCGATGAGCAGCGTGACGACCGGTGGCATGTCGAGGGTCGTCGGCAGGAGGTAGTCGGTGAACGACGCGTTCCGCACGTGCCCGTCTTTCAGGATCACCTCCTCCATGACCGCGAGCCCGAGGCCCTGCGCGATGCCACCCTCGATCTGGCCGACGACCGCCAGCGGGTTGATCGCTTTGCCGACGTCCTGCGCTGTCGCGATCTGCACGACCTTGATGAGGCCGGTCTCGATGTCGACGTCGGCGACGGCGCGATGGGCCGCGAACAGAAACGCGACGTGTCCCGCGTTCTGGGTCGCCGCGTCGCGCGGCTCGGTGTCCCGGTGGCGGTGGCTCACCGTCTTGTCGATCGGCTCATCGAGCAGCGCGGCGAGGTCGTCCGGTGGCCGTCCAGTCGCGCGTGCGCGCGAAAGCAGGACCGCCTTGACCTCGCGGCACGCGGCGAGGACGGCGCCCCCGGTCATCCAGGTCTGCCGCGAGGCCGACGACGATCCCGCGGAGCCGATCGTCGTGTCGGGCGGATCGAGCTCGACGCGCTCGACGCCGAGCTCGGTCCGGACGATCTGCACGCAGACGGTCACGAGCCCCTGGCCCACCTCGGCGGCCGCCGTGTGCACGCGCGCGAGCGGACCGCGCTCGTCGCGCATGAGGCGAACGCGGGCGGTCGCGAAGTCGTCGAACCCGTGCGAGTAGCAGACGTTCTTCATGCCGACCGCGAAGCCGACACCGCGGCGCACGCCCTCACCGTGCGTGAGGTTCCCCGCGCCGCCGGGCAGCGCGATGGGATCGGTCTCGGGCCCCCGCGGCGGGAGTGGAGCGTCGGCGCAGCGCCGCACGATCTCGGCGACCGGGGCGCTGCCCTCGACGGGTTGTGAGGTGATGATCGGATCGCCGTTGCGCAGGGCGTTCCGCTCGCGGAGCTCCACCGGGTCGATGCCGAGCTTCGCGGCGAGGGCGTCCATCTGTCCCTCGTACGCGAAGCACGACTGGACCGCGCCGAAGCCGCGCATCGCGCCGGCCGGCGGGTTATTGGTGTACGCACCGACCGCGTGGATGCGGGCGTTCGGGACACGGTACGGCCCCGCCCCGAAGCAGGCCGCGTTCGCGATGACCGCCGGGCTCGACGACGCGTAGGCGCCCCCGTCCAGCACGATCGTCGCGCGCACGAAGACGAGCTCGCCTCGCTTCGTCGCCCCGTGCGCGTAGAAGAGCTTCGCCGGATGCCTGTGGACGTGGCCGTAGAACGACTCCTCGCGCCCGTAGGTCATGCGGACCGGCCGCCTCGTGGCGAGCGCGAGGAGGCACGTGTGGATCTGCAGGGTCACGTCCTCTCGCGCGCCGAACGCCCCGCCGACGCCGGCGAGGACGAGCCGCACCTTCGACTCAGGAAGTCCGAGGCAGGGTGCGATCTGGCGCAGGTCTTCGTGCAGCCACTGCGTGGCGACGTGCAGGTCGACGCCGCCGTCTCGGCGCGGGATCGCGAGACCTGCCTCCGGGCCGAGCGCGGCCTGGTCCTGCATCGCGACCTCGTACTCACCCTCGACGACGACGTCGGCACGCGTGTCCGGATCGCCGTGCACGACGATCACCTCATCGATGACGTTCCCGCTCCGATGCAGCTGCTCCGCACCCTGCTGGAGCGCTGCGACTGGATCGGTGATCGCGGCGAGCGGCTCGTAGCGGACGGTGATCGCGCGCACGGCGAGCCGCGCCTCCTCGGCCGAATCCGCGGCGACGATCGCGACCGGCTCACCGACGTAGCGGACACGCTCGGTCGCGAGGACGGGCTGGTCGAGCTTCATCAGGCCGAACCGCTCACGTGTCGGCAGCTCCCCGGACGTGATGACCGCCCGGACGCCGCTCATCCGCTTCGCCGCGGACGTTTCGATTCCGGCGATGCGCGCATGCGCGTGCGGGCTGCGGAGGGTCGCGCCGAAGAGCATTCCGTCGCGCCGCAGGTCGCTCGCGTATTCGAACTCGCCCTTCACCTTGGGGACGGCGTCCGGACGCTCAACCGACTCGCCGACCACGCCGCGAACTCGGACGCGCGGTGCGGAGGTGCTCATCGCCGGTACATCGCGGCCGAAGCGCGCTGGACCGCCTCGAGGATCCTGCCGTACCCAGTGCAGCGGCAGATGTTCCCCGACAGCGCCTCGCGCACCTCACGGTCCGATGGCTCGGGGTTCTCGGTGAGCAGCGCGTACGTCGCGACGACGAGCCCCGGCGTGCAGAAGCCGCACTGCACCGCGCCGGTTTCGGCGAACGCGCGCTGCACGGGGTGCAGCCCCTCGTCGTCCGAGAGCGCCTCGACGGTCCGGACGTCGCGGCCCGCGACGGCGCCCGCGAGGACCAGGCATGAGCACACGAGCGCGCCGTCCAGGAGCACGGAGCATGAACCGCACTCGCCTTGCTCGCAGGCGTTCTTGCTTCCCGGCAGGCCAAGGCGCTCGCGAAGTGCAGTGAGGAGGCTCTCGTGATCGTCGACCTCGAGATCGCGCTCGCTGCCGTTCACGTTCAGCTTCATGCGATCGCCGCCACGCGCGCGAGGGCGCGCGCGCCCATCACCGCGAGCACGTGACGGCGGTACGCCGCCGTCCCGCGGACGTCGTCGATCGGCTTCGCCGCCGCGGCCACGAGGCGTCCGAATTCCTTCGCGGCGGCGTCGCTCGGCCGACTCGCTCGCTCCCAACCGGCGTCGGCGAAGAGGCCCTCGGCGAACCGCTCGGCCTCGGCCGCGCGGATGATCGTCGGGCCGCACGAGCCTAGGCCGGCGCCGACCCGCTTGCGCGCCCGGTCCACGACGAGGGCGAGCCCCGCGACCGCGATGACCATTGCGTTCCGTGTGCCGACTTTCATGAACGTCTGCGCCGGGCCGGCATCGTCCCACTCCGCGGCCACGATGAGCTCGTCGGGGCGACGGGCGCTCTTCTTGGGCCCGGTCATGAACTCGCCGAAGCGCAGGCGCCGCTCGGTCTTCGCCGACCGGAGGACGATGGTCGCGTCGAGGGCCGCGAGGACGGGCAGCGTGTCGCCGGCCGGCGAGCAGGTCCCGAGGTTCCCGCCGAGCGTCCCCGCGTTGCGGATCTGCGGCGACCCGACCGTGCGCGCGGCCTCCCGAAGCGCCGGCGAGCCCGGATCGTCGTCGAGCATCCGCGTGTACGTGACAAGCGCGCCCATGCGCACACGACCGTTACGTTCGAGGTTTTTCAGCTCCGCGACGCGGTCGATCGCGACGACGGTCGCCGGCCGCGCGCGTCCGAAGTTGATCTCGACCAGGAGGTCGGTCCCGCCGGCGAGCAATGTCGCCCCGGTCACGCTGGAAAGGTTGTCCAGTACCTCGCCGACATGCCGCGCGACCTGGACGCTCACGCGCGGATTATCACTTCCGTGTTCGAGAGGCGGTCACTAGGATTGCCGCACTCGGGAGGGGAGCAGTTTGGGCGGAGCGACGGACCTGAAGCGAGACCTCGCCGAATCGCGGGCTGGCGAAGCCGCGCTCGCGGAGGTGCTCGCGGTGATGAGCCGGACCCCGCCGGACCTTCAGGCCGTGCTCGACACGGTGGTGCAGCGCGCCGGAGAGCTCTGCGATGCGCGGCGCAACGGGAGCCTGTTCCTCATCGACGGCGACACGTTCCACCTCGTGGCCGGGTCTCCCGAGCCATCCGAGAAGATCCGCGATTGGCAGAAACGGGTTCGGCAGCCCTTTCCCATCGAGCGCTCCTACATCGTGAAGCACGCCTTCGAGAGCAAGGCTGTCTTTCACGTCCGCGACGCGACGGTCGAGGCGGATTCCGACTACTTCAGGCAGGACGCGGCCGAGTTCGGCTACCACAGCGCCCTGGGGGTCCCGCTTCTCCGCGGCGACGCCGTGATCGGCGTCCTGTCGCTCATCAGACCGGAGGTGCGGCCGTTCACCGAGCGCGAGATCGCGCTCGTCCGCGCGTTCGCCGACCAGGCCGCGATCGCGATCGACAACACCCGCCTCTCGACGGAGACCCGCGACGCGCTCGAGCGCCAGATTGCGGTCAGCCAGGTGCTGGAGGCGATGAGCCAGTCGACCGCCGACGTCTCGATCGTGTTCCGCACGATCGTCCGGAGCGCGGTGAACCTCTGCCTCGCCGACAACGCCTCGATCTTCCGCGCTGACGGTGAGGTCTACCGGCACGTCGCCAGCGCGACGGCGTCGGGACGGTTCGCCGACGAAGCGGCCTTCGAGCGGATCGCGACGGAGGCGGCCCAACAGGGCCGGCTCGTCAAGGAACGCGCGACCGTCGTCGGCAGGGTCCTGCTCGAGAGGGCGACCGTGCAGATCCCCGACGTCCGCGCCGATCCCGACTACGACAACACGAGGAGCCTCGATTTCATCGCCGCGCTGTCGGGGACGCCGGCACGGACGATCCTCGGCGTCCCCATCGTCAAGGGGGCCGCCCTCGTGGGCATCGTCATCGCCCGGCGGAACGAAGTCTCGCCGTTCAGCCCGCGCGAGATTGACGTGCTCGAGACATTCGCCCGTCAGGCGGCCGTCGCCGTTGAGAACGTCCGCCTCTTCAACGAGACGAAGGAGGCGCTCGAGCGGCAGACGGCGACGGCCGACATCCTGCGCGCGATCGCGGGGTCGCCCACCGATCTTGCGCCCGTGCTCGACGCGATCGCGACGAGCGTCGTCCGGTTCTGCGGGGCCACCGATGCGCAGGTGTGGATCAAGCGAGGCGACGACCTTTACCCCGAAGCGCACTACGGCGATCTCCCACGCTCGAACAGGCCGGTGGCCGCCAGCGCGGACACCGTCAGCGGTGCGGCGATGCTCGAGCGTCGCACGATCCACATTCCTGACGTCGAGTCGGAGGCAGCCAACGCGTTTCCGGTCACGCGCGAACGTTTCGCCGCGCTGGGGCAACGCGCGGTGCTCGTTGCGCCGCTCCTGAGAGAGGGCTCGCCCATCGGCACGATCGCCCTCCGCAAGCGCGAGCCGATCCCGTTCACGCCGAACCAGATCCGGCTCGTCGAGGCGTTCGCCGACCAGGCCGTCATCGCGATCGAGAACGTTCGCCTCTTCAACGAGACGAAAGAAGCCCTCGGCCAGCAGACGGCGACGGCCGAAGTGCTCAAGACGATCAGTCGATCGGTCTTCGACCTCGAGCGCGTCCTCACGACGGTGGTCCAGAACGTCGCGACGTTATGCGACGCGGACGTCGCCTGGATGCGCCGCCGCGAAGGCGACTGGTTGATGGAATTCGTTCGGTACGGACGAACGCCTGAGCTGCAAGCGCTGATCGACGACGTCGGACCGGTGCCGACAAGCGTGAAGGCGGCGCCACGGGCGAGTGTGATGGCCAGAGCGTTCCAAGAAGCTCGAGTCATCAACCTGCCGGATCTCGAGACGACACCTGAATTCGCGCGTTCGGACGTGGCGAAAGCGATCGGCGCGCGGAGCGTGCTCGCCGTTCCGCTCCTTCGCGACTCGGCGCCGATCGGCGTCGTGGTCGTCGCGCGGCGGACACCTCGGCCTTTCTCCGAACGCGAAGTCGACCTCGTCAAGACGTTCGCAGACCAGGCGGTCATCGCGATCGAAAACGTTCGCCTCTTCAACGAGACGAAGAACGCTCTCGAGCAGCAGACGGCGACCGCCGACGTCCTCAAGGCGATCAGCCGATCCGCATTCGACCTGGGCTCCGTGTTCGACGTCGCGGTGGAGAACGCGAATCGGCTCTGCCACGGCGACTGGGCGTACGTCTTCCGCCGGGACGGCGAGGTGTTCCGTCTCGTGGCGACGAGCGGAGGCCTGCCCGAGCTCGTGGAGTACGAGTACGCACACCCGACGAGCATCGGGCGCTCGACGCTCGTGGGGCGTACAGCGATCGAGAAGCGGCCCGTCCACATCCCGGATCTCTTCAAAGACCCCGAGTACCACTGGCCGCCGAACCGCGAGCACGACGTGCACACGGTCCTCGGCGTACCAATCATGCGGGGAGACGACGTCGTCGGCATCATCGGCGTGGCGCGGATGCAGGTCGATCCCTTCAGCGACGAGGAGATCCGCCTGGTTCAGACGTTCGCCGATCAGGCGGCGATCGCGATCGAGAACGTCCGCCTCTTCAACGAGACCAAAGAGTCGCTCGACCAGCAGACCGCGGTCGCGCACGTGCTGAAGGTGATCAGCGAGGCGCCGTTCGACCTCGCTCCGATGTACCAGGCGGTCACCGAGTCCGCGGTTCGGCTCTGCGAAGCCGACAACGCCACGTTCTGGGGCGGCGAGGGAAATTCTTTCGTCGTGCGCGCGCAATCCGGGCTTCCCGGCAAGTACGACGTAGGCACTCGATTGACCACCGGGAAGTCGGTCATTGGGATGACCGCCGCCGCGAGGAGAACGACCCACGTTCCCGATGCGGCGCGCGATCCGTCACTGCCGCAGGACGGCCCCGGGACTCGGTTGGGCGTGCCGATCCTCGCCGAGGGCCGCCTTCTCGGCGTCCTCGGTCTCACCCGGAGGGTGGCGCGGGCTTTCACCGATCGTCAGATCGAGCTCGTCGAGACCTTCGCCCGCCAGGCCGCGATCGCGATCGAGAACGTACGCCTCTTCAACGAGACGAAGGACGCCCTGGAGCAGCAGACGGCGACGGCGGACGTGCTCCAGGTCATCAGCCGATCGGCGTTCGACCTGCACACGGTCTTCCAAGCCATGCTCGAGAAGGCGGTCACGATCTGCGCGGCGGACTGGGGCTCGATCCAGCAGCTCGACGGCGACGCGCTCGTTCCGACGGTCCAGCTCCGCGGCGACCCCGACTATCGCTGGTCGGAAGGCACGTCCATCGGCGCCTACCGGACGTCGCTGGTCGTCCCGATGCTCCGTGACAATCTCGTGATCGGCAGCTTCGCGATGAACCGCGGCGAGGTCCGCCCGTTCAGCGACCAGGAGATCCGCCTCGTCGAGACCTTCGCCCGGCAGGCGGTCATCGCGATCGAGAACGCCCGCCTCTTCAACGAGACGAAAGAGGCGCTGGAACAACAGACCGCGACCGCCGACATCCTGCGCGTGATGGCGCAGTCGCCGACAGATGTCCAGCCGGTGCTCGACGCGATCGCGCAGGACGCGGCGGCCGTGTGCGGCGCGAGCGACGCGCACGTCTACCGCGTGGATGGCGAAACGATCACGCAGTGGGCCCACTTCGGTCCGATTCCCGGGCTCGATCCGGGTGAGTCGCTACCACTCGATCGTGGCTCGGTGGCCGGTCGCTCGATCGTCGAGCGGCGTCCGATCCACATCCGGGACGCGGAGGTCGAGCTGGCGGCCGGCGATTACCCGATCAGCGCGGTGCTCCAGCGCCGCTGGGGCTACCGGACCGTGCTCGTGGTGCCCTTGATCCGCCAGAGCGCCGCGATCGGCGCGATCGCGATCCGCCGCACCGAGGTCCAGCCGTTCACGCCGAAGCAGATCCAGCTGCTCGAGACCTTCGCCCGGCAGGCGGTCATCGCGATCGAGAACGCCCGCCTTTTCAACGAGACAAAGGAGGCGCTCGAGCGGCAGACAGCGATCTCGGAGGTACTGAAGACGATCAGCCGATCGGCATTCGACCTCGGGCCGGTCCTCGAGATCGTGACCGAGAACGCCGCGCGGCTTGCCGGCGCGGACATCGCCTGGACGTCGCGCGCCGAGGGCGATCGCTTCAACACAGTCGCGTACAGCTCCGCGTTCCCCATGGACGTGCGCGCCGAGCTCGCTGCCGCTCGGGAGAGAGAAGGAAGTGAGGGGTGGCTGCCGATCGGCCCGAAGTTCGGCGTCATGGGTATCGTCCTCGAAGATCAGACGACCGTGCACATACCCGACGCGAAGGCGCATCCGTTGTTCCAGAACGCGCGCGTGGTGCGAATGACGAACGCGCGAACCGTCCTCGGGGTCCCGATGATGCGCGACGAGGGGGTGATCGGCGGGATGGTGCTGGCCCGCTACACGGTGCGGCCCTTCAGCGACCGCGAGGTCGAGCTCGTGCGAACCTTCGTCGACCAGGCCGCCATCGCGATCGAGAACGTGCGGCTCTTCAACGAGATACAGGAGAAGAGCCGCCAGCTGGAGGTCGCGAGCCGCCACAAGTCGGAATTCCTCGCGACGATGTCGCACGAGCTGCGGACTCCCCTGAACGCGATCATCGGATTCTCCGAGGCCCTCATCGAGCAGATGTTCGGGCCGGTCAACCCCAAGCAGGCGGAATACCTGAACGACGTGTTGAGCTCGGGGAAGCACCTCCTCACGCTGATCAACGACATCCTCGATCTCGCGAAGATCGAGGCCGGCCGGATGGAGCTCGACGTCGACCGTTTCTCCCTCGTCGAGGCGCTCCAGAACGGCATCACGATGGTCCGGGAGCGCGCCAGCCGCCACGGCATCGCGGTGGCGCTCGACGTCGCACCGGACATCGACCTCATCGAGGCCGACCCTCGCAAGGTGAAGCAGGTGCTCTTCAACCTGCTCTCGAACGCCGTCAAGTTCACGGCGGACGGGGGGCGTGTAGGGGTCACGGCGCGCCGGGGCAACGGCGATGTGGTCGTGACCGTCCGTGACACGGGTATCGGCATCGCTCCGGAGGACCAGGAGCGGATCTTCGAGGAGTTCCAGCAGGCACGCCGGGCCTCGGAGCGCTCCCGCGAAGGCACCGGCCTCGGCCTCGCGCTCGCGAAGCGGTTCGTCGAGCTGCACGGCGGCCGGATCTGGGTCGACAGCGCGATCGGTCGCGGGAGCACGTTCACCTTCACCTTGCCGCTGCGGACTCCCGCGCCGGAGAGGGTGAGCGCATGAGCGATGGGGATCTCGTCCTGATCGTCGAGGACAACGAGAAGAACATGAAGCTCGCCCGCGACCTGCTGCAGTACGCCGGCATGCGCACGCTCGAGGCGACGAGCGCCGAGGACGGCATCGCCATCGCGGTCCGCGAGCACCCGGATATCGTGCTGATGGACATCCAGCTCCCGGGGATGGACGGGATCGCCGCGCTGCGGAAGCTCCGTGAAGATGACCGTACGTCGGGGATCCCCATCGTCGCCCTGACCGCGTCGGTCATGCAGGCCGATCGTGATCGGTTCGAAGCCGCGGGGTTCGACGCTTTCATGCAAAAGCCCGTCGAGGTCCGTACGTTCGCGGCCGAGGTACGGCGGCTCTCCGCCAAGGGACGCAACCGATGAGCGCACGAATCCTCGCGGTCGACGACACGCCGCAGAACCTCCGCCTGCTCGAAGCCCTCCTGTCTCGGGACGGGTACGAGGTCGTGACCGCGGCCTCCGGCGACGAAGCTCTTCGCGCCATCGCCGAGCGCCCGCCGGACCTCGTGTTGCTGGACATCCTCATGCCCGGGATGGACGGCTACGAGCTGACCCGGCGCCTTCGCGCGAGCCCGGACACGAGTTTCCTGCCGGTCGTGCTGATGACCGCGAGCATGGAGCAGGACCGGGTGCGGGCGCTCGAGTCCGGCGCCGACGACTTCATCCCGAAGCCGGTCTCGCAGCACGAGCTTGCCGTCCGCGTGCGGTCGCTCCTTCGGATCAAGGAGTACCACGACACGATCGAGCGTCAGAAGAGCCAGCTCGCCCGCTACCTTTCCCCGCAGATCGCCGCGATCGTTTCGTCCGCCGACGGCGAGGCCCTGCTGGCGGGGCACCGTCGCGAGATCACGGTCGTCTTCTGCGATCTCCGAGGGTTCACGGCGTTCAGCGAGACGGCCGAGCCGGAGGAGGCGCTCTCGCTGCTGCGTTCGTATCAGCGCGCGATGGGCGAAGAGATCGTGCGATTCGGCGGCACGCTCGAGCACTTCGCCGGCGACGGCCTCATGGTCTGGTTCAACGACCCGGCACCCACCGAGGGCCATGAGCTGCGCGCCGTGCAGATGGCAGTCGCGATGCGCGAGCGATTCGACGCGCTCGCAGTTGGCTGGCGCAAGAAGGGCTATCCGGTGGGGTTCGGTGTGGGCGTCGCCGTCGGCTACGCGACGCTCGGCCGGATCGGCTTCGAGGGCCGTTACGACTACGGGGCGGTCGGCAACGTCGTGATCCTCGCGTCGCGACTCTCCGCGGCGGCCGAGCCGGGACAGATCCTCATCAGCCAGCGCCTCCTGAGCGCCCTCGAGGACGAGGTCGACGCGTCACCGGTCGGGGAGCTCGCGCTCAAGGGACTCACCCGCCCCGTCCCCGCCTTCAACGTGAACGCGCTGAAGCGCGTCACCGCCTAGACCAGGCCGGCGCGCTGCAGAAGCGGCTGGAGCTGCTCTCCGGCCTTCGCGCGGACCTCGTTCGCGTCCATCTTCGTGGCGACTCCGTCGCGGACGAGGAACTCACCGTCCACGAGGACGTGCCGCACCGAACGCGAGCCGCCGCCGAAAAGGATCCGTGCGGCGGGATCGCCGCCCGGCCCGTCGAGCTTCGTCACGTCGAGCACGAGCAGGTCCGCGCGCTTGCCCTGCTCGAGGGTTCCGATCTCGCCGTCGAGCTTCAGCATCTTCGCGCCCTCCCGGGTCGCGAGGACCATCGCGTCGGCGGCGGTGAGTGTTCCCATCCCGCTCACGACGCGCGCGAGGAGCGTCGCGAGGCGCATCTCCTCGAACGCGTCGAGCTGGTTGTTGCACGCCGCGCCGTCCGCGCCGAGCCCGACGGTGATCCTCATCGAACGCAGCCTCGCCACCTGCGCGATGCCCGAGGCGAGCTTGAGGTTCGACGAGGGGCAGTGCGCCACCGACGTCTTCGTCGTCCGCAGGATATCGATCTCCTGATCGTCGAGGTGGACGCCATGGGCGATGATCGCGCGCTCGCACGCGATCCCGGTGTCGAGGAGGTACTGGACCGGGGTGCGACCGGTCGCCATGACCACGGCGTTGCGCTCCTCGACGCTCTCGTTCGAGTGCGTGTGCACAAGGAGATCGCTGAGCTTCGCGAGCTGCGTCGTGGCCTCGAGCAGCTCGCGCGTGCAAGAGAGCGCGAAGCGCGGCATGTACACGTAGCCGATCCGCCCGCTCGACGCCTTGTGCCAGCGCTTCGTGAGAGCGGCGGCGGCGTCGAGGGACGAGCGTGTCGTCTCGAGAAGACCCGCGGGTACGCCGTCGCCCGCGTCCATCATCGCCTGGCCGAACCGAGCGCGCAGCCCGCTCCGCACGAGCTCCTCGGCGACGATGTCGCCGAGCTTCGTCGTGCCCATGTCGAGGACGGTCGTCGTGCCGGTGAGGAGCAGGTCGAGGATCCCGAGCCGCACGCTCGCGCGGAGCGATGCTTCGTCCAGCGCGGCCTCGAGCGGCCAGACCCGCGCGCGCAGCCACTGCAGGAGTGGCATGTCCTCGGCGAGACCGCGAAACAGCGTCTGCACGAGGTGCACGTGCGTCTGGACGATGCCCGGCATGACGACGCAACCCGAGATGTCGACGACCTCGGCGTCGGCCGGCGTCGTCTCGATCTTCCCGATCGCGGCGATGCGCGTGCCGGAGACAAGGAGATCGCCCCACATCGGACGTGGATGGTCTTTGAGCGGGAGGAGCGTGCCGCCGCGCAGCAGCGTGCTCATTGCTGGTAGGCGAGCTCGCGCAGCGCGGACGCGAGCGCGCGCGTGCCGAGGACGACGTCCTCCGCGGCCGTCGCCTCCTCTGGACAGTGCGAGCGACCGCCGATGCTCGGCACGAAGAGCATGCCGGTGTTCGCGGCGGCCGCGAGGACCTGCGCGTCGTGGCCGGCGCCGCTCGCCATGTCGCGCGGGTCGAGACCCGCGGCGCGGCACGCGCGGCGGAGGACGTCGGCGACGCGCGGGCTCAGCGTGACGGGCGGCCGGTCGCGCAAGGTGCGGATCTCCACGACGAGACCACGTTCGCGCGCCGCGGCCTTGCAGGCATCCCCGATCTGGGTGATGAGCTCGGTCCGGCGGGGAGCATCCGGATGACGCGCGTCGACCGTGAAGCGCGCGATGCCGGGAACGACGTTCACCTGCGCCGGCTCGACCACGATGGTCCCCACGGTCGCCACGGCGGGATCACCCATGCGCGTCGCGAGCTCCGCGATCGCGAGAGTCATCGCGGACGCGCCGACGAGCGCGTCGTGTCGGCGGCTCATCGCCATCGCGCCGGCATGGTCGGGCTGCCCGCGCACGACGATCTCCTGATGGATCGTGCCGGTGATCGTGGTCACCACACCGAGCCGCGGGCCATGGTCCTCGAGGACTGGGCCCTGCTCGATGTGCAGCTCGACGAAGACGTCGATGTCGCGCCGCACGGCCTGGACCGCGTTCGCCGGGTCGAGGCCGACGGAGCGCATCGCATCGGCCAGGGACGTGCCCGCGGCGTCGCGCGTCCGCTCCGCCTCGTTTGGCTCGATCCGGTCGGCGATCGCGCGGGCGCCCCAGAAGTTCGTATCGAAACGGCTTCCCTCTTCTTCGCAGATCGCGACGCATTCGAGGGTCCGCGTCGGCCTGCCGAACCGCTCCCAGAGGCTCGTGACCGCCTCGATGCCGGCGACCAGGCCGAGCGCGCCGTCAAGCGCGCCGCCCCCGCGGACCGTGTCGATGTGCGAGCCGGTCACGATCGCACGGCCGCCGCGAGACCCTTCGATGCGTCCCCACACGTTCCCGACGGCGTCGCGCCGCGTGAGCAGCTGTCCCTCTTTCAGCCACGTGGTGACGAGCTCCATCGCCGAGGTCCATGCGGGCGTGTACAGCGCGCGGAAGATGCCCCCGCCGGGGAGCGCGCCGCGCTGCGCCAGATCATCGAGCCGGCGGAGCAGCCGGCGTTCGTCGATCGCGACGAGCTCCGCGGTCTTGACCGTGCTCATCCTCTCGCGCCTTCCTCCATCCGCGGGATGAATCGCCCGCCAGCCTCGCGCGTGACGCTCCCTTCGCGGAACACCGTACGACCCCGAACGAGCGTTCGTACGACGGCGCCGCGGAAGCGCCGACCGACGTACGGACTGATCCCGCCGGTGAGCGAGTCCTCGGCATCGAGGGTCCATTCGCGCGCGGGATCGAACAGCACCACGTCGGCGTCCGCGCCTGGGACGAGAGCGCCCTTCCGAGGCCAGAGCCCGAAGCGCTTCGCGGGCTTCGTCGCCAGACGCCAGGCCACGAACCCCGCGATCTTCCGCGCGTCGAGCGTTCCCGCGGCCCGACGCGTCGCCTCGGTGAAGAGCGCACACAAGAGCGACTGCGCGCCCGCGACGCCGCCCCACGCGGCGAAGACATCGCCGGCGCCCCGCGCTTTCAGCTCCGGCGCGCAGGGCGAGTGGTCCGACGCGACGAGGTCGATCCGACCGTCGGACACCGCGCGCCAGAGGCCATCGCCGTTCGCCCGGTCGCGGATCGGCGGAGCGCATTTCAGCGACGGCCCCGCGCGCGCGACGTCCGCTTCGTCGAACACGAGATAGTGCGGGCAGGTCTCGACGGTCACGTCCGTCCCTTCCCGCCGCGCCGCGCCGACCGCCCCGAGCGCCTCCACGGCGGCGAGATGCACGATGTGCAGGCGCGCCGCGGCCTCGCGCGCGGCGGTGCACGCGCGCGCGACCGCACGCACCTCGACGAGCGGCGGGCGCGACTCGGCCCAGGCCGCCGCATCGCGCCGGCCGGCGGCCCGCACGCGGGCGGTCGCTTCGGCCACGAGCGCGCTGTCCTCGGCATGCAGCGCCACGAGCAGACCGGCGTCGGCGGCCGCCCGCATCGCCGCGACGAGGCCTCCGTCGGGGAGGGCCGGGAGCTCCGGGACACCGCTCTCGCACATGAATCCCTTCACGCCGACCGCGCCCCGCTCCGCGAGCTCGCCAAGCGCGACCGGATCCGCGCGGACGATCCCTCCCCAGAGCGCGAAGTCGACGACCGACGCGCGCTCGCCGGCGGCGCGCTTGGCATCGAACGACGGGCCGTCGAGGACCGGAGGCACGGAGTTCAGCGGCATGTCGATGACCGTCGTCGTCCCGCCGGCCGCGGCGGCGCGGCTTCCACGGGCCCATCCCTCCCAATCCGCGCGCCCTGGATCGTTGAAGTGGACGTGGGCGTCGACGATCCCCGGCAGGGCGAGCAACCCGCTCGCGTCGATCTCCTCCTCGGCGCTCGCCGCCCCCGACTCGACGAGCGCGGCGATGCGTCCGCCCGTCACGAGGATGTCCCGCGCAAAGGCGCCGTCCTGGATGACGATCGCGCCCCGGATCGCGAGGTCGGCGCGCGGGCTCATCCTTCCTCGATGCGGAAGTCCTGAGCCCCCTCCCAGAGCACCAGGTGCCCAAGCTCGGCGAGGTGCTCGTTCCCTTCGACCACCGTCGCGAAGTGATTGCCCGCGAGCTGACCGACCTTGCTCGAGAACAGCGTGGCGCCGTACGGGAAGAGGAATTCCATCTCCGAGATCCCACCGGGGTACACGAGCATCTGACCGGGCGCGGGATGGCTCGTGTGGTTCTCGAAGGCGACGTCGAGCCGCTGCTCACCCATCGGCACCCAGGTCGATTCGCCGCTCCAGCGGCAATGGATCACCTTGCTCCGCAGCGGAAGGAGCCTGCGGATCGCGGCGACGGTCTTCGGCGCCGCGCGCTCCTCGAGAGCCGCCGTGAACGTGAAGGGGCCGGCCGTGATCCGGAGGGTGCGCATCGCGGGCGTACGATACCCGCCGCTCATGGCGTCCCTCTCCACGCATGTGCTCGATACGGCGAGCGGCCGTCCGGCGGCGGGGGTGCGCGTCGCGCTCGAAAAGGACGGCACGGTCATCGCGCACGCGGTCACCGACGGAGAAGGCCGTGTCCGCGAGCTCGCGGCCTCGCTCGCGGCAGGCAGGTATCGCATCGTCTTCGAGCTCGCGAGCGGATTCTTCGCGCGGGTCGCCCTCGACGTGCAGGTGGGGACCGAGGCGCACTATCACGTCCCGCTGCTGCTCTCCCCGTTCGGCCTCGTGACCTACCGCGGATCGTGACGATCGTGCGCGCGGACCTCGAGAAGGTATTCGAGCGCGCGCCGATGCTCGCGGAGCGGGTCGCCAGGTCGGTCGGGCCCGCGGCCTCACCTCTGGCCATCGTGGCGGCCGCCCGCTTGGAGCTCGCCCGAATGAGCGAGACGGAGCGCATCGCGGTGCTCGACGCCCATCCCCGCATCGGGGCCGACCGCGCCACCCTCTCCGCGCTCTCGCGCCGGGAGCAGGGCGAAGACGCGGACGCCGACGTGACGAAAGAGCTGGGCAGGCTCAACGAGCTCTACGAGCGACGCTTCGGCTTCCGGTTCGTCGTCTGGGTGAACGGGCGCACGAAGGCCGCGATCGCGACGGTCCTGCGCGAACGTCTGACGCACGATCGCGAGCCCGAGCTCGCGGCCGGGATCGAGGAATTTCTCGCGATCGCCGCCGACCGGCTCCGCGCGCGCCCATGACGGGGACCGAGATCAGCTACGGCAAGGCCCACGTGGTCTTCTACCGGCTCGGCGGGCGCGACCTGGCGCCGCTCGCGGCGTCGGTGGACGTCGACGTCACCGGCGAGCGGTTCCTCCGCGCGTACACCGAGGGCGACAACCGCGAAGTGGTCGCGACGGACACGATGAAGAACTTCATCTACGCGATGGCGGCCGAGTACGGCGGCTCCACACTCCTCGGGTTGTGCGCGTTCCTCGGGCGGCATTTCCTCGAGACCTATCCGGTCATGGAGGTACTGCGCGTCTCGGCTCGCGAGGTCCCGCTCGACGGCGCGTCGGGCGACCGCGGTCCGAGCCCGGTCCTGTTCCGCTCGACGCGAAGCGACGGGGCGGTCGCCCGAGTCGAGCTCGACGGGAGAGGAGGCCGGGCCGAGATCACGGCGGCGCGAAGCGGCTGGGAAGGCATGATCCTCGTGAAGACGACGGGAAGCTCGTTCGCGTCGTTCGCCCGCGACGCGTACACGAGCCTTCCCGAGCTCGTGGATCGCCCGCTCACGATCCATCTCGATGCGTGGTGGCGGTACGCCGACCTGCGCGACGGCGTCGGCGAGGGGCTCGGTCTCCTTGGACCGCGCGCGGTCCGCGACGAGATCGAGCGGACGTTCCACGAGTTCAACAGCCGCTCGATCCAGCACCTCGTGCACGAGATGGGCAGTCGCCTTCTTGCCGCTCACACTCAGCTCGCGGAGATCGAGTTCGCGGCGGAGAACCACACCCCCGATCTCGTGCGCGACGGAGCGAACGGCGTGAAGGTCTTCGCCGAGCCGCGCGCGACCTTCGGCAAGATCGGCCTCGTCCTCCGGCGCTGAGCGCGGCGCTCGCGCACTTCGCGGGGGGTCTACCCTCGTCACATGACGAAGACTCATCTGGAGGGGCAGCCCCGGGTCCTCGTGGTGGAGACCGACCGGCCTCTCGCGAAGCTGGTCGCGCTGACGTTGAATCACGGCCTCTACGAAACGGCAACCGCGACCTCGGTCGACGAAGCGGATCGCCTGCTCACCGCGTTCAAGCCGCATCTGCTGATCGTGGACGTCGACGTCGAGCGCGAGGGGGCGCTCGCGCTCCTCGGGACCCGCGCCGGCAGACAGCGGATCCCGACGATCGCGTTCACCCGCCGCGGCGACCTCGCGGTCAAGCTCGCCGCGTTCCAGCACGGCGCGGACGACATCGTCATCGTGCCGTTCGTTCCCGAGGAGCTGGTCGCGCGGGTGCTCGCCCTCATGCGGCGAACGTACGGCGATGCGGTCCCGTTCATCCCCGTCATCAAGGTCGCCGGTCTCGAGGTGGATCTGCTGAACCAGAACGTGCGCATGGGCGAGGACCGGCCGCGGCTTACCGCGATCGAGCTCGCGCTGCTCTACCTGCTCGCGGCGAACGCGGGCCAGGTGATCGGGCGAGACGAGATCCTCGACTCGATCTGGGGCGCCGACTTCGTCGCGGAGAGCAACGTCGTCGACCATCACATCAAGAACCTGCGGCTGAAGCTGAAGGACGATCCGCGCCGCCCGCGCTTCATCGGCACGGTCGCGGGAAAGGGATACCGCTTTCTCGGCACGCCGACAGCCTGACAGGCGTGAGTTCTCGTCATGACGAGGCCCGATTCAGGGCGTAGACCGGGACGGTGGGTGCACTCGAGGGCCCGGGGCGTGGCGCGACCCGGGCGCCCGACGCGACCGGTCCGCGGGCCCTTCTGGTGATGGGCGAGGCTCTCGGGAACCTCGTCGCGACCACGCTCCGCCATGGCCGCTTCGTGACCCGGACGACCACCGATCCGGCCGAGTGCCGACGGATCATCGCCGATTGGAAGCCACAGCTTGCGTTGATCGACCTCGACCGGTACGAGCCGTTCCTGGGGATCGCCGGCCATGGCCCGGCGAACGGCGGGCTCGCCTGCCTCGTGTTCACTCGAAAGCGCGACACGACCGTGAAGCTCCGCGCGTTCGAGGCAGGGGCGGATGACATCATCGAGGTCCCCTTCACGCTCGATGAGATCGTGGCGCGCCCGTTCGCGCTCATGCGCCGCGTCCACGGGATCACCGTTCCGCTCGTTCCGAAGATCCATCTGGACGGCATCCAGGTCGACCTCACCACGCAGCGTGCGCGCGTCGGCGACGAGGAGCTCTCGCTCACGCCGATCCAGCAGGCGTTGCTGTATCTGCTCGCGGCCAACGCCGGCCGGGTGCTGGGCCGCGAGGAAATCCTCCAGAGCCTCTGGGGCGGCGAGTTCGAAACCGAGAGCAATGTCGTGGACCGCCACATCCGCGAGCTCCGCGTGAAGCTCCGGGACGACTGGCGCACGCCGCGTTTCATCGAGACAGTCGCCGGGCGCGGCTATCGCTTCCGAAGCCAGTCCGACCGCGAGGCGGCGGAGCGCGTCGCCGGTTAAGCACCCGCGCAAATGCCGGTTTCATGACGCGGCGCAATGACAATCGCGAATCCGGGTGCTCTAGTGGCTTCCGCGAAACCGGTGGGAGGCAAGGAGCTGGCCCGAAACATCGTTCACTGGGACTGCCAGGCCGATGGGCACCGCGCGCTCCGATCGCGGCGCGGCGCGGGCGGGCTGACCGTCAACGCGGGGGCGTGGGCGTACTGCGACGGGGCCGGCTCCGATGACGCGCACCACTGGGTCGCGACCGGAGGCGTACCGCTCGAAGCCCTCATCCGCTGGGGGTCACCGAACGGTGGCAGCGAAGCAGGGACACCCGCGCACGCCGCGATAGCCGCAGGACCGGCGGCGACGCTTGGCACGAGGAAGGGAACCGGAGTCCGCCGGACCTAGCCCAGGGGGAGGGGCAGGGTTCATGGAAGAGCTCACGCAGGGCACGTATCGCGCGAAGAATGGCGACCTCATCCGCTATCGCGACGATCCGGCGGGTCACGTCGAAATCGAGATCGAGCATAACGACGGCTCGTCGACCGCGACCGACGCGAGCGCGCTCCACGACGCGGTACGCGTCTCGGACGACCCGGCCTGGCCGATCCGCCATCCGCGCTTCCTGGGGGTCCTGCGCTTTCGCTGAGGTCGCTAGCCTCCACCGCGAGGTGGACAGAATGGAATACCAGCTTCGCCATTACCGGATCCGCCCGGGACAGCTGGACGCGTTCGTCGAGGCATGGCGCCGGGGCGTCTATCCGCTCCGAAAGAAGTTCGGCTTCACCTTCGTCGGCGCGTGGCGGGTCGAAGGCGCGGACGAGTTCGTCTGGATCATGGGCTACGACGGCTTCGATGGGTTCGCCGCCGCGGACCGCAGGTATTACGCGTCCGACGAGCGCAAGCGGCTGTCGCCGGACCCCGCGAAGCTCATCGACGAGCCGGTGACCAGCATGCTCCGGAGCGTTCTGCCCTAGCCCTCGGGCGCGACGCGAGCGGGCAGCGCGGCTCCGATGATGTCGCGGATCGAGCCGAGCCTCTGCTCGCGGACGTACGCGGCCAGCCCTTCGATGACCTTGAGCGGAGCCAGCGGATCCGCGAACGTCGCCGTGCCCACCTGCACCGCCGACGCGCCGGCCATCAGGAATTCGAGGGCGTCCTCCGCGCTCGTGACGCCGCCCGCGCCGATCACCGGGATGCCGACCGCCTGCGCGACCTGGTAGGTGATGTGGACCGCGATCGGCCGGATGGCCGGGCCCGAGAGGCCGCCGCTCCCGGTGCCGAGGATGGGCCGGCGGCGCGCGGTGTCGATGCGCATCCCGAGCACCGTGTTGATCGCGGTGAGGCCGTCCGCGCCGGCCTCCTCGCACGCACGCGCCACGGCGACGACGTCCGGGGCGCTCGGCGTGAGCTTCACGATCACCGGAAGGTCGGTCTCGGCCTTCACCGCACGGGTGACCTCGGCGGCGAGCCCCGGATCGCAGCCGAAGAGCATCCCGCCCTTCACGTTCGGGCACGACACGTTGAGCTCGTAGGCGACCACACCCGGCGTCCCGGCCATCTCGCTCACGACGTACACGTAGTCGTCGACGCTGTAGCCCGCGACGTTCACGATCACCGGGACGCCGAGCGCTGCCCATTGCTTCCCGTACTTTCGCGCGACCTCGGTCGCGCCGGGATTCTCGAGGCCGATCGAATTGAGGATCCCCGATGGAGTCTCGGCGATCCGGTACTGCGGATTGCCCGGGCGCGCGCTCGGCGTCGTTCCCTTGTTCACCATCGCGCCGAGACGCGAGACGTCGATGAGCTCGGCGTACTCGATCCCCTGCCCGAACGTGCCCGATGCGGTGAGCACCGGGTTGCGCAAGCGGAGACCGCGTGCCGCGTCGACCGCGAGGTCGACGCCGGACTCCGGGTGCGTCGCGCGCGACGGTCCGACGGCCGCGCGCGCGGGGGCCTCCGACGAGAGCGCGTCGCGCAGCCGCACCGCGAGATCCGACGGCGGGTGCTCCGGTCCGCCCGCGGCCACCTCGGTTGCCGTCGCGTCGTCGAGGTCCACCAGATCCGCGAGATCCTCTTCCTCTTCGCCCGCCGCGGCCTCCTCGAGCGACTCCTCGATCGAGCGGCTCACGTCGATCGGCCGCTCGACCTTCTTTCGCTCGCGGCGGAAAGGCATCAGGCCACGATCCCGACCGTCGCGGGCTCGCCCTGGTCGAACGCGATGTCGCCGAGCGCGAAGACCGGCCCCTCGCGGCACACCCGCGCGTTCCCCTGGGCGGTGACGACGACGCACGCGCGGCAGACGCCCATCGCGCAGCCCATGTGCTGCTCGACCGCGATCTGTGCGTCGAGGAGCGGCGCACGACCGGGAGCGGCCGGCCCGCGTTCGGCCTGCTCGCGCAGCCGGCCGATGGCCGCGAGCATCGGCCACGGGCCGCACGCGCAGAGCTGGTCGGCCCATTCCAGCAGCGGCGTGAGCGCGTCGGTTACGCGCCCCTTCACCCCGAACGAGCCATCCTCGGTCGTCGTCACGTACTCGACCGCGGCGGGAAGGAGGTCGCTCGGCCAGAGGTAGGACACCGAGCGGCCGCCCATGAGCAGCGTGACGCTCCGCCGCGAGACCTCCTGCTCCGCGAGCACGCGCATCGGCGCGATGCCCGTGCCGCCGGCGACGAGAAGGAGGTTGCGCGTGCCGCGGTGCACGACGAACGGCGTGCCGAGGGGTCCGAGGAGATCGAGCTCGTCGCCTTCGCGGCGCAAGGCGATCCACTCGCCGCCGGGTCCGAGTGGCTTCACGATGAGCTCGATCTCGCCGGCCTGCCGGTCGATGCGATTGAAGGAGTACGGCCGCCGAAGGAGCGGCTCGAACGACGTCCCGGGACGCACGTGGACGAACTGGCCGGCGCGCGCCTGCGCGGCGATCCGCGGCGTAGCGATCCGCAGGACCGTCCCGAGCGTCCCGATCTCGCTCGTCGAGAGGACGACGCCTTGGTCGAGGATCACAGCGGCGTGCCCACCGCGAAGGTATAGCCGTCGGGGTCCTCGACGATGCAATCGCGCCAGCCATGAGGCCAGTCACGCGTCGGGACGAGAACGGTGAACCCGCCCTCACGCGCGCGGCGCTCGGCCGCGTCGGGATCGATGCCCAGTATCCGCACCTCCGCTCCGAGACCGCGCTTCCCCGTTTCGGCGAGGCGCGGCGCCCAGGGCATGCGTTCGTAGGTGTGGTCGGCGTGCAGCTGGAGACGCACGCCGTCCCGTTCGAACGCGGCGAAGTCCGCGTCGCCGTGCAGCAGCCGCAGGTCGAGCACGCGCGTGTAGAAGGGGACGCTGCGCGCGACGTCGCGGACGAGGAGGTTCACGGAGAGGCCGGCCAGCGTGCGCCCGTAGTCCGCCGCGCTCATCCACGGGTCCTTCGTGCGCTTCCTCACAGGAGCGTGATCCGCCAGACCATCGGGTTCGCGGCGAGGTCGGCCGCGGTCCTCCAGAGCAGCGCGCGGGGGAAGGCGAGCACGACACGGCTGGGCGGCCCGTTCCGGATCGGGGCGTTGGTCAGGACGTCCTTCAGATGCGTGCCCGACGGGCAGACCGTGACGACGTCTTTCTGGGTGTGCCCGACGATGACGCAACCGGACTCGGGGCGTTCGGTCCGGAGGGCGCGACCCGTGTCGGTCCAGAGATCGATCCCGTCCATCGGCCGGACCGCCCCGGTCCCGCGCGTCCAGCCGATCACGTCCCCGAAGCTCATGACGTATCCGCTCGCGGCCGCGTCGCGGGTGCCGATCTCGCGCACGGCGCCGGCGAGGTACACGAAGAAGCGCTGGGTCGCGCCGTCAGCGCTGAACACGGCGACCGGGATCCGCCCGCCGTCGTCGAGGTCGAACCACACGGCCCGATCCGTCTCGACGACGGTGCGCTTTTGGCCACTCGCGTCGAGGAGGAGGACCTGGTGCTTCGCGAAGAGACCTCCCGCGTGGAGCCAGACGACGTCCTTCCCATTCGTCCTCGCCGCCGGCCACGGGTTCCACGTGTCGCCACCACCCAGGCCGACGAGATCGATCTCGTCGAGCGTGTCCGCCTTCGCCGGATCGCGCCACGGGATCCGACGGAGCCGCGCGTGCACGTTGCCGCCCCCGAGATCGTCGGTCTCGAGGAAGATCGCGAGGTCGCCGCGGACGTCTTCGAGCTTGATGCCGAGATCCTCCTTGGGGATGAGCGTGCGCATCTCGCCGGTGGCGAGGTCGATCGATCTCGCCTCGAAGTTCCCGTCGGACCAGCGGAGCACGCCGACGAACGAGTCGTGATCGGCCGCCGCGTCCAGCAGCTCGCACCCGGTGATGCCCCCGCCCTGCGTGGTGGTCGCGCAATCGGGAACGCTCACGACGAGCGTGCCGTCGGCGAGCTTGGTGAGCGCGCCGAGGCCCGACGCGGGGAGCGCGGTGGGACTCGCGCGCGACGGCGCCGGTGAGGCGGCGGGCGCGCTGGCGACGGGTGCGCCCGGCGTGGACACGCACGACGCGAGCGCGACGGCGAGGATCGCGAGCCGCTTCACGTCAATCGGCCGCCGCGGCCGGCTCCTGCAGCGCGCGGTACTCCGCGAGCGGCGCGACGTGCTGCGCGACCGCGCTCGCCCGCAGCGCGGTGACGACCGCGAGGGCGGTGTCGAGCGAGGTGAGGCACGGAACGCGCGCTTCGACCGCGGCGCGCCGGATGAGGAACCCGTCGCGGTCGACGGTCCTGCCGAGAGTCGGCGTGTTGATCACAGCGGCGCACTCGCCCGAGCGGATCAGCTGCAGGATCTCCTGACTCCCTTCGGCGAGCTTGCGGACCTCGGTGACATCGATCCCGAGCGAGCGGATCAGCGCGGCGGTCCCGGACGTCGCGACGAGGTCGTAGCCGAGCCAGTGGAACCCCTCGATGATCTCGGGAACCTCGGGCTTGTCCTTGTCCGCGACGGTCACGAGGATCTTTCCGCTCCGCGCGGGCGCGAGACCGGCGGCGACGAGGGACTTCCAGAGCGCCGGGGCGAACGAGCGATCGACGCCCATCACCTCGCCGGTGCTCTTCATCTCCGGTCCGAGATACGTGTCGACGTCGAGCAGCTTCGCCATCGAGAAGACCGGCGCCTTGAGCGCGACGAGCGACCCCTCCGGCCAGATCCCGTCCGCGCGCGCGTAACCCTCGTCGGCGAGCGTCGAGCCGAGCGAGATCGCGACCGCGAGCCGGACGAGCGGGACGCCGGTGACCTTCGTGAGGAACGGCACGGTCCGGCTCGCCCGCGGGTTGACCTCCAGCACCCAGACGTTCCCGTGTTCGACGATGAACTGGATGTTGAGGAGGCCCTTCACCGGGAGCGCCTCGGCGATCCGGCGAGTGAGCGCGACGATCTCGCGCCGCTCCTCGGGAAGGAGGTTCTGCGCCGGGTACACCGCGTAGCTGTCTCCGGAGTGGACGCCGGCACGCTCGATGTGCTCCATGATCCCGGCGACGAGCGTGTCGCGGCCGTCGCTCACCGCGTCGACCTCGACCTCCTTGCCGCGCAGGTACTTGTCGACGAGGACGCGACCGGTTCCCGCCTCGAGCGCGGAATGGAAATATCGCTCGAGATCGTCCGCGCCGTAGGCGATCTCCATCCCCCGCCCGCCGAGCACGTACGACGGCCGGACGAGGATGGGGTAGCCGACCTCGTTCGCGACCGCGCGCGCCTCCGCGAGCGACTCCGCCGTGCCTCCCGGAGGCTGCGGAATCCCGAGCGCGTCCGCGAAATCATGGAAGCGACGGCGGTCCTCGGCGAGACCGATCGCGTCGGCCGACGTCCCCGCGATCTCGCCACCGATCCCAGCGAGGCGCTCGGCGAGGTTGAGCGCGGTCTGCCCGCCGAACTGCGCGAGCACGGGCAGCGGAATGCCCTCGTTGTCGAGGATCGCGGCGATGGACTCCTCGTCGAGCGGATCGAAGTAGAGGCGCGCCGACGCGTCGAAGTCCGTGGAAACGGTCTCCGGGTTGCTGTTCACCATGATCGCGGCGACGCCCCGTTCGCGAAGCGCGGCCGCCGACTGCACGCAGCAACAGTCGAACTCGATCCCCTGGCCGATGCGGATGGGGCCGCTTCCCAGGATGACCGCCTTCGGCCCGGCGAGCGGCATGGCCTCGTTCTCCTGCTCGTAGGTCGAATAGAAGTACGGAGTGACCGCTTCGAACTCGGCGGCGCAGGTATCGACCATCTTGTACACGGGCCGGATGTCCCACTGCAGGCGAAGTCGCCGCACATCCGCGGCGAGCATCCCGGTGAGCGTGGCGATGTCCGCATCAGCGAACCCGAGCCGCTTCGCCGACCGCAGGAGCGCCGGCGTCGGCGTCTTTCCCTGGAGGTCGTTCTCGGCGAAGCGGACGATGCGGGCGATCTTGCGGAGGAACCACGCGTCGATGCGCGTGCGCTCGCGCAGCAGCTCTATCGACGCGCCCCGGCGGAGCGCCGCGAAGATCCGCCAGAGCCGATCATCGGTCGCGGGACCGGTGAGGAAGCGGTCGGTGAACTCGGTCGGATCGACGACGTCGACCCAGGCGGGCGCCTCCCACAGCAGACCCTGCGCCTTCACCTCGAGCGAGCGGAGCGCCTTCTGCAGCGCGGCTTCGAATGTGCGGTCGATGGCCATGACCTCGCCGGTCGCCTTCATCTGCGTGCCGAGCGTGCGGTCCGCTGCGGCGAACTTGTCGAACGGCCAGCGCGGGATCTTCACGACGACGTAGTCGAGCGCCGGCTCGAACGCCGCGGTGGTCTTCTTCGTCACGGCGTTCGGGATTTCGTGAAGACGCTTGCCGATCGCGATCTTCGCGGCGACCCGCGCGATCGGATACCCCGTCGCTTTCGACGCGAGCGCCGAGCTCCGCGAGACACGCGGGTTCACCTCGATGACGTAGTACGGGACCTGCGCCTCGGGGTCGTCGGACGGCGCACGATCGGGATCCAGCGCGAACTGCACGTTGCAGCCGCCTTCGATCCCGAGCGCGCGGATGATCCGGATGGCCGCGCTGCGGAGCATCTGGTATTCCTTGTCGGTCAACGTCTGCGACGGAGCGACGACGATGGAGTCACCCGTGTGGATGCCCATCGGATCGAGGTTCTCCATGTTGCAGACGGTGATGCAGGTGTCGCCGCCGTCGCGCATCACCTCGTACTCGATCTCCTTCCATCCGGTGAGGCTCCGCTCGACCAGGACCTGGCCGATCGGCGAAGCGGCGACCCCGCGGGCCACCCGCGCCAGGAGCTCCTCCTCGTTCGCCGCGGTGCCGCCGCCCGTCCCGCCGAGCGTGAACGCCGGGCGCACCACCAGCGGGAAGCCGATACGGCGCGCGAAGTCGAGCGCCTCGTCGCCGGAGCGAGCGGTCGTGGACGCGGGCACGGGCTCGCCGATGGAAAGGAGGAGCTGCTTGAACGCTTCGCGATCCTCGGCCTGCTGGATCGCCGATAACGGCGTGCCGAGGAGACGGACGCCGTGGCGCTCGAGCACGCCGGACTCGGCGAGGGCGACCGCGAGGTTGAGGCCCGTCTGGCCGCCGAGGGTCGCGAGGAGTCCTGCGGGCCGCTCGCGCTCGATGATCCGCTCGAGCACCTCCGGCGTGAGCGGCTCCAGGTACGTGACGTCGGCGACGCCGGGATCGGTCATGATCGTCGCCGGGTTCGAGTTCACGAGGACGGTCTCGATCCCCTCCTCGCGCAGCGCGCGGCACGCTTGCGTTCCGGCGTAGTCGAACTCGGCGGCTTGACCGATGAGGATCGGGCCCGATCCGATGATGAGGACCTTCATCGGGGGCTTCGGCCCGCTCCACGTCGGGAGAGCAGATGCTGTTCGTCGTTGCGGGGATAGAATGGCCCCTCACCGCGCTCATACCTGTGAGCGCGTCGAAGCACGTCCGCGATCCGCCAGTCACGCACGTCGGGGCTTTTTGCACCGTTGATCCAGTGCGCGCCCATCCTTCGGGCCGATGGCGTGAGCGCTCGCCACGCCTTCGCATCCTGGCCCGAGGAAGCGAGCCGGGCGCGAAGGTCCGGCGGCGTCAGGAGCTTGCCGAGAGCGCGTTTCATTTCATCGCCACGGCGACGCGAACGTCGCTCATGAACACCTCGAACGCCGGCTCGTTGTCGCGCGGCCCGGGCGCGCCCTCTGGGTGGTACTGGTACGTGCGGATCGGGAGGATCTCGTGCCGCAGCCCCTCGACCGATCCGTCGTTTAGGTTGCGGGCGCTCACCAGGAATCCCGAGTCGGAGGGGATCGAGTGCTCGTCGATCTGGAACTCATGGTTCTGTGACGTGATGACCACCCTTCCGGTTCGCAGGTCCTGCACCGGATGGTTCGCGCCGTGGTGGCCGAACGGAAGCCGCGACGTCGTCGCGCCGATCGCGCGGCCCACGAGCTGGTGGCCGAGGCAGATCCCGAGGATCGGCAGGGCCCGCTGCGTGCCGCGCTGCGCCGCGGCGTCGAGGAGGGTTCGGGTGGTCGCCGCGACGTGCGGGATCGCGGCGGGATCCCCGGGCCCGTTCGAGATGACGATCCCGTCCGGCGACCACGAGAGGACGTCGCGCGCGGTCGACGTCGCGGGAAACACGCGCACCGTCGCGCCCTCGCGGACGAGGCACCGGATCTGGTTCTCCTTCACCCCGGTGTCGAGGAGCGCGACCTTCGGACCGCTGCCTGACTGGCGGGCGAGCCCGGTGGACTCGACGACGAGCGGCTTCGCGGCGAGTGGCGGCGTCGCCTGCGCCTTCGCGACGGCCTCGCGCGCGATGTCGGGATCCTGCGATCGATGGGGCGGCACCTGCAGGATCGCGCCGCGGAGCGTTCCTTTCGCGCGTAGCCGGCGGACGAGCGCGCGCGTGTCGATCCCGAGGAGCCCGGGGACGCCGTACGACCGCAGGTAGGCGTCGAGGTCGCCGGTGCCGGCGCGGCAGCTCTCGACGAGCTCGCGGACGACCAGCGCCTCGACCCAGGGACGCCGGCTCTCCGCGGCGCGGTCGAACGTGCCGTAGCTTCCGATGAGGGGGTACGTCAGCACGACCATCTGGCCGTTGTACGACGCGTCCGAGGCGATCTCCTGGTACCCGGTCATCGCCGTGTTGAACACGACCTCGCCCGACGCGGGCGACGCATCGCCGAACGCCTCTCCCCACCAGACCGAGCCGTCTTCCAGCCCGAGGACCGCCGCCCTGGTCATCGATGCATAACTATACGTCGATGGTGCATAAAGATGCAACTGCCCTTCGAGCTCAGCGACCGGCGATCGCTTCCGCACCGAGACCCGCACCTTTCTTCTCCATTCGCGCGCGACCGATCGCGACGTCTCGAACGCGGCCCTGAAGCGTCCGTCCGAGGAGCGGCGTGTTCTTCCCCTTCGAGATGAGGCCTTCCGCGGTCACGGTCCATTCGTGGTCCGGCTCGACGACGAGCCGGTCGCCCGATGGCAGCTCGATGCCGAGGACCCGCGCCGGGCCGGTCGTCAGCGCGCCGAGGACCACCTCGAGCGACGCCCAGCCGGCACGCACGCCGCCGAGGACCAGCGGCAGCGCGGTCTCGAGACCGGAGATCCCGAATGCCGCCTGGTCGTACTCCACGTCCTTGCGCACCGAGGCATGCGGCGCGTGATCCGTCGCGATCGCGTCGATCGTCCCGTCGGCGAGGCCCTCCCAGAGGGCGCGGACGTCGGCGAGCGTGCGCAGCGGTGGGTTCACCTTCGTCGACGACTCGTACGGCGGCGCGGACGGGATCTTGTGTGGATCCTCCCAGGCGAACGCGCGCGACCCCGCCACCCAGGTGTCGGTCATCGCGAGGTGATGCGGCGTGACATCGCAGCTGACCGCGATCCCCTCCGCCTTCGCGCGCCGCACCAGCTCCACCGAACCGGCCGTCGAGAGGTGCGTGAGGTGGAGCCGGCCGCCGGCGAGACGCGCGAGCGCGAGGTCTCTCGCGACCGCCGTCTCCTCCGCCGCCGCGGGCATCCCCGGAAGGCCGAGCCGCGCGGAGACCGCACCCTCGTGCATGACGCCCTTCGCCGAGAGCGCGAGATCCTGCGGATGCTCGATGACGAGCAGCCCGAGCGTGCGCGCGTACTCGAGGGCGTGCCGGAAGAGCCGCGGGTCTTCGACGGGCGCGCCGTCGTCCGAGAACGCGACCGCGCCCGCCGCGGCGAGCTCCACGAGATCGGCGAGCTCTTTCCCCCGCCGTCCGCGCGTGATCGTCGCGATCGCGAGCACGCGCGCGCCGCCGGCCGCGGCCGCGCGCGAGAGGAGCTCGGCCACGAGGCCCGGCGAGTCGATCGCCGGCTCGGTGTTCGGCATCGCGCAGATCGTGGTGAAGCCCCCGCCAATCGCGGCACGCGCTCCGGTCGCGATCGTTTCGGCCTCTTCAAAGCCCGGCTCACGCAGGTGGGCGTGGAGGTCGATGAACCCCGGTGAGTTGACGGTCGCCGGATCGGTCACGGCCGGTCGTCGAGCGGCGCACCCGCCGCGAGGAGATAGAGGAGGGCCATGCGCACGGCGACGCCGTTCGTGACCTGCTTCTCGATGAGCGAGCGCGAACCGTGCGCGACCGCGGCGTCGATCTCGACGCCTTCGTTCATCGGGCCCGGGTGCATGACCGGGGCATTCGGTCGCATGCGGACGAGGCGCGCCTCGCTCAGCCCCCACACGCGGCTGTACTCCCGCAGCGATGGCAGGAGGCCCGATTCCTGGCGCTCGCGCTGCAGCCGGAGGACGATCGCGCCGTCGGCGCCGTCGAGCGCCCGGTCGACGTCCGGTTCGTAGCTCGTGCCCGGCGGAAGGTCGCCGCAGCGCCACGCGGTCGGGATGAGCGTCGGCGGACCGGACAGGGTGATCCGGGCGCCAAGCGGGACGAGCGTGTTGATGTCCGATCGGGCGACTCTGCTGTGGAGGACGTCACCCACGATCACGATCCGCTTGCCAGCGAGATCGCCAAGGGCGCCGCGAAGCGTGAACGCGTCGAGAAGTCCCTGCGACGGGTGCGCGTGCCAGCCATCCCCCGCGTTGATGACCGCCGCGTCGGTGCGTTCCGCGACGAAGTACGGCGCGCCCGAGGAGCCGTGGCGCATGACGACGACGTCGCCACCGAGCGCCTGCAGTGTGCGCACCGTGTCGTAGAGCGATTCGCCTTTCTCGACCGACGATCCGGACGCGGTGATGTTCGTGACATCGGCGGAGAGCGCCTTTGCCGCGAGCTCGAACGAGACGCGCGTGCGGGTCGACGCCTCGGCGAAAAAGAGGATCACCGTTCGCCCACGAAGCGGGGGCGCTCGACGGATCGGGCGCGACAGGATCTCGAGCATCGCGTCCGTCTGGCCGAGGACGATCTCGATCTCCTCGCGCGACCAGTCGTCGGTGTCGAGCACGTGGCGGCGTGTCCACTTCGCGGTCATGCCGGGACCTTCGCGACCAGCTCGACCTCGTCGCGGCCGTCCACCTCGGCCAGGCGCACGCGGACATCGTCGCCGGGGGCGGTCGGAACGTTCTTCCCGACGAAGTCGGCCCTGATGGGAAGCTCGCGGTGCCCGCGATCGACGAGCACGGCGAGGCGGATCGCGCGCGGCCGTCCATAGTCGACGAGCGCGTCCATCGCCGCCCGGACCGTCCGCCCGGTGAAGAGCACGTCGTCGACGAGGACCACGACACGGTCGTCGACCGAGAAGGGGATCTCGGAGGCGCGCACGACCGGTGCGTAACCGATCCGCGTCAGGTCGTCGCGATACAGGGTGATGTCGATCGCGCCGAGCGGCACGTCGGTGCCCTCGTTCGTGCGGATGGCCGCGCGGAGGCGGGCCGCGAGCGCGTCGCCGCGCGTGCGGATACCGATGATGGAGAGAACGGAGAGGTCTCGGTCGCGCTCGACGATCTCGTGCGCGATCCGGGTGACGGCGCGGCGGACGTCGTCCGCGGCGAGCAGCGTGGTCGTTCGGCGCTCCCTTCCCGGCCTCGCAGGACCGGTCCTTAAAGGTGCTCGGCTGAGTTTAGCCGGTACCGTACGAAGAGTGCGCATCCTCCTCGCCATCGCGAGCGTGACCCTGTTCGCGATCGCCGCGGTCGCGGTCTCAGGAGCTCGCGCGCCGCTCGCGAGTCCCGCGCCGGCCGCGAGGCACACGCCGATCCCGGGCGACGCCACGCCGCTGCCCGAGATTCAGGCCGATCGGCAGGCTCGCCATGAGTCGCGCCTGTACGGCCGCTTCGTGCTGCCCGTCGACGGCGCTTTGGTGCCGGACGACCCCGACCTCCTGCCAGGCGCGCCGCGCGACTACCGCGCCGGCATCCATGAGGGGATCGATTTCCCCGCGCCCGCGGATACACCGGTGCACGCGGCGGCGAGCGGCACGGTGATCCGCGTCGACGCGAGCTTTCTCGACTGGACACGGGAGCAGCAGGAGATCGCGCTCTCCGAAGCCGTGCGGCTCGGGTACACGCCGGCGGCGACGCTCGACCGGATCCGCGGGCGACAGGTCTGGATCGACCACGGCAAGGGCGTCGTCACGCGGTACGCGCATCTTTCGAACGTCGAGCCGCTCGCGGTCGGGCAGCGGATCGAAGCCGGGGCGCCGGTGGGGACGGTGGGAAGCACGGGGTACCCGCAAGGAGGACCCCATCTGCATCTGGAGGTGCGCGTCGGCGACGACTACTTCGGCGACGGTCTCGGCGGTGACGACCTCGTGCGCGCGTGCGGCCGGCTTTTCAGCTAGCCCGTCGCGCCTCCGCCGCGCCGTCGAGGTAGCACTGCACGCAAAGACGCTCCGCGCCCTCTGGGCTCAGGTACTCGCGCTTGCCGCAGTGGTCGCAAATGCCTTCCTCGGAGCGGCGACCCGTCGCCTCATCGGCAAGGCGGACCCAGGTCCTCACCAGGCGTGCGGATTCCTCGTCCATCAGGGTTTCGGGGCAGCGCAAACCGGATGCCAGCTGGTGTTTTTGGCGACCGTCCGCCCGCTCGTCGTTACGCGGTCGTTACCTAGCGCAGGCCGGTGCGGCGGGCGCGCAGGGCTGCGTCCAGGACGAGCTCGACCGAGGTCGAAGCGAGCGGCGCGGGCGCGCCGCGGAAGATGCCCATCTCGGCGACCTTCTCTCTGTCCGGTGCCTCGTACCACCAGGAAAGGTGGCTCACCTCGCACATGTAGACGTACGCGGTGGTCGACTTCGGGGTCAGGTAGCGGACCGCGCCGAGGAGGTCGAGACGGGGCGCCACGATCCGCGCGGAATCCCAGAGCTCACGCTTGGCGACTTCGAGGATGGTCTCGCCGGCCTTACGGCCGCTCGTCGGAAAGTGCCACCCGGCCGCGTCCGGCTTGCGGATCCACACGGTCATCTCGCCGTAGAAGGCGACGATCATCGCGAGCTGGGCCGACGCGGGCGGGTACTCGCGGAAGGTGTTGTCTCGCCGAGAAACGAATGAGTGTTCGGCCACTGGCCCGCACACTACGCAAGGGAGGAAGCGAGCGTCAATAGCACTCTGGGCTCGGATCTGCGCGTTAGGAGCGCAACACCTCCGCGAGCCTGAAAGGATCCCCCGCCACAACGCCGGCGGCGTACAGCTCCATGCCGCCGATGTCGCTCGTCTTGTTCGCCGGATCGCCGCGATCGACGAGGCGCGCCTGTGGCGGAAAGCGACGCCAGTCGCTGCCATCGGCCGCGAGCGGCGGCAACAGCAGCGCCAGGTTGTACGCGACGACGCCACGCGAACGATACGCGGCGATCACCCGGGTGATAGCCGGAGCGAGGGCGCTCTCGTCCTCGCCGGCTCGTCCGAGGACGACGACCTCGCTCTCCTTGATCGGCGCGAGCGATGCGAAGACGCGGGCACCGTCGCGATCGTGTCCGAGGCCGAGCGCCTCGTGAACGAGCCACAGATCGTCGAAGTAGTCGCGGCCGTGCTCCTCGTCGTACGCGAGCGCGCGGCGTCGCAGCATCTCGACCCGTGGATAGTGCATCCCGCGTGTGACGGTCATCTGCATGTGGCCGTGGACGATCGAGCCGCCCGCGCGCCACAGGCAGTTCCAGAGGAGGAAGTAGTAGTTCGCGGCGGGGTCCTCCTCGGACGCGGCGAGCGCCCAGCGGCGAGCCGTGAGCAGGCGGTCACGGATCACCGCCTCGTCCATGGGCACGAGTGGATCGTGCTCGTCGAACACGAGGACGCCGTGGTAGGCGTCGTACTTCGCGATGTTCGAGGCGGTGATGCCATGCTCGCCCCGGATCCTGCCGAACGTGTCCGCCGGCGTCCCGGTCTCCGGACGATCAAACGGGTCGCCTCGCGACCGCTCGATCGTCTCGCGTACCTCGTTCGCGCCCTTCACCTCGGCGGGCCGCAGCGCGCGGAGCTCGTTGAAGAGCGCGCCCTCGAGCGTGACGAGGTTCGTGACGCGGATGATGCGCTGCGAGGTCACGGCTTCGACGGATCCGAACTGCTTCGTGATCCAGTCGTGCATCTCGCTCGGCGGATCGAGCCGGCCGACCGAGGTCGTGACCGCGAAGATCCGCTCCGCGGCGGCCCGCGCGTCCGTCGGGAGCGAGGCGATGAGCTCCTCGAGCTCGCCGATCGCGGCTCGTACGTCGGTCTTCATGCCGCGCGCCGCGCTTTCGACGCTGCCGCGTACATCTCGACGTAGCGCTTCGCCGAGGCGGTCCAGGAGTGGTCCTCGCGCATCGCCCGCGCACGCAGCGCCGACCACGGCTCGCCGTCGGCACGGTAACGGTGGAGCGCGCGCTGGATCGCGTCCGCGAAGGCGGCCGCTTCGTACTTGCCGAAGGAGAACCCGTTCCCCTTTCCGGCGTGCGCGTCGAGGTCATGCACGGTGTCCGCAAGACCGCCGACAGCCCGCACGATCGGGATGGTGCCGTAGCGGAGCGAGATGAGCTGCCCCAGCCCGCACGGCTCGAATCGCGATGGCATCAGGAAGAAGTCGGATCCGGCGTAGATCCGTTGCGCCAGCGCCGCGTCGAAGCCGAGCGTGAGCGCCGCCTTGCCCTTCGCCTTCGCGGCGAGCTCACGCCATTTCGCCTCGTACGCAGGCTCGCCGGTGCCGAGGACGACGAGCTGGCCGCCCTTCTCGAGCAGCCACGGCGCGACCGCGGTGAGCAGGTCGACGCCCTTCTGCTCGACGAGCCTGCCGATCACTCCGAACACCGGGGCGGCGGGATCGACCGACAGCCCGGTCTCCTTTTGGAGCGCGGCCTTGCACGCGGCCTTTCCCTTCTGGTCGTCGGCGGTGTAGTGCGCCCCGATGTGCGGGTCGCGCGCGGGATCGAAGAAGTTCGTGTCGATGCCGTTGGTGATGCCCCAGAGGTCGTCGCGCCGCTCGCGCAGAAGACCGTCGAGTCCTTCGCCGAACTCCGGCGTGAGGATCTCCTCGGCATACCGCTCGCTCACCGTCGAGACGACGTCGGCGGCCGCGATCGCGCGCGCCATCGGATTCGCTTCGTCGCGGCCCTCGATCGCAAGACGCGACCGCGCCAGGCCTACGAGCCGCAGGACATCGGCGCTCGTGCGCCCCTGGTAGGCGAGGTTGTGGATGGTGAACGCGGTGGCCGACCCGCGAAGCTCGCGCGCCTTCGCCGCGAGCGGGACGAGGAGCGCCGCATGCCAGTCGTGCGCGTGGACGACGTCGGGCGGCCCGTCCGCGAGGTCGGCGAGGACCGCGCGGCAGAAGAGCGCATAGCGCTTGGCGTCGTCGGGGTAGCCGTAGACCTTGTCGCGACCGATGCGAAAGCTCCGGACGAACACGACGCGCGCGCCGTCACGCGTGATCTCCGGGTATTCGATCCGCGCGTGCGCCGCACCGTAGGGGACGGAGCGCGTCCGGCCCGACGCGGGGATGCCGAACTTCGCCTCATCGATGGTCCGGTGATACGGGACGTATACGCGGACGTCGTGACCAAGCGCGGCCAGCGCCTGCGGCAGCGAGCCGGCGACATCGGCGAGGCCGCCGACCTTGGCGTAGGGGGCGACCTCGGCGGCCGCGAACGTGATGCGCACGGGGCACCCAGGATGTTAACCGCGTGTAAGGAGTGGACGCGGCGCCTGTCTGGATGCACCGTTACCGAAACCGGCGCGTTAGACCGGTGGTACGCCTAGCGAGAAATCTCGTGGGGAGTGATGAAGGATGCGTATCCACCGCAAGCTCGCGATCGCGGCCGGCGCCGGCGTGGCGGGCCTCGGCCTCTTTGGAATGGTCGCCCTCGCCGCGTTCGCACCGGACACCGGCGGCGGCACGCGCGCCTTCGTCGCCCCGACCGGCGCCCAGTCCGCGGTGGAGAAGCCGAAGCCCCAGGACAAGCTGAAGGATCTCCTCGATGGGCTCGTCGCCAAGGGCGTCATCACCCAGACCCAGGAGACGACGATCCTCGCCGCGGTCAACGATCGCTCACCGCGGGCGAAGGTCGAGGCGGTGCTCCGTGACTTCCTCTCGACGTCGGCCCAGTACCTGGGCCTTTCCCCGAAGGAACTTCAGGCGAAGCTGCCGGGGACGAGCCTCGCGGCGATCGCCGACGGCACGAACGGAAAGAACCGGGCGGGCCTGGTCGCGGCGCTGAGCCTCGCGGGCAACGCCGACATCGACAAGGCCCTCGCGAACAAGCGCATCACCGACGATCAAGCGAAGACCCTTCGCGACGGACTCCCCGCCAAGGTGAACGAGTTCGTCGACCGGAAGTGGCCGGTGCGGCCGACCGCCGCGATGCCATCACTCAACGTGAAGGGCGTTCTCGGCGATCTGCTCGCGGCCGGTCGGAGCTACCTCGGTGTGCCGATCGCCGACCTCCGCTCGCAGCTCGCGGCCGGAAAGAGCCTCGGCGACATCGCGAACGCGACGAACGGGAAGAGCCGGGACGGTCTCGTCGCCGCGCTCACGAACGCGGCCAACGCACGGATCGACCAGGCCGCGAGCGACAAGAAGCTCACCGCTGACCAAACGAAGACGCTGAAGGACAAGGTCGCCGCCGAGATCGCGACGTTCGTCGATCGGAAGATGACCCCGCGCACCGGTGGCGGGACCACGAAGCCCGCGGCGCCCCAGAGTCCCGCGCCCGCGAGCCCCGCGCCAAAAGAAGACAGGTAGCTCCGCCGCAAGAGATCGAAGACGCCGGACCTGCGGTCCGGCGTTTTCTCGTCGCGTCGGTATCCGTTCGGTGGCGAGTCGAAACGCGGTTGTTCGCCTGTCGTTCCACATGCGCTGGGGTGCGTGGGGCGGAAGGCGGTGACGTCATGTCGAATCCGCTGACGAACGTCGCTATACGAAGAGCCGCGGGTATAGTCGGTGCGCCGCGGAAGGGTACGGAGCTGGGAATGGAGCGGGTACTACAAGGTCGCTACAAGATCGAGGAGCCGCTCGGTGTGGGTGGCTCGTCGCAGGTGTACTTGGCCCGCGATCAAGCCCTGAACCGCGACGTGGCCCTCAAGGTCCTCGATCCGGAGGCGGCCGCCGACGCGAATCTGCGCAAGCTTTTCGTGAAGGAAGGGCGCGCCCTCGCGCAGCTTTCGCATCCGAACATCGTCGCCGTCTACGACGTCGGTGAGGTCGACGATTCGCCGTTCATCGTCATGGAGTACCTACCCGGCGGTTCGCTGAAGGAGCGGATCGAGAGCGCGGGCCCGCTCAAGCCGAGCGACGCCGTGCGGGTCTCGATCGAAGTGGCCAACGGGCTCGCCTTCGCGCACTCCAAGGGCATCGTCCACGCCGACATGAAGCCCTCCAACATCCTCTTCGACGCGAACGACGCCGCGAAGATCTGCGACTTCGGCATCGCGCGCACGCCGCAGGAGGATGCGGACACGCCGCAGCTGTACGCGACCGCGATGTATGTCGCGCCCGAGCGCGTCGAGGGGAAGGGCGCGACGGTGCAATCCGACGTCTACGGCCTCGGCCTCGTCGTCTACGAGGCCCTCGTCGGGAAGCCGCCGTTCACGAGCACGAACGCGGCCGTGCTGCTGCGCGATCACGTGGTCCGCCAGCCCGTGCCCCCGAGCCATCTGCGCCCGTCCCTCCCGAAGGAGCTCGACTCGATCGTGCTGAAGGCGCTCGCGAAGCAGCCGAACCTCCGGTACCCGAAGGCGAGCGACCTCGCTGTCGCGCTCCAGCGGATCGAGAACATCGACAAGGAGCTCGCGACGACGCGCATCGTCATGGCCGACCCCCTGCAGGACTTCGTTCCGAGGACCGAGCAGAGCCCGGTCGTGGCGCTCTTCTCCGCGTACGGGCAACCGATCCGGAAGTCCTTCTTCGCGTTCCTCGCCGCGTTCCCGGTGTTCGCCCTGGCGACGCTCGCCGGATTCGAGGTCGTCGGGGCGCTGCTCGCCGCGGGCCTCGTCGCGGTCGTCGGCATCGCGGGGCAGCTCGGGATCGCGCTCGGGATCGCCTGGGTGATGATGACCGCCTTCATCTTCGTCTTCGTCCCGGGACTCGCGCTCCTCTTCGCGCTCGTCGGCGTCTACGTCTGGCTTCGCGACATCTCCCCCGAGCAGGTCAGCCTCGCGATGGCCATGCCGGTGCTCACCCCACTCGGGCTCGCTCCCGCGCTCGTGCTCACGACCGCCGCGGTCTTCGGGTTGCTGGGCGTGCTGACGGTCGCGACCGGCGCGCTTCTCACGATGGTGTTCGCGATCGCGCTCGGCGTGCAGTCCCTCGGTCCATATGCGCAGACCGGGCTCCTCTTCCCGCGCGACACGCTCTTCGATCCGGCACGGGCGGCCGACACGAAGGCCGCATTGCTGCGGATCTTCCAGGACCCGAGCGACCGGTTCGGCGCGCTCGGGATGCAGCTGGATCCGACCGTGGTGTGGGGGCAGATGACGGATCTCGTCTCACGCCTGGCGAGCGCCGCGAGCGAGACCTGGATCGGGACCATGCTCGCGTGGACGATCGCCGCGCTCGCGGTCTGGACGGTGACACGCCTCCTGCGCACGTTCTTCGACACGCTGCTGCGCCGTCCGAAGCGCTGGTTCGCGCTCTATGTCTTCGCGGTCGGCGCCGGCGTGGCCGCCGGTGCGATCCTGCTCTACATGCTCGCCGAGACGTGGTCCCCCATCGCGCTCGCGGCCGCGCGTCCCGGCGCGGGCGCCCTTCTGCTCGCGGCGTTCGTCGGCGCGATCCTCGCGCTCGCCGCGGGCGTCGTGATCAGCGCGACGGAGCAGCCGGCCCCGGAGGAGACGCCATCGATCTCGCTCGCCGCCCGGAGGATGCCGGTCCGCTAGCGGCGAGGCTTCTTCGCGGTCGTCTTCCGGATGGCGGGCTTCTTCACCGGTTTCGCGCCTTTCGCTGGGAGCGTCTTCGCGTAGTCGTGCGCTTCGCCGATCCACTCGCGGAGCTTCGCCGGGCTCTTCGCGATCGCGTCCGGGACGACGATGTAGCCGGTCATCGCGCGCCCCGGCATCGGCTCGAACGGTTTGGCGGTCTTCGCCGGAGCGAACGCGGGATCCTTGCCGATCCGCACGACGATCTTGTCCTGGAACGTTCCCGCGAAGTGGTTTCCGTTCCAGAACACGGACGGATACCCGAACATCGGGCGCGACTGCACGCCGGGGTCGTCCGGCTTCGCTTTCTCGAACGCGGCGATGAGCTCGGGTGGAGATCTCTTCCAGGCCACGGCCGCGACGTTAGCGCGTTCGTGATGCGCGATTCCTTGCGCGGGGCTTGATTGGCGAGCACTCGGGCGATAGAATGGATGTTCTAGAGGCCACGCGGCGGAGGAAGGACCGACCCGAGTCTCGAGAG
>VBFI01000200.1 GCA_005889275.1 Chloroflexota bacterium | reverse complement strand
AGCCCGGCGGGACGGAGAAGCATCGCGAGCGTTCCGCGCAGGGTCGCGATCTCGTTCCGGGCTTCGCTGATATCGGCGCAGATCTTCGTTCCGGCCTCGATGACGGACTGCATCATCTCGGGCTTGATCTGCTCCCCGAGCCGCGGCCGCGCCGCGGCGAGGAGGGTCTCGGAGTGGCTCCGGAGCTGGCCCTCGGCGTCGACGATCTGGAACTCTTCCTCGATCCCGATCGTGAGCCGCGGGACGTTCGTTCGCTTCATCGCGTCGCTCCGGCTCGCGCCGCGCTGATCTGCTGGAAGACCGAGTCCGCATCCGCAAGCCCGCGGAACGCGGGCGCGGGCGATCCTCCATAGAAGCCACCCCAGCCCTCGTAAAGACTTCGCTGGGCGAAGTAGATCGTCGGGCCGCTGAGCCACGAGCGTTCGAATTCGAGATACGGCAGCGTTCTCAGATCGAGCTCGACGCGCCGGCCGCGGCTCTGAATCACGACGCGCCGGTCGGTGAGGGTGTACCGGGTTGCCGAGGCTTCGCGCCACACGCTCCATGCGCGCGGCCCGAAGAAGAATCCTCCGAAAAGAATGAACGGGAACAGTCCCGCGACGACGATCGAACCTCCGCTGGTCGCTCCTCGCCCCGCCGCGAACATCGTCGTCACAAAGAAGAAGGCCGCGAATACCGCGAAGAAAAGGAGGAACATGTCCATCGGACGGAGGAACGCCCGCAAGCTGCTTGGTGCGCCCTCCCAGATGACCTTCTCTCCCGCGGCGAGCACCAGGCTCACGTTGCGCCCTCGACCACGTACGTCGGCACGACGCTCCCCGCGCCGGCCGTCACGTTGAGGAGGGCGCTCGACGAGACCCGCGCGAGTGTCCCCGAGACGCGCCCCCAGAAGAGGTACGGATCGTGGTCGATCGAGAGGTCGAGGAAGTGCATCCGGTCGAGGACGACCGGGAACGGATAGCGCGGGATCGCGACCCGCTCCTGCACGACGTACGAGCTCGCGAGCGCCGCGAGGAACGACTGCTCCCACTCGTGCTGGTCGATGGTCCAGCCGAGGACGACCCCCTTCCCGCCGTACTCGTCGTTCGGCTTCAGCACGAGCGTGCCGCGGTTCGCGATGACGAAGTCGGCGAGGTCGACGACCTTGCCCGCGTGGGTCGTGTGACCTTCGCGGACCTTCCGGGTCCAGGGGATGTGCTTGGCGATCGCGGCCCGCTGCGACGGCGTGTAGAGATGCCCGTACCGGTCGTCGGAGAGGAGCGCGAAGCTCATCTTCTTGTGGAGCAGCTTCGCCCGGAAGCTGTTCACCACCGTGACCGCGCCGTCCAGGTACGCGCGCACGAGCGGCCGTGCGACGCCGTCCTTGGCGAGGAGCTCGCTCGTGAGCACGCGCCGGTAGACGATGTTCACCGGCCGTCCCGCCGCCCGGAGGGCTCCCTTCGTGTACCGAAGGTCGTCGGGGGCGCAGATGACCGTCTCGATTCCGCGCGACTCGAAGAAGCGCTCGAACATCTCGAATTCGGTGAGCGTCGGAAGACCGCGCCAATCCACGATCGCGATCGCGGGCTTCGCGCTGGAGCGGGCGCGGTGCGCGCGCAGCATCGCCGCGAGCTGGCGGGCACGCACCGGCACGATGCGCGCCCGGAAGCGCTTCAGGAACCGCTTCATCACGGGCAGCGTGGCGAACACCTTCGAAAGCTCGTCGTTGTAGGCCATCCCCGCCGGCGACTCGGCGTTGTACTCGACGAAACGGATGATCCCGTCCTCGCCGATGAACCCATCGAGACGCGACGACGGCGAGGCCGCGCGGAAGCCGGGGTCGGCGAGGGCAAGCTCCTCTTCGCGTGGGTCGAGGTCGAGCTCGCGCCGCAGGACGTCGTCACCCAAGAGCGCGCGCTCGAGGCGACCGAGCGCGGCGTACAGCGTTTCCGCCGCGGTGTTCACCTGGTCGTACTGCCATGCGCTGATGAGGTTCGGGCGAAGCGAGACGCAGAGGGGCCGATCGCCGAACACAAGACGCCGCTCGCGCTGGCCTTCGGTGAGCATGGCGGCGCTCTCGCTCGCGAGGCCGCCGTCCTCGAGGAGCGCGTGGTACGCGGTCAGCGGGTCGCGCGAGGCGGACCCGCCCCGCCTCACCTCACGTGCCGCCACCACCGATGCTCCCCCTTCCACGGCGGCGTCGCCTCGCCGGTCGCGTACGCGATGACGAGATCGGTCATCTTCTCGAGCACCCAGGCGAAATTCGCCTCCTTGATCGAGAAGCTGTCGAAGTCGGGTGCGGGGTTGAGGAAGTCGATCGCGTAGAGCTCCCCACCCCGGATCGCGAACTCCACCGTGTCCATGTCATAGCCGAGCGCGTCGGTGAGACGGATCGCGTTCAGGATCGAGCGTGTCCGGAGGTCGCCCTCGACCGGCCGGTTGATGACGTAGCGCTCGTGGAATGGCGCCGTCGGGTCGTAGCGGATGGGCAGGACGTCCTTGCGCCCGATGCAGATGCACCGGACGTAGTCCTCCCACTTGATGAACTCCTGCAGGATCATCGTCTTCGGGCGATACCCCGGCTGGAGCCCGCCGGACTGGTCGTAGGCCCAGATGAGCTCCTCCTTGTTGTCGACGCGGTAGACGTCCTTCCAGCCGCCCCCGGTGTTCGGCTTGAGGATCGCCGGCAGGCCCACGTACTCGAGGATCCCGTCCCAGTCGAGTGGATACGCGAGGTTACGGAGTGACTGATCGGAGATGTCCGGGATGTAGGACTTGTTCGGAAGGACGACCGTCTTCGGCACGGCCACCCCGAGCTCGCGCGCGAGCGTGCACTCGAAGAACTTCTCGTCGGCTTCCCACCAGAAGGGATCGTTGACCACCGCCGTCCCCTGCAACGCGGCGCTCTTGAGATGCGCCCGGTAGTAGGGGACCTCGTGACTGATCCGGTCGACCAGGACGGAGTAGCGCTGCGGCTCGAGCTCGCGCGCGCCTCCAAGCACGGCCATCTCCGCGCGCACCCCGCGGGCGGCCCCTTTCGTGTTGACGGCCTCGACGAACGGCCCGGGGAAGGTGTTCTCGCGGCCGACGAGGATGCCGACGACCTTCTCCTGTCTCATATGTAGGTATCCACCATGTCCTTCCAGTACGGCCAATCGTGCGCCCAGCCGTCCCAGACGTGCAGCGCGGCGGGAACGCCCTTCTGCTGGAGCGTCGCCGCGAGGCGCCGCGATTGGTCCACGTTGGGGTCGTCGCGGCCGGTCGCGATGACGATCTCGGTCTCCCGCAAGGGAGCGAGATACCGCTCGTCATTCAGGTTGGGGAGAAACGCGAGTGGGTTGACGAAATACGCGTCTCCGTCGCGGTCGCCATCGAGCCAGCGTGCCGCGTCGTACGCGCCGGACATCCCGACGGCCTTCCGCGCGATGCCCGGGCGTCGGGTGACGAAGGCGATGGCGTGAAAGGCGCCGAACGATGCGCCCGTGAGGATGAGGTAGTCGACGGGGTTCGCCGTGCGGATGGCGGGCAGGACCTCGTCGACGAGATATCGCTCGTACGCGAGGTGCCGCCTCGCGCGCTCCGGCGGAGGCACGGCCTTGTTGTAGAAGGATTCGCCGTCGATCGAGTCGACACACCAGAGCTGCAGCCATCCCGCTTCGATCCTCGGTGACATGTGGGCGACGATCCCGAAGTCCTCCCACTGGTAGAAGCGGCCCATCGACGTCGGAAAGACGAGGACCGGCGTCCCCTTGTCGCCGAAGATGAGGAGCTCCATGTCCCGGCCGAGCGCGGGGCTCCACCACTTGCGGTACTCGCGGTTCACGTCCGCCCGTTCCCGGCGCGCTTCCGTGCTTGCGCGATGAGGCCGCGCGCGACGGCCGCCCCGCGCCACCCGCGGATCTTCGGTGGCTCCTTGTCTTCGAGATCCGTGTAGGTCGCGAAGAACGTCTCGATCTCGCGCAGCCAGTGCTTCGGGAGATCGTCGAGATCGCGGACCTCCGCGAAGCGAGGGTCGCCGGTCGGGACAGCGAGGATCTTCTCGTCGTCGCCGCGCTCGTCGCTCATCAGGAGCGTCCCGATCGGGCGAGCCGGAACGATGCAGCCCGGGAAAGTCGGCTCCTCGACGACCACGAGGGCGTCCAGCGGATCGCCGTCCCCGGCCAGCGTCTGCATCACGAACCCGTAGTCCGCGGGATAGTGGACCGAGGAGAAGAGCACTCGGTCGAGGCGGATGCGGCCGGTCTTCTTGTCGAGCTCGTACTTCTGGCGGGAGCCCCGCGGGATCTCGACGAGGACGTCAACGCTCTGATCCTGGCTCCGGCTCCCTGTCATCACGCTCCCCCGCGTTCTTCGACGGCGCCACGACCACGGTGATCTCGCCTTTTGGGCGCCCGGAAGCATAGTGCGCTGCGACCTCCGACGCCGTGCCGCGGACGATCTCTTCGTGCAGCTTCGTGAGCTCGCGCGCCACGGCGACGCGCGCGTCCGGCGCGACCGCGGCGAGGTCGGCGAGGAGGTCGCCGACACGATACGGGCTCTCGTAGATCACGACGGTGCGCGCGTCGGCCAGCAGGCGCTCGAGCTCGCGGCGGCGCGCGCCGCTCTTCTTTTCCGGAAAGCCGACGAAGGTGAACTCGCGCGTCGGAAGCCCGGAGGCGACGAGCGCCGCGATCGCGGCGGCCGGCCCCGGGATGGGCACGACCTCGTGGCCGGCGGCGATCGCGGCCTTGACGAGCTGCTCGCCCGGATCCGAGAGGCCCGGGGTGCCCGCGTCGGTCACGAGCGCGACGTCCCATCCGCGGTCCAGCTGCCCGACGAGCTCGGCCGACTTGCGGCGGTGATTGAACTCGGTGTAGCTCGTGAGGTGCTTCGCCCGGATCTCGTGCTTGCGCAGCAGGACCTGGGTGTGGCGCGTGTCCTCGCACGCGACCATGTGGACCTCCTGCAGGACCCGCAGCGCGCGGAGCGAGATGTCCTCGAGGTTCCCGATCGGCGTCGCGACGAGGTACAGCTTCCCCATTCGGGACGGCTACCGGCCGACGGTCACGGCGCGCCGCTGCGGCTCGATGCCCCAGCTCACGATGCGTCGCGGATGGATACGGATGATCCCAGGGTCGTAACCGGGGCCGAACGACTCGCCGCCGCTCGTGAGCACCTCGGCGCGGCCGCGGACCTCGATGCCGCGCGGTCGCCAGGGCGACACCGACGCGAGGTCGTCGATGACGATCGCGACGTGCGGATTCGCGCTCGCGTGACGGAACTTCGCGCTCTTTTCGAGGCCGTGCCCGCCGACGTCGATCGTGTCGGCCTCGGCGTTGTAATGCAGCCCCACCGGGACGACCTGGGGCTGTCCCTTCGGACCGACGGTGGCGAGCCGTGCGAGCCGCTGCCCTCGAAGGTACGCGATCTCGGCCGGCGTGAAGACGCTCACGCGGTCACCAGCGTCGGCGAGTAGCTCGTCGCGACGAGCACGCGGTCCTGGATCTCTCCGACGAGATCGCCGTGCTCCGCATTCGTCACCCGCTTGATCTCCTTCCACTCAGCGTCCGCCAGGAACCCTCGCCATGCGCGCTCCTTCGTGGCGAGGTCCGGCCAGGTGAGGAGATACGCGAATTCGCTGCGACCGTCGTTCTTCGTTTCCCACATCGCCACGATCCGAAAGCCGTAGCCCCGCATGATCCGCTGCGCGTGATCGCGGAAGCGCGCGTGGAACGCGGCCTTGTTGTGGTCGAAGATCTCGTAGATACGCAGCTGCTGGATCACCGGCTCACCCCCGCACGGTCGTTTGGGCTCGATGATGCGCGGAACCGGCGGCGGTACGCTCTGGGGATCGCCGCCTGCGTCTTCTGCGCCATCGTCGGTGGCGCCCCGCACAACGAGATCTACCGCGACGGTGACGTGGTCGCCTTCCTTGACCGCGCGCCGCTTCTCCCCGGCCACACGCTCGTGATCACCCGCGAGCACATCGAGACCCTCGAGGACATCCCCGCCGCGCTGCTCGGACCGTTCTTCGGCGTGGTCCAGCGCGTCTCACGCGCGTTCGGACCCGCGCTCGGCGCCGAGGGCACCCTCGTCGCTATCAACACGCGCATCAGCCAGAGCGTGCCGCACGTCCATGCCCACGTCGTCCCGCGGCGGAAGGGCGATCGGCTCTTCTCGACGGGGGCGCCACCGATGCTCTGGGTCAGACGGACGTACCAGGACGGTGAGGCCGAGGCGATCGCCGCGAAGCTCCGCGCCGCCCTCGGCTGACTACACGCTCCCGGCGGTCGGGCGAAGGCTCTGCGCGATGACGATCGCCCCGAGGACGACGACGCCGCCGAGGACCTGCGGCGGATCGAGGCGCTCGCCGAGGACGATCCAGGCCGCGAGGGCCGCGACGACGGGCTCGAAGGTCGCGGTGAGCCCGACCCGTGCCGCCGGGATGAGTCGCACCGCGGCGAGGGTGAGCGCGAACGGGATGAGCGTCGCGATCACCACGACCTGCGCGATCTGCCAGTAGACGTCTACGGAGGTCGTCGTCCAGGGCAACAGCCAGGGCGCGCGGACGATGCTCCAGCCGAGGAGCGCGAAGCCGAAGCCCCAGACGAGGAGCGCGGGCGTCGTGTAGCGGGTGCCCAGACGCTCGGCCAGGGCGAAGTACAGCGCGAAGATGAACGCGTCCGCCGCGGCGAGCGCGAGTCCGAGGCCGTTCAGCTCGCGGAGCCCGGCATCGTAGGCGCCCGCCGCGAAGAAGCACCCGACGACGGCGATCGCCGCCGCCGCCCACAACCGTCCACCGACCCGGCGACCGCGCAGCCGCGCGTAGATGAGCAGCAGGATCGGTCCGGTGTACTCGATCACCAGGGCGACGCCGACGGGGATCCGCTTGATCGCCTCGTAGTAGATGAGCGAGACGCCGGCGAGGCCCACGATGCCGAAGACCGCGAACATCGGCAGGTCCGCCCGCCGGATCCTGAGGTCGTTCGGCCGCGTGATCCCGAACAGGACCACAAACACGATGAAGGCGAACAGCACGCGGAACTCGGCCAGCGTCGACGGTGCGAGCTCGTTGAACGCGGCCTTCGCGATGACGCCACCGACCCCGAACGTCGCGGCCGCGGCCAGCGCGAATCCGTAACCGAGGCCGAGACGGAGCGGGACCGGCGCGGGCTCGGCCGGGCTCAGTCCGCCTCCCAGTCTCTCGGATAGAGGAAATCGTGGCCGACGGTGCGCAGGCTCACCTTCGCGATGATCGGCATGACCCGCTTGTAGTGGGACCGGCGGACCATTTCGCGGATGCGTGTCACGAGCTTGGGATCGAATCCCGCCGCCACGAGCTCCGCCGGCCGCAGCCGCCGGTCGACCATGTGGTAGAGCAGCAGGTCGGCTTCGGCATAGGTGAACCCGAGCTCGCCTTCGTCGGTTTGGCCCTCCCAGAGCTCGGCGGTGGGCGCCTTGCGGACGATCTCGGCGGGGATCCCCAAATGCGCCGCCAGCTCGCGCAGCTGCGTTTTGTAGAGGTCGCCGACCGGATTGATGCCCGCGGCCATGTCGCCGAACTGCGTGCCGTAGCCGAGCAGCAGCTCGGTCTTGTTGCTCGTGCCGATCACGATCCCGTCGGGCCAGGAGCGGTCGTACTCGATGCTCTTGCGCTCCCGGGCCATCTTGTTGCCGACGCGGATCCGGTCGGCGGTGTCCCCACCGTTGTCCGCGAAATAGGCGTCGACCTGCTTGGTGATCGGCACCTCCTCGAGTCGGAAGCCGAAGGCCTTCGACACGGCCTGCGCGTGGAGGCGCGACTCGTCGCTCGAGCGGCGGTACGGCGTGAAGAGCCCGAGGACGTTGTCGGGTCCGAGCGCCTCGCTCGCGAGCGCGGCGGTCACGGCGCTGTCGATCCCGCCCGAGACGCCGATGACCGCCCGCTTCAGGCCGGCCTTCACGGTCTCGTCCCGGACGAACGAGACGAGCATCTTGCGGACGAGAGCCTCGTCGATGCGAAGCGGAGAGGGATCTTTCGGATCGGGCCGGATCACACCTGTGCGCGCGAGCGACTCAGTCACGGCGGTCGAGCGGAAGACCGAGGCGGCTCGCGAGGTTCCGCAGCACGATGTCCTCGCGCTCGTCGCGGAGGAGCGGATTGCGCGCCCGCTCGCGGGCGACGAGCTCGGTGTCGATCTCTCCGACGAGGAGATGCTCGTCGAACTCCGGCGCGCGCGCGACGACGGTGCCGTCGGGCGCGACGATCTCGGATCCGCCCCAGAAGGCGATCCCGTCCTCGTGCCCGACCCGGTTCGCGTAGACGACGTAGATCGTCAGGTACTGCGCGTAGAAACGGTCCATGAGCCGGCACGACTCGGCGGTGCCGAGGTCGCCGCCCTCGGCGACACCGCGGCCGGGACTCGCGGACGGGCAGAACACCAGACTCGCGCCGGCCGCGGCGAGGAGATAGGGCGTCGAGACGTGCCAGAGGTCTTCGCAGATCGCGATGCCGGCCGTCCCGCCGGCCGCCGCGAACGTCTCGAAGCGGTCACCCTGGCCGAAGTAACGGCCGTCGTCGAAGATGCCGTACGTCGGCAGGTAGACCTTGCGGTGCACGTGGACGAGCTTGCCGCCGGACCAGTACCCCTGGGCGATGTGCAGCTTCGCGTCCGCCGATCGCTCGACGAAGCCCGCGCTGATGTCGAGCGCCCGCGAGGCTTCGGCGATCGGCGCGAGGACCGGATCGTCCGCGGCGCACGCGACGTCGGCCGCGAGATCCTTCAGGTAGTAGCCGGTGAGGGAGAGCTCGGGGAAGATCACCAGTCCCGCGCCGGCGTCGCGCGCCTTGGCGATCCAGGCGCGGTGCATCTCGAGGTTGCGGTGCACCGCGCCGAGAGCCGGCGCGCATTGCGCGATCGCGACGCGGACCGTGCTCAACTGGCGCGCATCCGCTCGAGGCGGTCGGCGTACTCCTGCACGAGCGTCCACGCGCGATCGTCGTCGTTCGCCTCCGCGTAGACGTTGAACAGCGGGCGATCCGCGTCCGGAAGGACGAGGACCCACTCTCCGTCACGCTGGTGCTTCACGCCGTCGACCTGCCGCGTGCGCTCGGTCTCCGGATCCTGCGCGAGCATGCGCATGACCCGCCCCTTCTCCTCCCAGGGACAGTCCACCTGCAGCCGCGCGACGTGCACCGGCGGCGTCGCGTCGATGACCTCGCTCAGGGTGCGCTTCGCGCCGATGAGGAGCTCGAGGAGCCGCACGGTCGCGTAGAGGCCGTCGAACGACGGGTGGAACCGCGGGAAGATGAATCCCCCCACTCCGTCGCCGACGAGGAGCGGATGCTCCCGCGCGGCGAGGCTCATCTGCGCCTCCGCGGAGGCGCGGACGCGCTGCACCCGACCGCCGTTGGCGGCGACGATCTGCTCGATCGAGGAGGGCGCGTACACGGGAACGGCGACGACGCCGGGCGCGAGACGGACCGTGAGGTCGATGAACGCGGTGAGGAAATGCATGTCGTTCACGATCCGGCCGCGGTCGTCGACCACGAAGATCTTCTCGCCGCCCTGGTCGATGATCACGCCGAGCTGAGCGCCCAGCGCGGGCACGAGCACGGCGAGCTCCCGCTGCTCCTGCTCGAACTCCTCGAACGAGCGGGATCCGATGTTCTCGGAGACGATCCCGTTCACGGCGACGACGTCGATGTCGAGGGCGTTGAGCAGCTGCGGGAGGAACTGGGACGCCGTGCCGTGCGAGTAGTTGACGACGATCTTCGGCTTCGCTTCGGTGAGCTCTCGCCGTCGCGCGACCTCCGCGAGGAACGCGTCGCTGTAGGCGGCGCCGACGCGCGGCGACTCGTAGATGCGACCGACGTCCTCGTACGAGACGCGCCGCAGGTCCTCGCGGAAGAAGATCGTCTCCACCTTCCGCTCCTGGGTCTTGTCCATGTCGAGGGCCTGGCGGTCGAAGAACTTGACGTCGCAGACCCGCGCGTCGAACGGTGAGACGCGCACGTGGACGCCCCCCGCGGCCCCGATCCGACGCGTATGGAAGCGGCCAATGGGGAGCGGGGCCTGCAGCACGTCGGCGACGTGGACGCCGGCGCTGACGATGCC